>JAUVZJ010000016.1 GCA_030602585.1 Candidatus Methanophagales archaeon | reverse complement strand
CCGACTCAGTAAAGATTATGAAAGCTTGACCCAAACCAGTGAAACGATGATTTATGCCGCGATGGTTAATATCATGATAAGACGTCTGGCGCGAAATAATCGAGCTTTTAGATCGTAAATAGACTTTCTAAACACCCTCTTATATTTCTGGTTCACAAAAATAACAAATATAACAAATATAAGATATATTTCTGAAATTATCAACATTTTTGTGAAAAAAACTATTTTAAGAGGTTTTTTAATATTTTTATTTAAAATTCCAATATTTGTAATATTTCTGAAAAATGGTAGAAAATATAAAAATTGGGTGAATGGATATTAGGACACTAAAAAATGAAACAAATAAGATTATCTGATGGAACTCAGATAGAAGACATAAATATAGCACGAGCACTTGCTAAGTATCCAGAATTATCATCACTAAAAGCTGATAAAATTGTGAGAGAAGTGAAAAGAAAAGATAATAGAAAGATATATAGAAAAAGGAAATGAGTTCACATCTAACAATGGATATAGAGTCATTCAAAAGGACTTCACTAAGATATACGATAGAATACCCGCAAATTCAGTTGATTGTATATTTACAGACCCACCTTATGCTAAGGATGCACTCTATTTATATGATGAGTTGGGAAAGTTAGCAGGAAAAGCATTAAAGCCAGGGAAATTCCTCATAGCATACTGTGGTAACTTGTACATACCTCAAGTACAAAGTAGTCTCTTAAAACATTTGGAGTTTTATTATACACTTAGTCTAAAATTGACAATAAGGACTCAATTAGTCTTCTATGCACGAAAGATACAGCAATGTAAAAAACCAATTGTTGTCTTCTACAAACCACCAATGGTAAAGCCAAAGGGTACAATTAATGATATAATTATAGCAGGTGGTATTGAGAAAGGACTACACGAGTGGCAACAGGATATGAAGTCAACAACTGAATTGTTAGAATTTTTCACAAATGAAGGTGATATAGTTTTAGACCCTATGTGCGGTGCTGGTACGACACTCTTAGCATGCAAAAAGACTAATCGCCGATGCATTGGAATAGACATAAGTAGTGAAGAAGTTGAGATAAGTAAGGGTAGGCTGACTGAAGATATATTAATACAAGGAAAATTATCGGAGATGTGATAAACAAACTTTACAAAGTTAAAAAAGTTTTTATATAATAAAATTTCTTTAAATAATATATATAGTTTATAATATTGTAAGGAGGAAACACAAATCATGAAAACAAAAAGTAAAATAACAAAAGAGCAGTTAGAAGAGATGTTGAACGAGCATCATCGGTATTTTCCCCTGCTAAAATACCATGTTCTATCTCTCCTGTATTATAAGCCAAGGACTATCTTGGATTTGTTGAATGAGGATGATTACCTACGCACAAAAAAAAAGAAGACAGCAGAGTCCATGACAGTTTTGCTTTACAAATATCGAAAACAAGGTGATGCTAAACGAAACAAAGATGCAATTTGGAAAACAACCAAAAAAGGTGTAAAATATCTAATATATTTAAACAAAAGAATTAAGTTAGAATTCCATAGCTTTGAAGGTTTCGAACAATACGTCCTGGCAAGACGAGAAGAAGCAAAAAAGAGAAAGGAAGAGGAAAATGCTAAATAGTTCTTTGTAGGTTAGTATAGTATTAATATAAGAAAACAAAAAAACTACACATGTCAGAAATCAATATGGAAAAGGCAATTGAAATCGTAAAGAGTTATTTCAGTAAAATACGGGGAGAAGAGGAGTTAATTAGCTCACTCAATCTTCCACATTCAAACTGGATTGGGTTTGATGCCATTGGCACTATGGAGAAAGAAGGGCTCTATGTAGTAAGGTGTGAGGTAAAGGAAAATCTATTTTCTTCAGAAAAGCGGAGATACACGGTTAAAGTAGATGTAAACGGAGAGATAAAAGTGGTCGAAAGAGAGAATGGATGAAAATATATTTAGGTTCAAAGAAATCGTTATTGATACAGGACCGCTACTACTCTACCTAATTGGATTTTATTGCATAAGCGACCTCAGACGATTTAATTATGATAAAAAGGATTTTATCTCGCTTGTTAAATTTCTGGAAAATTTCGAAAAAATTTTTGTTACTCCTCAAGTCTTAGCTGAAACATCAAATCTAGCCAAAAGTAGGCTCAAAGAAGAAAGATACTCAGGATTCATCAATTCTTCAATAGAGCGTTTGTTAGGCTTAGGAGAAGAATATATCGAAAAGAACGAATTTTTAAAGAGAACAGAGCTTCCAAAATTCGGAATAACCGACACATCGCTTATTAGTATTACAGAAAGAAAGAAATTGCTTTTTTTAACAGATGATGGTCCTTTATATTGGTATTGTAATGGAAATAATGTTCCAGTGATTCATTTGGAAAGGATAGGATCTCCCGAGCCTGTCCCGCAATTCAAAATCTCAACAAAAAAGAAGCTCATATAGGGCTTTATAACCAAAAATAAGCATCCAATTTCGCAAAATATCTAATTATGGGACAAACTCTTTATTCGGATGTAGCGTGGTTGAAACTTTAAATATCCAAAAGGCATAAAGAGCATATATGAAACTAAAAGTCGTTTTAGAACCACAAGAAGAAGGTGGCTATACCGTGTATGTCCCATCCCTTTCAGGGTGCATATCGCAGGGTGAGATATACGAAGAGGCGTTAGAAAATATCAAGGAAGCAATAGGACTCTATCTTGAGCCTGATGAAGACGAATTATTGCAGTATCCACAGCTCAAAGTCGTGGAAGTTATGGTATGAAAAAACTACCAGTAATTACGGGATAGGATGCGATAAAAGCTTTAAGAAAGGCGGGATTTATAGCAACACGGCAAAGAGGTTCGCATGTTAGACTCAAGAAGATTGAAGACGGTAAAACGATTAAGATCACAGTTCCAGTTCATGGGACATTGAAGAAGGGCACATTGAATAGAATTATCAAGGAGGCTGGTTTGACGCTGGATGAATTTTTACGATTGCTGTAATCAGAAAATAATAAGATACTGGTAGCGGTTGCCGGCGGGATAAGGGAAGATAATGCACCAGAGGCGGTAAAAGGCGGTGCGGATATTTTGATTATCGGAAGGGGAAAACGAATGCGAGGGATGTAGAAGGCGCGTGCAGCCTATCGTGATGCGGTAAAAGAGTTGGAAGAAGAAAGGGGATAATTAAAAGGTTAGAATCAGCCCTTTTTTTCGCTGAAGAATTCGGTGGTGAAACGCAAATCCAACAATGAGCAGGCACCCATAGATCAGCGGATTCTATTTATTGCACCATAATCCTCTTACAAACCTCAAGATAAACCTCCGAGAGATCCCCTTTCCCCTCCCTGAACACGTCTTTATCCAAACTAAGTATCTCCCCCCTTTGTTCGTGTGCTTCTTTATCCCAGAACCGGCAGACATCCGGCGTGCCAACCTCGTCTGCAAGAATTATATCCCCTTCCTCTTTATTCCTGCCATATTCCAGCTTGAAATCCGCCAATATTATCCCCCTCTGGATTAAATAAGACTTCATTATATCTCCTATCCCTCTCGTCTCCTTTTTTATATGCTCTATTTCACTTCTGTCCATCCAACCTTTCTCTATTATCTCTTCTTCTGTTATCGGTCTGTCAACACGCTCAAATTTGGTGGTGAACTCCAGGAAGCTTTTAGTTAGCGGCATCCCTTCCCGCTTTTCTTCTTGCACGAGGAAATCGCTGCCTATATTTATCTCGCCTTTTTTATATCTTTTCCACAAAGACCCATAGAGGAAGTTTCGAGCTATCACTTCCACCGGCAAAATACTCACTTCCTCCGCCACCAGCATGTTTGGAGGTATACATTCCTTGAAGTGTGTTTTTATTCCCTCTGCTTGTAGCTTCTCAAACCAGAAACAGGATAATTTACAGCATGCTTCTCCCTTACCTTTGTAATCCGCTTTTTTTATACCGTCAAACGCAGTAACGCGGTCGGTAAACACGAAAATAATATCACCGTCGGGTCTTCGATAAATGTCCTTCGCTTTTCCACTCCTTATAAACTCTGCCTCGTTCATACGATTTTCAGATATAAAAAGCACCACCTATTTTTAAATATAAATAAACCCTTTTCTTTTAGAAAAAGAAAAGCGTTTTCGGAAAAGAAAAAATAATAGTTTCTTTGATCAAACTTTCTTTTTAAGAAAGTTTGATGAGACAAAAATGAGAACGGCGAGCATAAAAAGGAAGACAGAAGAAACGAATATCGGAGTGGAGTTGAACCTTGACGGTGTTGGAACGCATGATATAAGCGCAGGGATAAAATTCTTTGACCACATGCTGGCTACTTTTTCAAGGCATGGATTTTTTGATATGGTTGTGAAGGCAGAAGGCGACTTGAACCACCACGTCATAGAAGATACCGGTATCGTTTTAGGCGAGGCGTTTAAAAAAGCAATTGGCGGCGTTGAGTCCGAGGAAAGAGAAAAGACCGTGAGGTTTGGCGATGCGATTATACCGATGGACGAGTCTATTGCAAGATGCGCAGTGGACATAGGCGGTATAGGAGGAGAAGGTAGATGTTATACCGTGTTCGAGGTGGACTTCGGTAAAGAAAAAGTAGAGGATATTAGCACTGAGAACATATCACACTTCATGAATTCTTTTGCCACTCATGCAAACTTCACCATTCACGTATATGCGAAGGGCGAGAACGAACACCACAAGATAGAGGCGATTTTCAAAGCACTGGGAATAGCGTTAGACAGGGCTACGCGAGTGGAAGAGAGAAGGAAAGTGAGGGATTAAAGGTAACCTCTCTGAGACAATTTTCAAGCACCGTGAAGAGAGGGGTTGAGGACCTTTTAGGATTTAGGATAGAACTTATTTGGCACTTTGACCACTTATCAAAAGAAAATGATATACATTCAGGAACTTCTGTGGAATGATTGGAACATTGACCATATTGCCAGGCATAATGTTTCACCACATGAAGTGGAAGAGGTTTGCTATTCTAACCCCTTTGTGACCAGGGCGAGAAATAAAACTTTAAGGGTTATTGGTCAAACCTATTCCGGACGTTTTCTCGCCATCTTCCTTGCTCCTCGAGGGAAGGGGAGTTATTTTGTGATTACGGCGAGAGAGGCTACAGAAGTCGAACGGAGAAGGTTTTATAAATAGAAGATATTGTTATATACAACAAGAGAAGATAGTAAGGTGAAATGGGTAAGATACCAAGGTTTAAGAGTGTTGAGGAAGAAGCGGAATTTTGGGATACTCACGATACTGAAGAGTTCACAGATGAATTTGAGCCCGTAGAGGTGAAGTTCGCTCGCCCTTTGAAGCATAAGTGGATGTTAACCATAGAGCTGGATGAAGAGACCTTTAAACAGGTGAAGAAATTGGCTGAAGGAGCAGGGAAGGAGCCTAATGTTCTCATTCGTACGTGGGTTTTGGAGCATCTCAAGAAATAGGATTTTGGAAAGATGGGAGTAAAGACAATATCTGTTACTGACACCGCATATAACCTATTGCTAAGCATGAAGTCGGAAGATGAGGATAATTTCATTCAGAGGCTATCATTGATCAAACTTTATTTAAATGTTGAAAGTTCTCTTTTAGTCAAGGTTTTCTCTTTAGAGAAAAAGTTGAAATGTGGACAGAAAAATACCGACCGAAGAGTTTGGATGAAATCGTAGGGCAAGAAGAGGTAGTGAAACGGATAAAAGGTTTTGCGAAGGAAAAAACGATACCAAATCTATTGCTCTGGGGTCCAAAAGGTACAGGCAAAACATCTTTGGTTTATGCATTAGCGAAGGAGCTCTATGGTGAGTTCTACGATGAGAATATTATGCTTATAGAAACGTCGGATTTCATTGAGCAAAGGAAAAAATGGTTGAAAGAGGATAAAAGATTCAAGTTCTTTTACGATGAGCAGAAATCTGCGATAGATATTTTTAAGGAGATGATAAGGGAATATGCGGCGTTGTCACCTATAAATGCATCTTTTAAAGTGTTATTTTTCAGCAACGCCGATTTCCTTCCCGTAAATATCCAGCAGGCTTTACGAAGGGTTATGGAACGGAGCAGCAAAACGAGCAGATTCATTTTCTCCACTACGAAACCCGCTGGTGTTATCCCCGCTATAAGGTCAAGATGTCTGAACCTTCACTTCACGCATTTAGATAAAAGCGATGCGCTGGAGACATTGATAAAGTCAATAGCAGAGGGCGAAGGTGTAAAACTTACAGAAGGGGGTTTAAAAACGCTGAAGGAATATGCGAGAGGAGATGCTGGCGCTGCCATTAATATGCTGGAAGCAGCAGCAACAACAGCTTCTCCGGCTACAGAAACGATTGATAAGACCAGAATAGAAGAAGTAGTGCGAAATGCGTTTTTTCAAAGAAAGAAAGCAGAGGAATTGATAGATTCGGCATTCGCATCCCGGCATAAAGAAGTGAGAGCGGGATTAGAATTTTTGCTGAAAGAAGAGCGAATAGGCGGGAAAGAACTTCTGGTGGAGATACATGAGGCGTTGCGAAGGAAGATGAAAGCAGAGATGGGGATAGAAGAATCGCAAAAATTCGCCCGGCTTGTTTTATACGAAGGTGAGGCGGATTTTAAATTATGCAATTCTTTAAATACTATGATACAGTTAGAAGAGATGATAACACACTTTTTCTTTTTTAACAAAAAAGAAAACCTGTGCTAAAAGAAAAAATATGGTAACCTTTTTAATGATTTAATAATATCCCTTCACCTGAGAGGAGGAAACATCGAGCCTCACAAATTCAAGGGAACTGGTGTGGTTGTTACTTATACGACGGTTTACCAGGCTCCGAGGAATCATAACCGGCAAACTCCGTATACATCTGCGATTATCGAACTCGAAGAGGGTGAGAAGGGGATAATCTACTACGGGACGAAGTTCGTGCCTGCGTAAAAGCAAAATATTTGTTTACCGCTGACTGAGCCCGTAGAGAACCTCATCACTTTTCAGCGCTCTCCGTGACCACGGCGGTAAACAAATACCTTTTATTTATTCCTAATCAACAAACCTTTCCGAAGTTTTACGATAGAACCGCCATGAGAGGAAATAAGCTATTGCTACCGCAGCAACTCCGCCTATGAACCAGAACGTGCCAAAAAATGCAGAAAAGTTATTTGAGAAATGAAGAACCACAGCAGTCAGATAGAACCGCGCAGGTCGCTTTGTTGCAATACCGTAGGCAGCAATCGAAGTGCTTGCGGCGTGGAAGAAAATCATCGGCAATCTGATAGATACCGGCGCTCCTAATACAAGTATATATACAAAAAATTCGGAGATGCCAAATCCCAACCCGACCAAAAAGCCGAGCGTAAAAATTGATTTCTCTGTTTCGCCATGACGATAGAAGAGCGGATAAACTTTTGCGAATTCCTCGATGAACGGCGTGAATATCGCGGTTGTGCATAACGTAGCATAGAATATCGGCATCACTGCGCATAGCTGGTCTGTGAACGTGCCAATAAAGAGGGTGAGGGGAACGCTTATTATAAATCCAGAAATACAAAAGAAAAGTTTCTCTCTCAAGTCAGGTCTATGATGCGTTACCCTTTGCATTTTGCATCGCCTGTTAAAATAGCCATCTCTCTACGCTCTCTTCATCATCTGCTTGAACTCTTCGTAAACCGCCTTTACTTCCTCTATCGAAGCTTCGTCTTCTAGAGTTGTAAGGTCGCCAACAGGCTTGTCCATTATAATGGTTTTTAAGACACGTCTCATTATCTTACCGGACCTTGTCTTTGGCAGTTTATCAACGAAGTGAATCTCCTGAGGCGTAGCTATGGCACCTATCTGCTTACGAACTTCTTTGGTTATTTCCTTTTTTAGATTATCTGATGGTTCATATCCCACTTTTAATATCGCAAAGATGACAATATTCTCGCCTTTTATAGGGTCTGGCTTGCCAATGACAGCAGCCTCTGCTACAGATGGTGTCTTCACAACAGCACCTTCTATCTCCGCTGTGCCCAACCGATGCCCCGCTATTTTTAATACTTCGTCTGTCCTTCCAAGTAACCAGAAGTAACCATCTTCGTCCTTTATCGCATAATCGCCTGTATAATACATCCCCTTAAATTTTGACCAATAGACCATTTTGTACCTTTCAGGGTCTTTGTAAAGCCCCATCAACATACCAGGCCAGGGTTTTCTTATTACTAAATAGCCTTTTATACCCGTGCCTACCGGATTGCCTTCCTCATCTACTACTTCTGCATCTATACCGGGTAAGGGCAGGGTTGCAGAGCCAAGCTTAAGCGGTACGAGCTCTAAGCCAGGTACTGGCGAGATCATTATTCCTCCTGTTTCTGTCTGCCACCAGGTATCAACTATCGGGCATCTTTCAGCTCCTATTTGCTTGTAATACCATTCCCATACTTCTGGATTGATAACTTCACCGACAGAGCCCAGAATCTTTAAACTACTTAAGTCATACCTCTTTATACGCTCTTCTCCATAACGCATAAACATCCTGATTGCAGTTGGACTCGTATAAAAGATTGTGACACCATACTTTTCTATAATTTCCCACCATCGGTCAGGAGTTGGATAATCGGGTGCTCCTTCATACATAAGAACCGTTGCACCATGAAGTAAAGGCGCATAAACTATTGATGAGTGCCCTGTTACCCAGCCAACGTCTGCCGTGCACCAATACACCGATTCGTCTGATATGTTAAACACCCACCTGTAGGTGGCATAATTATAGACCAAATATCCGCCAGTCGAGTGGACGACTCCTTTAGGCTTACCTGTGGTTCCTGATGTGTAGAGGATATACAATGGATGCGTGGACTCCAGAGGTTCAGGTTCAACATAATCTCCCGCATCCTTTATTAATTCATGATAGAGTAAGTCTCTACCCGGTTCTATATTTATATCTTCTCTCGTCCTTCTTATCACAACTACTTTCTCTATGGTAGGAGTAGCCTTCAGCGCTTCGTCAGCAATCTCTTTAAGCGGTATGTGTTTCCCCCTTCTTATTCCAAAGTCCGCGGTTATCAAAACCTCTGCCGACGTGTCATTAATTCTATCTGCCAGGGATTGACTACTGTATCCTGAGAATACGACGGTATGGATGGCACCTATTCTTGCTGTTGCAAGCATTGCAATCGGGAGTTCTGGAATCATCGGCAGGTATAAAACCACGCGGTCTCCCTTTTTTACTCCAAGATTCTTCAGCACGGAAGCAAATCTGTTCACTTCACGGTAAAGTTGAAAATAGCTGAAAGCTTTTGTATTCCCTTCTTCATCTTCCCAGTATAAAGCCACCTTATTCTTATGCCATGAATGTAAATGTTTATCTATGCACAGGTAAGATGCATTGAGCATACCACCAACAAACCATTTTGCAAATGGCTCTTCCCATTCGAGTACCTTATCCCAACATTTAAACCAATCCAGTTTCGCTGCTTCTTTCTTCCAGAAACTCTCTATGTTAGAAGTTGCACTCTTTTGAAGGTCTATATACCCCTTTACAGGATAAAATTTTGCTTTTTCCATTGTATATAAATAACTCACTCTTTTTTATAATTTACAGGTTTCATTTCAAAGTAGAGCAAAAATTGGAGGTTTACAGAACGGTAAAAATAAGGAGAGCTATTTACATCGCCCTCCACAAAATTTAGGGATAAGGTTGGGTATCTCTTCAACTATTTAACTTTGACTTCTATCTCTTTGGGCTTGACTTCCTCCGCTTTCGGCATGTGGATTTCAAGGATACCTCCTTTATATTCAGAGTCAATCTTATCCTTCTGGACCCCTGCAGGCAGCAAGATCTCACGGTAGAATCTCCCGTATGCTCGTTCGCAGCAGTAGTAGTCCTCATCCTTGACCTCCTCTTCTGCTTCCCGCTCGCCCTCTATTGAAAGGACATCGCCGGTGACCGAGACATGAACGTCCTCCTTTTTCACCCCGGGAAGGTCGGCTCTCAACAGAATCTCATCCTTTCGGTCAAACATCTCTACAAGAGGGCTCCATCCTCTTGTCTCCACAATAGCACGG
Source organism: Candidatus Methanophagales archaeon (assembly GCA_030602585.1). Classification (GTDB taxonomy): domain Archaea; phylum Halobacteriota; class Syntropharchaeia; order Alkanophagales; family Methanospirareceae; genus JAFNKG01. Next base: position 28,722 of record JAUVZJ010000016.1, on the reverse strand, counting down.
TGCCGTGGCACTCCTAACATTCGCTCGAACATATCCTCTACCTCTTCTTCGAACGTTGGAATCGCACGGGCAGGCATCCACCTTCTCAAACCCCAACCAAAAGGTCTCCATCGTTCAATTGCCATATTCACCACCTCCTTTCCATAATGTACTTTTACCTCCAACTTTTAGACAGATAGAAGAAGGCGCATCTCTTATCTGCGCTATTAATATCCTATTTCAACGCCATATAAAAGGTCTTAAGTAGAAATAACATGTGTAAATTGCATATAGAGAAAACAGATGCTTAAAATCTTCTACGCCCCCACCCTCACCCAACTCACCCCTTCCTCGTCTTCCGTCACCCTCAACACGTATTCCATATAATCCTTCACGTCCTCTATGTGCGTAATAAGAAATATCTGCCGGAACTTCTTTGAAAGCTCGTTCAACGCCAGAATAATATTCCTTTTCCGAAGAGCGTCTTGCGACCCGAAAATCTCATCGAGAATAATGAAATTAGTTTGAATGGCACTTCTTTCAGTGACGACAGCGGAAATCGCTAATCTCAGACAAAGATTCGCTAAGTCCTCCTCTCCACCGGAAAACCTGTTTATCTCATACGGCGTCCCTTCATCATAAATAAACACGTCGTAGTTCTCATCCAGCTCCAGCTTGCTGTATTTACCATCCGTTAACCTTCTCAGCATATCAGATGCGTAATCGGAAAGCATCGGGCGAATCATACCCACCATGTACACCTTGAAGTCGTTCATTATCTTTTCAAGCAGGCTGAGATACATTATCGCTGTCTCTTCCTTCTCTTTCTCCTCCATTAACCTCTTCTGCTCCTCTACCGCCTCCAATACACGCTCTATGTCCTTGTACACGTTCTCGAACTCGTTTCTCTTCTCCAAAAGCCGCAGCTTCACTTCGTTCAATTCCTCCTTCTTACGTTCGTATCTCGCCTTCATCTCCACATACGCCATTTTATCAAACGCTAATTCTTCTATTTGTCTTTGCAACGCCGTTATATCCTCCGTAATCTTTCTTTCCAGTTCGCTTAACGTCCGCACGTTATTCTTCACTTCTTCCGTCCTTCCTATCTCTGCTCTTAACCCGATTATCTCACGATACACCACTTCAAGACCTTTTAGTGCAGAAATAACGTCCTTGTAAACGTTCACGTCAAACTCCACTTCCATAATGGGCGCCAAATCGGTCTTTATAACCTCCAATTCCTTTTTCCATCGCTCTAACTCACGCTCTTCCCCAACAATTCTTATATCCAGTGCGCGCTTCTCCGTTACAAGCTTCTCCAGCTCTTTATCCTTCTTTATAACCAAATCCTCCTCTTTTTCCTTAGAAGCAAGTTCCTCCTTCTTCATTTTGTATTCATTAAAAATCGAACGAAGTTTCTCCTTTCTATTATTTATCTCCTCACTCAGCTTCTTTATCAACGTTTCGTAGTGCGTTCCCAATTTCCGCTCGCACATCAGACATTCACCATCAGGACCCAAAACCTCTATTTTCTTCTTCTTCTCTTTCCTCTCTTCTATATCCTTTTTGTTCTGTAATACGAGTGATTTAAAAGCGCCGAGCGAAGAATGTATGCTCTCCTTTTGTTTCCTTATCTTTTCAATCCCCTTCTTTACCCCTTCCACCTTTTCCTCTATCCCCTCAAATTCTACCCGTCTCGCATTCAACCCCCTTATTTTCTCCTCACGTTTATTTAGCTCCACCCCGATCTTCTCTTCCCGCTTCAATAACTCCTGCTTTCGCTGATAACTTTCCCGCATCGCATCCAGCGCATCCTTCTTCTCTATAAACCGGAAATATTCTGTTTCTTTCTCTGCAATTCCTTCAAGCCGCTTATTCTTTACGAGCAAATCCGCAAGCTCTTTTTCTTTCTCTTCCCGCCTCTTCCTCGCATTCTCCAGGTCGCTTCTTCTCTCGCCCATAGTATTACTCAGCTCCATGTATCTCTCATATTTCTTCGTGGTGGTTTCCAATTCTTCTTTCGCTTCCTCTGCTTCTTTCTCTTTCACCACTTTAGAATCATCTATTTCTTTTATAATCGGTAAAAGTGCCTCTTTCGTCTTCTCCAGTTCTCCATTCTTACTTTTAAGCACTTCTATCTTCTTTCTGCCTTCTTTATCCACGGTTGCCGCTTTTATACCCTCTATCTTCTTTTCTTTCCCCCTCTTTTCCTCCCTTATCGTCTGTATACTCTTTTCTATCCGTTCTATGCCAAGCATCCGGAGCACGAGCTTTTTCCTCTCTGCTGCTTTCATTGTTGACAGCGCATTCAACTCCTTCTGCCTTGCGAAAACTGAAGTGAAGAAAGACTGGTAATCCATGCCTAATCTGTCCTCTATGACTCCTGTGACCTCGTCGGCATTGTTGGTTATCTGCTTTCCATTGATAACGAGGCTTGCTTTTGGCACTAAATTCTTGCCCACCATTTCTCTTATTACAATATACCCATCGCCTTCCAGCTCGAATTCCAGGGCAACACTGCAAGGCTCATTCGACGATGCACCCTCCCTTTTTATAAGTTCTTTTGTTGTCCTTGCGGCGTGATGTCCGAACAAAACCCAGCCTATCGCTTCTATTAAAGTCGTTTTCCCCACCCCGTTCAAGCCTGTAATACCTATAACGCCATCCGGGAATTCAACATACGTATTCTTATATTTTCGGTAATTCCTCAGTGTTAGCGTTTTCAATAGCATGGCATTTCACCATGTACTCAACTCCTCTTCTAATCTTTTACTTCTTCTATTAATTTAAAATTTTTATCCATCCAGTATCCTTATCCAGGTTTACCTTTGCCAACCTTGCTAAAAACTCTGCCACTTTGCCTCTATCTACATCTGTTCCTGAATTTTCTCTTTCAACCAGGCATTGATAAGTGTCTCGGAAGAGATTTCTCTGTTTTTAGCAATTTCTGTCAATTTATTAGCAAGTTCAGTGTCAATAGCAAAGAGATGTGTCTTTCTCTTGATATCAACTTCAAAGTGGGCCTCGGGCATCTCAGCCCAGTATTCGCCCATGTCATGGGTATCAAAGAAGTTTACAAGTTCATCAAGAGACCCAAAACGTGGTAGGCTTTTAGATTTACTTTTTGTCATATTGCCTCCTTTCTTTTCTTGCCATGTCTCTGGCACTCAATATTAATACTTCTTTTGTCTTTTTATAAATAAAAAGTACAGACAAATATCGCCCTGCGCTAGTTTGTCCTAAAGCTAAGTATAGTGAGGGCTTTAAATAATAGGGCATTAAGTATAATTTTATGGAGTTGAAGGATGTTGATTTAAAAGAGTTAGAAAAGCGATACAAAAGAGAGAGGGACGGGAAGATAAAAGAACGTCTGCATTACCTTCTTTTATTGAAAGAAGGTTACAGAGATAGGGACATTGAAAAGATTTGCTACACATCTAAAAGCAAAGTCTCTTTCTGGCATTGTAGATTCAAAGCAGAAGGTTTTGAGGGGCTTCGTGATAAAAAAGGGAGAGGAAAGAAGCCTAAGTTAAGCGAAGCAGACCTAAAAGAGCTCGATTCAATTCTAGAAAACCCTTACCAGATGGAAAATGGATATACGAGGGGCTGGCAAACAAAAGATGTGCATGCTTTGATTAAGTCAAAATTTGGGTTTTCATACGGATCAAGGCATGTTCGCAGGATTATTTCAAATTTGGGTTTTGTTCGTTTGATTCCAAGACCAAGACACAAACGCAGAAATCAGAAAGACGTGGACGAGTTCAAAGAGCATTTCAAAAAAAACTCGAAAGCCTGGACGAAGACACGGTGATAATCTGCTTGGACGAGGTTCATTTTACAATTGACGCGGACAGACGTAAATGCTGGGCTCGTAAGGGGACAACACCCCTCGTGTACACAAACGGTTCAAAAGAGGCAATAAATGTGGGTGGTGCTCTAACCTGGCATGGGAAGTTCCACTACCAAGAGATGGATCGCCAAGTCAAAGAGGAAGTGCTAAAGTTCATAAAAAGGCTGCACAAGCGGTATAAAAAGGTGTTGTTCATCCTTGACCGAGCAACGTGGCACAAGAATAATCTCGTTATTGGATATTTCAAAGAGAACAAGGAAACCATTGATTACATGTTCTTACCAACAGGTGCGTCTGATCTCGACCCTCTTGAAGAATGCTGGCGTCAGACACGTGAAAAGAAAACCGCAAATACAGCTCATAATACGGTAAAAGAACTCGGGACATCACTTAAATCATTCTGGAATAAACAACCTTTTAACCTAACTTTGCCCAATTATTTGTGTCCTTGACTATATATACCTTCACCTTCTCGTTCCCCTTTCTCAACAAAGCGAAACTTAGGTTTGCCACTGAGCACTTCCTCAACCTCATGAGTTTCAACATGGTGTTTAAGAGCAAGCTTGTCCACAACGTCTCTGAGCCATATTATTCCTTCAATCTTCATTTAGATCATTTTTGTCTCCTTCTGTAATGTAATGAGTAAATTATTCCATTGTATCATCTCATCGTTCTACATTTTCTTTACAAAACAATAAATAGTTCGATCCACCTTTACGTAAGCGCAAACAAGCTCTTCACCTGGGCTTCTACCTGCTCGGTTTTAAAATGCCTCTGCTCCATCGCACCCACGGGACATGATGCCGCACAGGTGCCACAACCTTTGCATATCGCCTCAACAACCATCACCTTGCCCTCCTTCTTATCCAACGTCAATGCAACATAAGGGCAAACGTCCACGCATAATGAACATCCTATGCATCGTTCCGCATCCGAAACAGCGGTTATTCCTTCTATTTTCGCTTTTCCTGTAACGAGCAATCTCGCGGCTCTTGCTGCCGCACCACTACCCTGCGCAACTGAAAGCGGTATGTCCTTCGGACCTGATGCACCGCCGGCAACGAATACACCCCCTAATACCGTATCCACAGGTCCCAATTTAGGATGCGCCTCCATAAGCAGCCCATCCGCAGCGCGTGGAATCTTCAGCATCTTCGATATCTTTTCTATATCCGAATGCGGCACGATGCCAGTGCCAAGAACAACTAAATCCACTTCTATATTCCTTACCACTCCCTTCAACGTATCCTCAGCCCTTATCACCAGATTCCCATTCTCCTTCTCTATTACCTCCGAAGGTCTTCCCCGGACGAATCTTATGCCAAGCTCCCTTGCCCGGTTGTAAAACTCCTCATAACCTCTGAACGGTGCTCTTATGTCAATATAAAATAGATAGCACGAAATCTCCGGTCGCTTCTCCTTCAATAAAATCGCATTCTTCATGTTAAACATACAGCAGACCCCGCCAGAGCAATGAACGTTCGTTTTAACGTCACGAGAACCAACACAATTGATGAACCCCAGCCGCATGGGCTCCTTACAATCAGAAGCTCTTATAACATGCCCTTCTGTTGGACCAGCGGCATTCAAAAGCCGCTCAAATTCCATCGTCGTTATTACGTTGTCATCCATCCCATATCCATAATCGTTTCTTGGTTCAGGGTCATAAGTTACGAACCCCGGCGCTACTATTATCACTCCTGCTTTCACCTTGCTATATTTTTTCTCCTGCGAGAAATCAATCGCATCTCGCTCACATGCTTTTATACATGCTTTGCACTCCTTACCTTCGCTTCTCAAACAATTTTCCAAATCTATTACAGCGCGTAGCGGAACCGCCTGGGGGAAAGGCACGTATGCCGCTTTTCGAGTCCCAAAACCTTCGTTGAAGTCGTATGGCACTTCTACCGGACATTTCTCCGTACACTGCGCGCATCCCGTGCATTTATCCACATCTATATACCTGGGCTTGTGTTCTATCGTGGCTTCAAAATTACCCACGAACCCTTTCACCTCCACTACCTCGGCATACGACATTATCTCGATGTTCTCATTACGTGCTACTTCCACCATCTTTGGTCCTAAGATGCAGATAGAACAGTCATTCGTTGGAAATACCTTGTCAAAACGAGCCATCCTTCCTCCGATTGAAGGCTCCTTCTCCACTAAATATACGTGGAACCCCATGTCCCCGAGGTCCATTGCCGCTTGCATCCCCGCAACTCCAGCGCCTATAACCACTGCGTTCTGGTCCACTGCAACTTCTGATTCCTCCAATGGCTCTAACAGCTTGGCACGATAAACGCCCATCCGAACTAAATCCTTCGCCTTCTCCGTTGCGCCCTCATGGTCCCATATATGCATCCAGCTACACTGGTCACGGATGTTAACGAACTCGAAAAGATATTGATTCACCCCCACCTCCTCGCAGCACACTCTAAACGTAGGCTCGTGTGTCTTTGGCGTGCATGCCGCAACCACCACCCTATTTAAATTATACTTACGGATATGCTCCTGTATGTCCGCCTGTCCCGAATCAGAACACGTGAACTTGTTCACGGATACGCAAACCACCCCGGGTAGCGTCGCTGCGTATCTCGCTACCTCATCACAATCCACCACTCCGCCTATGTTCACGCCGCATCGGCATACAAACACCCCTATCCTTTCTCCACCTTCGTACACTTTCTCCATTTTCTATTTTTTTGCTTTTTGATTTGAATTTAGATATTTGGATTTGTTTAGGATTTAGTGCTTAGGATTTTTCACATCCACATGAGACTTCACCGGGGAAGGTCCCAACGCATTTATTTCCTCTGTAAACTCTCGCATCACCTCTGCAAACTTCAACCCCTCTGATGCGGATATCCATTCCAGACGAAGCCGCTCTGCTCCAAGTCCTAAATACTCCAACGCTTTCCTCGTATTTTCCACCCTCTTCTCCGCATTCAGGTTACCAGAGACGTAATGGCATTCACCCGGGTGGCAACCAGTGACGATGACGCCGTCAGCGCCATTTTTAAACGCATCGAATATGAAAACGGGTTCTACTCTTCCGGAACACATCACCCTTAATATTCGCACACTTGCGGGATATTGATACCGAGATACACCCGCAAGGTCTGCGCCTGCGTAAGAGCACCAATTACAGCAAAACGCCACTATTTTTGGCTCCATTTTAAACTTCTAAATCAGCTCTAAGCTGCTTAATTTGTCCAGCAATACCTGCACGGACTTTTCACAGTCCTCCAGTGTCTTTCCCCCGGTTATAACCAACCTTCCAGAGCTGAATATCAGTATAGCACTCTTTGGTTCGACTATTCTATACACTAACCCTGGAAAAACCTCGGGCTCGTACTCCATGCCTTCAAGCTCTAACCCCACTACGATAGCCCCGAGGTTGAGTTCTCTCCCAAGACTTGCAGAAGCAACAATATTTTGCACTTTAAACTCCGGATGCTCCACCACGTCTATACCTAAGCTTCTAAGGTCGGCGGCAAGCTTGTCCATCACCACTCGCACACCTTCGGCAGTCTTAGACCCCGTGCACACTACTTTCCCGGAACGAAAGATAAGAAAAGCGGATTTTGGATCTTTTGTCCTGTACACCAAACCAGGGAACTTCTTTTTCGTGAACACCGCATCTTCTAACTTCGATTCTATATATTCCAGGTCCAGGCTATCAGCAATACTTGCATTCGCTACTACATTTTCTACCTTTATGTTTATGTTTATTTCTGTCATCTCCCTTCAATCCTCCTTTTTTAATATGAAGTAAACTATACTATTGTTGTGGTATAAAAGTAAAGTATATATAAACATAGTTTATAAACTGCTGGTAAGATAAGATGGAGGTCTGCATACATTTATGAAAAAGAGGATAAAAAGGATAAGAGGGACAAGAACCTGCGGTGGCGGCTCAAGTAAGAAGAGAAGAGGGAAAGGAAGCAGAGGTGGTGTCGGTAACGCAGGCGCATACACGCATCACATCGTGCGGTCTTTGAAAAAGGGTATAAGAAAGGGAAAAAACAAATCACAACTACCTCTCCAAAATCGCAGTGCCGATACGGCTGTGAATGTAGGTGAACTGGAGGAGATGCTGGAAGAGCTGATAGAAGAAGGAAGAGCGGAAGAGAAAGCGGATGGCATTTATCTCGATGCAACCGAGCTCGGCATACAAAAAATATTGGGCAAGGGAAAAGTAACGAAGACGCTGATGCTCAAAGCGAACAAAGTTTCTAAGACAGCGAGTGATAAAATAGAAAGTGCAGGTGGCGTGGTGAGTATTGCATAGATGAGCGAGATACGACTAAGAGATGCATTAACACCGATTTTAAGTAAATTCCCCATGGTTGAACGCCCATCGTGGCACGTTCATTTTAAAGCGAAGTTAGGCTGGACTATTGCCATACTCGTACTCTTTTTCGCACTTGGCAATGTTTATCTCTTTGGGATGGATGTTGAGCAATCAATAGATATTTTCGGTAGATGGCGTGCAATTTTTGCGGGTGAAACATATACATTAACCGCTCTTGGAATCATGCCAATTGTTGATGCTTCCATTGTCTTACAGCTTCTGGTTGGCGCGGGAATAATAAAATTGAACTTGAGCGACCCCAAAGACCAGGCGTTTTATCAGAACCTACAGAAACTGCTCGTTTTGGTCTTTTCGGTTTTTATCAGTTTGACATACGTTGTGGGCTTTTATGTGCCTGACCAGGGAATAGCAGATAAACTCGGTGTATCTTTGCAGGTCATCTCGTTCCTGCTCTTCATTCAAATCTTCATCGGCGGGATGCTTATATACTTCATGGATGAGGTGGTATCGAAATGGGGAATAGGGTCAGGCGTTTCGTTGTTCATCATCGCGGGTGTCTCTAAACAAGTAATTACCGGGCTTATAGGTTGGATGCCAGACGAGTTCGGATTGGCAGTGGGTGTAATACCCAGATGGATTCAGTTACTATGGCCGGGTTCGCCGTTGCAAATACCCGCATACGAGATATTGGAAGGAGGAATGGTTTTCCTTTTCCAGCATCACATAATCGCACTTATCACAACTATCGGAGTTTTTTTCATCGTTGTTTACCTCGAAAGCACTCGTTTAGAGATACCGTTAGCGCATTCGATGGCAAGAGGTGCTCGTGGCAAGTTCCCAATTAAGCTGTTATACGCAAGTGTGCTTCCGATGATTCTCGTGAGAGCGATGCAGGCGAGCATACAGGGCTTTGGACGAATGCTTCATTCCCGTGGAATTACTATATTCGGGACGTATGATGGCGGAACTGCGGCTTCAGGCTTGGTGTATTATCTCAACCCCATGTATGGTCCCTGGGATTGGTTCCCGGGGCTTATGACAATACCTCATGCGGGTTGGCAAGTTGCCACGAGATTGGCTGTTGACCTTTCTTTTATGGTCATAGGTGGGGCGATATTCGCTCTATTCTGGATAAATACGACCGGAATGGGAGCGAAGGATGTAGCATCGCAGATACATCGCTCAGGGCTACAAGTACCGGGGCATCGCAGGAGCCCCGTAACGATAGAGAGAATGATGGAAGGATACATACCGAAAATAGCGCTAATGGGAGGTGCTATTTTGGGTGTTTTGTGCGTATTTTCTGATATGCTTGGCACACTTGGAGGTGCATCAGGCACTGGTTTACTTCTGGCGGTTAGCATTGCTTACCGGCTTTATGAGGACGTGGCATCAGAGCAGATGATGGAGATGTATCCAGCAATGAGGCGATTCTTCGGCGGCGAGGGATAATTTCACCTTTTCAGCTCTTCTGCAACCATCTTCGCTACGCTTATCGCACTAAAAACAGATTCTATTGTATCTGTTGCGATTATCTCTTCGACGCCAGCATTGAGTATCCGCAGGGTTGCATTTTGCACAAAAAGTCCATGTATGCATGCGACATAAATTTCGTTCACACCCCGTGCTTTTAGCATAGAAGCCGCTTCTGATATTGTGCCACCAGTGGAAATAATATCGTCCACGATGACAACGTTCTTTCCTTCCACGCTTGCCTCTTTCGGGTTTATACGCACTTCATCGCCGCTTATCCTCCTCTTCTCCAGCACATCGTAATCGAAGCCATGAGGAGCAGCAACTGCTTTCGCCAATTCCTTAGCACCTTCGTCAGGTCCTATTATCACCGGATGTGCTATTTTCTTTTTCGCTATGTAATCACCGATTAAAGGAGAAGCATCCAGCTCCCTTGTATCCACGTCAAAATACCCCATTACGCTTTTATTATGCACATTAACCACGTAAATCTTATCAACGATGCCAGCAAAGCTTATGCTCCTTGCAATTGCCCTTGCACTTATCGGCTCGCCGGGTTTAAACCTCTTATCCTGCCTCGCATACCCCAAATAAGGGATGACAACTTTTGCTTCACTCGCTTCTTCCACCGCATCTATCAATTGCAACAAACATATCAGGTCGGAATCTGTTATGATGCTCTGCACGATGGTTACCTCTTCGCCTTTTATGTCGTCCATCACTCTCGTATATAATTCGCCATCGGGGAACTTTTTGAACTCACATAATGAAGCTTTACAGCCCAGTTCTTTCGCAATTCTCGCAGCCAAAACCTGTGCAGACATTCCACCTATTATTTTCATCTTATCGCCTACTTTAGGTTGATTTGTGATTTTATTTATGCTTTATTGATTTTTATCTTATCGTTTTATAAGGACATATCATACCCAAAAAGTGCGGGTTACTTTTCCTTGATTTAATATCAAGTTTAAAATAATGCCAAAATACAACGAGAAGAAATAAGGAAATGAAAAACAAATACATCACCTTCTCCAAAAACATTTTCATACCAGTGACGAACGTATGCAGGAATGCATGCGACTACTGCAGATTTAGAGCTCGCAGCCACGAAGACGCTTACGTAATAGGCGTGAAAGAATTTTTAGAGCTCATAAATAATAAAGGCACTGCAACAGAAGCTCTTTTCACGACTGGTGAGAAGCCAGAACTCGCAAATCTTTCTTCCTTCTTCAAAAACCGGCTTATTGAAACTGGTTTGGGATGTTCCTCTCTCGTTGAATACACGAAAGAGCTATGCAAAATGGCGATAAAGCACGGATTACTTCCTCACTGCAATCTGGGTGTGCTGAGTATGGAGGAGTTAAAGGAGTTACGAGAAGTAAATGCCTCAATGGGCTTGATGCTCGAAACCACCGCAGAACTCGAAGCGCATAAGAAATCATCCGGGAAAGTCCCAAAACAGAGATTGAAAACGATAGAAGCGGCTGGTAAACTGAAAATTCCTTTCACCACTGGCATACTATTGGGCATTGGCGAAGAAAAAGAAGACCGCATCCGCTCTTTGGAGGATATAAAATCGCTGCACGAGAAATACAGGCACATACAAGAAGTTATTATCCAGCCTTTCTTACCTAAGCCGTTAACGCCGATGTGGAACAATAAACCACCGAGTTTCGAGGAGATGAAGGAAGTCGTGCTTGCGGCGAGAGAGATATTGCCTGGTGAAATAGCGATACAGGTTCCACCAAATTTGACTTCGCCTAAGGAACTAATAGAACCTGGCGCATCGGACCTGGGTGGAATATCGGATAAAACGCCGGATTACATAAATCCCGAATCGCCCTGGCCAGGAGAGGAAGAACTGAGGAGAATTGTTGCACCTTTTAAATTAAGGGAAAGGTTGCCCATCTATCCAGTGTTCATTAAAAAAGGGTGGTATAGCGAAGAGATAAGCCCTTTGATAGAGAAGTATGCGGATGATGATGGGTTGAGGAGAGTAAATGTTTTATAAACTACTAAAATTCACTCTCTATTTTTCCCACCAGCAATCTACGAACTTCTTTTGGCTCCGCTCTCCCGCGCGTATGCTTCATCACCTGCCCGACGAGGAAATTCAACGCTTCCTTTTTACCCACTTTGTAATCCTCAACCGCACCTTCATTCTCCTTTATTACCTTATCTATTGCCCCTTCTATCTCTTCTGAGCCGATACTTGCCAATCCTTTGCTCTTTATTATCTCTTCAGGCTTAACTCCGCCACGGTCGAGCATCTCCCGCATTATCTCCGTCGCACCCCGTTCGGTAATCACTCCGTCTTTCAAATATCGTAAGATGGCGACGAAATCAGCGGTAGAGATTCTTTTTGACGCCTCACGCATAGAAATAGAGCGATAATTCAACTCGCCCTTCAGAACATCCGCAATCCACGTAGCACTCAACTTCATGTCTATTTTTGACGCCACTTCCTCATAAAAATCCGCTATGTTTATATCGTAAGTGAGCGAATTCGCATGCTCCGTCGTTATGGAATACTGCGAGGTGAACCGCTTCTTCTTTTCGTCAGGAAGTTCGGGTATTTCCCGCTTTATCTCTTCTATACGGTCGGAAATGCGAATGCGCACGAGGTCTGGCTCCGGAAAATAGCGGTAGTCATGCTCAAACTCTTTAGTCCGCATAGAAAGCGTTATGCCACGCGTTTCATCGTAATGCCTCGTCTCCTGCTGAATTTTAAGACCGCGGCGCAATAAATTCTTCTGCCGCGTTATCTCGAAAGATAAAGCGCGCTCCACGCCTTTATACGAAGATATATTCTTTACCTCTGCCCTATCTCCTCCTTCCAGTGATATATTCGCATCAACTCGCATTGCACCTTCCAGATCACCATCAAACACGCCCAAATACTCCAGTGTGCTCCTTAACTTACCTAAGAATATACGCGCCTCCTTCGGCGACTTGAGGTCTGGCTCGGTAACTATCTCCACTAACGGCATTCCCGACCTGTTATAATCAACCAGCGAATATTTCGCAGTGTCTATCGTTCCTATATACACCAGCCTACCGGGGTCTTCCTCCATGTGCACCCGCGTTATCCTTATTTCGCGCTCTTTACCACCATCGCCACCGCCACTTTCTATTCGCACTAACCCATTAAAAGCGATGGGGAAATCATATTGCGTAATCTGGAAACCCCTCGGAAGGTCGGGATAATAATAATTCTTACGGTAGAAGATTATTTCCTCTTGCACTTCACAGCCTAACGCAAGCGCCACTTTCATACCATATCTTATTGCACGCTCGTTTACCACAGGCAAAGCGCCTGGTAAGCCCAAACACGTCGCACACACGTGCGTATTTGGTTTGGAATCATGATAGTCCGTAGAGCAAGAGCAAAATAATTTTGACTTCGTAAGAAGCTGTGCATGACATTCTAATCCTATTTTTACATCCATTTCTCCTCGCATTACATTAAACATCCATTAATTATATCATATAAGTTTTTATGTTCTGATGGGATAATAAAAATGGAAAAATAAAATGACAACGGTATACGATGTGCCACCGGATAAACTGGTGAAGATAGCAGGGGAGAAATTAAAAAAGAACAAAGCTATTTCTCTGCCAAAGTGGGGCATAGATGTTAAAAGGGGTGCGAATAAAGAGTTACCGCCGCAGGATAGAGACTGGTGGTGGGTGCGATGTGCATCTGTGTTGCGGCAAATATATATAAACGGACCGGTAGGGGTGTCAAGGCTTCGCACGTATTACGGTGGAAGAGTTAATAGAGGCGTAAAGAAAGAGCGGTTTAGAGAAGCTTCAGGGAAGATAATAAGAGAGGTGCTTTCACAGTTAGAACAGGCAAAGTATGTAACTAAAACGAAGAGGGGGCGGAAAATATCGCCGGAGGGGCAGTCTTTTCTCGATAACGCCGCACACGAGATAACAGTTATGCAAGATAAAGTTAAAGGGGGAATAGAAGGAGAGGCGGGTGCTAAAAATGGCGGATGAAGAAGGATTGGAATTAGAGGAAATAAGAAAGAGAAAGTATGAACAGATGATGCAGGCACAGGCAGGGACTGCGGCGGAAGAGGAGAAGAGGAGGGAGATAGAAGAGGCGAAAAAGAGCATTATCCGGCAGATTCTCACGTCAGAAGCAAGAGAGAGGTTAAATAATATAAAAATGGCAAAGCCGGAATTTGCAGATCAGTTGGAGAATCAGCTAATCGGATTAGTGCAAAGTGGACGGCTAAAGAGTATGATAACCGATGCACAGTTTAAGGAAATTCTGCGGCAGATAATGCCGAAGAAGCGTGAAATTTCGATAAAGAGAATATAAAAAACCACTTCTTTGGTAAAGCGTTATTTTGTAAAAGAAGGTTTAGTTTATGTTTAAAATACCAAAAACGCATCCCAGATACGAGTCGTTAATGAAGCGTGAAAAGCTCGTAGCGGGCATAGAAGCCGGGATAACAAGCAAACAAGGCTTGATAGCGCATGGAAGGGGCGAAGCTTTTGATTATTTGATTGGTGAAAAGACTCTAAATTCGGCGAGAAGAGCGACAGAAGTTGCTGCTGCTTTGTTACTCGCTGCGAAGAAACCTGTGATTTCTGTGAATGGAAACGTTGCAGCGTTAGTTACAAAAGAGGTAATCGAGTTAAGCGAGTTGATAAATGCACCTTTAGAAGTGAATATCTTTTACTGGACGGAAGAGCGTGCGATGAAAATAAAGGAGCACTTAGGGAAGCAAGGCGCGGCTAACGTGCTTGGTGATAAAGCAGATGCCAGAATACCGGGAATAGAGCATGCACGTGCAAAGGTTGATAAGGACGGGATATACAGTGCTGACGTGGTTCTTGCACCTTTAGAAGACGGTGATAGATGTGAAGCGCTCGTAAAAATGGGAAAGAAGGTGATAACAATTGATTTGAATCCTTTATCGAGAACCGCCCGGCATGCGACCGTGAGCATCGTGGATGATATAGAAAGGGCAATGAAGAACATTATTTCGGTGGTTAAAGAAAAGAAGGAGAAGAAAGGTAAGGGAAAAGCGAATTTACTGGAAGATTACGATAATAATGAAAATTTAAAAGAGGTTATTAAAGAGATGGTGAAGAGGCTAAAAGAGGAAGAATTAATCTCGTGAAATCTCGTGGTTTTTTACTTCAGCTATACAAATACCATTTTTATATTACACCAAATACAATAATATTAAATTATGATTATAGCACACACACCAGATGCAGATGACGCATTCATGTTCTATGGACTGCTAAGCGGCAAAATCGCTGCCAGTTTTGAAATAAAACAGGTTGTTGAGGATATTGAAACGCTGAACAGAAAAGCATTCCGGGGTGAGATAGACGTCACGGCGCTCTCAGCCCACGCTTATGCTTTTCTTCATGATAAGTACCGGATTTTGTCTGCCGGTGCAAGCGTAGGTGATGGTTATGGTCCGGTAGTCGTTGCGAGGGGGAGTATGGATGTTGAAGGAAAGAAGATTGCGGTGCCCGGGAAATACACCACGGCAAACCTGCTGCTAAAGTTGGCAATTGATGGCTTCCAGCATGTCGAAATGAGATTTGACGAGGTCATCCATGCAGTGAAGCGAGGAGAAGTGGATGCGGGGTTGGTAATCCACGAAGCGCAAATAACTTATCCACAGCACGGACTTGTAAAAATCATTGATTTGTGGGAGTGGTGGCATGAGAAAACGAAGCTTCCTTTACCGCTTGGCATTAACGCCATAAAACGAGATATTCCCGTGAGGACACAGCGTGAATTCCTTGACGCTTTGCGTGAAAGCGTGCAGTATGCGCTGGAGAATGTAGAAGAAGCTATGCAGCACGCCATGAAATATTCAAGGGGTGCAGATAAAGAGCTTGTCGAAAGATTCGCATTGATGTATGTGAATAAATACACGTATGAAATGCCAGAAGGAGTTGTAAAAGCCCTCGAGGTGCTTTACAGAATGGCAGAAAGAAAAGGATTTTTTGAGAGACCACCCGTGGACATCCTTTTTCCTTAACTTAAATATATTCGTGTTCGGATTCCCTCGTGATATGTTATATCCATTATTGGATATGAACATAAAAGAATATATTTATATGTTAGAGTAACCCACCGCAAAATATGGCTGGCAAATTAATTGCATGGATAAGGATACAAAATGTCAGTGGAAGAGCTAAAGTCCTGGATAAGAATACATAAAGAGGAGATATTTGCAAACGATGCGGTTGGCACAGGCTGTTTCAGCTATTTGCCGGGCGAGGTTGTATGGGCAGTCACGAAAAGGTGTAACCTGCGGTGTAAACACTGCTCGATTAGCGAAGAAGACCCAGAGGAGCTCACAACAGAAGAGGGGTTCGCGATCATCGAAGATGCTGCCAAACTGGGACCTGTCAAGTTCGCATTCACAGGTGGAGAACCTCTGCTGAGAAAAGACATCTACGACCTCATCGAATACGCTTCGTCCTTTGACATGCAGGTGGTAATGGCTACGAATGGAACGTTGATAACGAAGGAAGTTGCGGAGAAGTTAAAAAAAGCGGGTCTGGAACGTGCTGCAATAAGCATTGATGGGATTGGCGGCGCACATGACGATTTTCGTGGTGTTGATGGCGCTTTTGATGACGTGCTACGAGGGCTGAAAGCATGTGAAGGTGCAGGACTTGCAATACAGCTTTTCACGATGGTTACGCACGATAATTACGGTGCAATCCCAAAAATAATCAAGCTTGCAGACGATTTAAGTCTTTGGCGAATCTACCTTATATATTTGATTGCCGTGGGCCGTGGGAAGGATATTTCTGAAGCTTGTTTATCCACGGATGAGAACATGAGGTTCTTTGACTACGTGGCGGATAAACAAAAGGAAGTGAAGGTTTGGCTTAAACCGATTTGCAATCCGCAGTACTGGGCTTATCTGAAGGATAAGGGGCTTGTGGATCGTGAGGATGGATTTGAGTTTACAGGCTGCACGGCTGGTATCACCAGGTTCCATATCTTTCCTAATGGTGACGTAACTCCATGTGCTTATTTGCCGGTAAAGACCGGGAATGTAAGGGAGCAGAGATTTTTGGACATTGTCAGGGATTCTGAGATGTTTAAGGCGTTGCGGGCGAGAGAAGTGAGAGGGCAGTGTGCCGCCTGCGAATATAAGGAAATGTGCGGCGGATGCAGGTCGAGGGCGTATGCTATTTCGGGTGATTATTTGGCAGAGGACCCGGTGTGTTCTTTGGGGGATGGCGGGAGACGATAGAGATATTACGTTGCTGTTGAGTTGGGACAAAATGATTTAAGTATTGAGAGTCCATTGGGGTATGTATGATCCCGGAGAGGTGAAGGCAAGGGATGACGGAAATATCTACGGATGTCCGAAATTCTGAATCCCTGATATGAGAGGTAAGAGACATGAAGGAAGATCAGATTGAAGAGATAAAGAAGACGCTCATTGAAGTGTTGAGGAAACATGGAGTGAAAAAAGCTGCCCTTTTCGGCTCTATAGTAAGAGGAGAAGCCACTGAAGAGAGTGATATTGACCTACTAATTGAATTTGAAGGAAGGAAGAGTTTATTAGATCTTGCAGGTTTAAAATTAGAGCTTCAAGAAATACTGAGAAGGAGGGTAGATGTTCTTACTTATAAATCTCTTCACCCCCTCCTCAAGGAAAGGATATTGAGCGAACAAGAGGTGATCCTATGAAGAAAGACGCCAGGACATTCATAGCGCATATATTAGAGTGCATTGAGTTGATTGAAAAATATACTGAGAATAAAACAGAAGATGATTTCTTTGACTCAATTCAACTTCAAGATTCAGTTATTCGTCGCATAGAAATCATTGGAGAAGCAGTCAAAAACATCCCGGATGAAATAAAAGGAAAATACCCGGAAGTACCATGGAAGAAGATTGCAGGTATGCGAGACATCCTCGTTCACGAATATTTTGGAATAGATTTGGAGTTAACATGGGAGGTTGTTACAAAAGACATTCCGGATTTAAAGACGAAAATGTTAAGAATAAGGGAAGAATTGAAATAAAAGAGAAAACATTGTGGTATGAACTAAATAAGATGCCCAAATACAACATCAACTGGAACATCACGCGAAAATGCAATTTGAGATGCAAACACTGCTACTATGATGCAGGTGCGCAATTAGAAGACGAACTCAGCACAGAGCAATCCTTCGCACTCCTTGACGAAATAGCGAGCGTATTTGGTGATAAAGCGAACGTCACCCTTGGTGGCGGCGAACCATTGCTGAGAAAGGACATTTTTGACCTCATTTCATACGGAAGCGAAAGGGGTTTACGAATGATGCTTGCATCAAATGGAACGCTGCTCAACGAAGAAGTTGCCACTCGTTTAAAGCAATCAGGACTCGAAGAAGTCATAATAGCCATTGATGGAACTCAAGAGACGCACGACGCAATAAGGGGCGGAGGTGTCTTTGAAAAGGCAGTAAAGGGTGCAAGAGCATGTAAAGAAGCGGGATTGAGTCTGGTAATTGACCCCTGTATCATGAAGCAAAACGAAGGAGAGACCGCAACGATTCTTGATATATCCGAGAATTTAGGTGCGAGACAGTGCAGGTTTTTCCATTATGTTTCGATGGGCAGGGGGAAAGAAGAGATGCCTGATGGCGAACTCGACGGTGTCCAGTATGCAGAAAACCTGATGCAGTTATGTGAAGAACAGAACAAGCGAAGAGGGCTCGAAATATGCACAACGCAGGCATCGCAGTACTGGGTGGTATTGAAGAGAAAGGAAGAAGAAGGTCTTTTCGTTCCCGATTTCTTTTACAACGAGACTCCCGGCTGTCGAGCAGCTATCGGCATGCTTTCTATCAAACCAAACGGCGACGTCGTGCCATGTCCGCTGTTAGAGCTAAAAGCCGGGAATGTCACTGCGATGAGTCTCCGTGAGATACTGAACTCGAAAGTCTTCGTTGAACTGAAAAATCGTGAGGTGAAGGGCAGGTGTGCAGTCTGCAAATTTAAAAATCTATGCGGTGGATGCCGTGTGCGGGCATACCTTCATACCGGCGATTATCTGGCTGAAGACCCTTTGTGTAGCGAGTTCTTTTTTGAAGACACGCAGACATAGAAAAACCTTTTCTTATGTGGGGCTCCGCCCCACGACCCCGCAAGCCCTGTAAGGGCTTAAAGAAAAGCTTTACCAAAAGAAATAATATTTGGTAAAGCTTTCTTTTCAAAAGAAAGGTTTAAGAGAACCAATAAATCTTTTTTTATCATGACAGGCAATTCTTTTGGAAAGATATTTAAGGTGACAACATGGGGAGAGTCGCACGGAGAAGCAATAGGCGTGGTTGTAGATGGCTGTCCTTCAGCGATTGAGCTGTCAGAAGTGGACATACAGCACGAATTGGACAGGAGAAAGCCCGGCGTAAGTGAAATAACAACGGAAAGGAAGGAAGCGGATGAAGTGAAAATATTGTCCGGTGTGTTTGAAGGAAGAACGCTTGGCACTCCTATTTCCATGCTCGTCTGGAATAAAGACGTAGATTCGAGCCCTTATGAGCCCCTAAAACATATTGTGAGACCCGGTCAGGCAGATTTATCTTACCAGCAGAAGTACGGGATACGGGACTACCGTGGTGGTGGAAGAGCTTCCGCTCGTGAAACTGTTGCGAGAGTTGCCGCGGGTGCAATAGCAAAGAAAATCTTAGCAGCACATGATATACAAATTCTTGGGCATGTAGTGGAAGTAGGAGGAATAAGAGCGAGGGAAGTGAGTGTTGAGGAAATAATAAGTAATGCAGAGCAAAATGCAGTCAGGTGCGCAGATTTAAAAGCAGCAGTGCGAATGGAAGCGTTAATAAAAGAAGTGAAAGCGGAAGGAGATAGTGTAGGTGGCATTGTCGAAGTAATTGCGCTCGGTATTCCAGCAGGTTTAGGCGAGCCGGTCTTTGATAAACTGGATGCAGAACTCGCGAAGGCTTTGATGAGTATCGGTGCAGTGAAAGGAGTGGAAATAGGTGCGGGATTTGCGGCTGCTAAGATGAAGGGAAGCGAGATGAATGATGAATTTTATATAACAGAAGGACGGATAAGAACGAAAACGAACAATGCAGGCGGGATTTTAGGTGGTATTTCAACTGGCGAGCCCGTAATATGTAGAATAGCAGTGAAGCCTACTCCTTCTATTTTAAAGCCGCAAAGAAGTGTTGATATGGAGAAGCTGGAGGAAATGGAAATAAAGATAAAGGGCAGGCACGACCCTTGTATATGCCCGCGAATAGTGCCCGTGGCAGAAGCGATGGTTGCTCTGACGTTAGTGGATTATTTGATGAGTGCAAAGACAGGACTAAAAGAAAATAAGTATTTGTTTCTAACTCTCTGTGTTCTCTGCGGGCTCAGCGGTAAATTACTCATTCCTTACTTTCCACAAACACCCTCACATTTTCGACAATCTGCTCAAACGCATCTTTTACTTTTGATTCTTTCTGTAAAACAAAAGGTGTTCCGCTATCCGCAGCTTCTACCATCTTCGGGTCTAACGGCACTCTTCCGAGGAAAGGCACGTCTAATTCTGTCGCCGCTTTCTCTCCTCCTCCGTACTTGAAAATGTTTGTCTCTTTCCCGCAATGCGGGCACACAAATCCACTCATGTTCTCTATTATCCCGATGACAGGCACTTTCAGCACCCTTGAGAAGTGCACTGCCTTTCTCGAATCCAGTAATGCTAAATCCTGCGGCGTCGTAACGATTATCGCACCATCTACTTTTTTCATCAGTTGCACAACACTTAACGGCTCGTCCCCGGTCCCCGGCGGGAGGTCAACAACCATATAGTCCAGCTCACCCCACTCTACGTCTGAAAGGAACTGTCTTATAGCATTCATCTTCATCGGTCCTCGCCAGATAATCGAAGAGTCCCTGCTCGGAAGCAAAAAACCTATGGACATCGTCTTCAGCCTCGGTGTGACTAAAACAGGAAATATTTTATCTTCTGATACCTCCGGTCGTTTGTCCTCTATCCCCAATATCATCGGCACGTCCGGTCCGTGCATATCGGCATCCATCAAACCCACGTCCAAACCTCTCATACCGAGAGCGAAAGCAAGGTTTGCAGCTACCGTTGTTTTCCCTACTCCCCCTTTTCCACTCATCACCATTATCTTGTGCTTTACCTTTGCCATCCTCGCTTCTACTGCATCCTGTTCCTCTTCCCCTGTATTCATATTCTATTCATCACTCCTAACCACTAACCATCAGCCGTAGATAATCTTTCAGTCTTATGCTTTCCAGTTCCTCCACTTTCAATGTTCTTTCACACACATTGTCGTATAGTATATCCTTTTTAAAATTATAATCTTTCTTTAAATCAATGCCTAACTTCTTTGACCTCAACGTGCATGCGTATCCAGAAACCGATGTGCCAGTAGAGGAATTGCTCAGCGTTGCGAAAAGATATGGATTCGCCGGCATCGCAATGACAAACCACGATGACACTATGAGCGAGAATTTAGTATCAAATTCCATTTTCCGCGGTGTAGAGATAAGAGCAAATTCGTCTTCCGAATTGAAAAGAAAAATAAAGCTCCACAGGGGAAAAGTGTCCTTATTGGCGGTTCACGGTGGTAATGCTAAAATAAATAGAGCGGCGTTAGAGGATTCCCGGGTAGATATATTGGCACATCCCTGTGGAGAAAAAGGAGAAGGTGAAGGAGAATTGAACCACGTATTGGTGAGATATGCCGCCAAGAACGGTGTTGCAATAGACTTCAACCTGAATGCGATAATTCACAGCAGAAGAGGCGATAGAGCACGAATCCTTTTGAAGATGCGCGAGAATTTGAAGCTCGTGCGGAAATATAAAGCCCCGATGATATTAACCAGCAATGCCCGGTCTATATACGATTTAAGGGCACCACGCGAGATGATTGCTCTGGCATCACTATTTGGGATGAGAAAAGAAGAGGCTACGAGTGCATTAAGTGATATTCCAAGGGGCGTGATAGAGAAGAGATGGAAAAAGGAAAAAGAAGTGGAGATAATATGAAATTTGCATTTTGCATTTTGCATTTTGCATTGTTGATTCCGCCTTCTCTTCGTGGACGGAGAAGGTATATCGTGTTTGAGCTGATGAGTGAGCGCGAGATAGATAAGAAGTCGTTATTGAAAGAGATATGGGACTCTGTTTATTCATTATATGGCGATGCAGGAGCGAGTGAAAGTAGGATATGGCTGATAGAATACGATGGAGGCGTAGGAATCCTGAGATGCGCTCATGACAAAGTCGAGGAAGTAAGGGCGGTATTGGCTTGTATTCATTCGGTGAATGAAGCGAGGGTTGGCATAAAAGTAATCGGCATCTCAGGGACGATAAAAGGAGCTAATCGCCTACGGCGATAATTATTGTGGAAATCCGTTAGTATTTAGGATTCCCGGGGTTTAATCTAATCCATCTATACCATCACCCATTTGTCCGCCCCCTCCCATAGTTTTATCGAATGTAGCGTTACACCCAAATTCGAACCTTTCAACTTCTTCTCCAGTTCATCCATTAGAAACAACGCTATATTCTCGCTTGTTGGATACGAGATTATCTCGTTCAAGAACTTGTGGTCTAAAAGCTCAAGCACTTCTTCTACCAGTGCCTTCACCTCCGAGAAATCTGCCACACACTCTGTATCTTCCTTCTTTTCTCCTTCCACCACTACTTCTACCTTATACGTATGCCCATGCAGATTTTTGCATTTCCCCGGATGTTTCGGCAGAGAATGCGCAGCGCTAAAATCAGTTGATACTCCTAATTTCATTATTTTTCTATTTGTTTAGCTCCTTTTATAACCATAAGATTACACAGATATTCATCAGAGATATTTAAATAAAAAGGACTTCTGATAATATATACAATGGC
This sequence comes from Candidatus Methanophagales archaeon, assembly GCA_030602585.1. Lineage (GTDB taxonomy): Archaea > Halobacteriota > Syntropharchaeia > Alkanophagales > Methanospirareceae > JAFNKG01. Next base: position 6,218 of record JAUVZJ010000016.1, on the reverse strand, counting down.
AATGGGGAAGAAGACAAAAGGCAGGAAGCTCAGGCTTATCAAGGCGAATAAGCAAAACAGAAGAGTCCCGGCATGGATAATGGTAAAAACGAGCCGAAGAGTGACAACACATCCGAAAAGAAGGCATTGGAGGAGGACAAAGCTAAAAGTGTGATGGAAAAAGGCGAAAAAGGCGAAGAGATAGGTGAACGTATTTATACGATACCTTTAAGGGATGTGAAAAAAGCACCGAGGTGGAAGAGGAGCAACCGTGCAATAGCGGTGATAATGGAATATCTAAAGCGGCATACAAAATCTGAGGACATCTTTTTAGATGCTACAATAAACGAAAAGGTGTGGGAGCGAGGTTCACAGAAGCCCCCTTCCAAGATAAGGGTGAGGGTAACAGAAGAAGAGGACATAATCAAGGCTGAGCTTGTGGAATAAAGTAAAGTGACGAAAAGGCGAGGAGCGAAAGAGATAAGAAGGATATTTGGTGTTGATGGTAGTTCATATATAGGTGTTTTTGCGTCATGCACAGAATCTCTGGTTCTTTTGCCACCGCATGTATCTGATAGATTAGTGGCGGAAATGGAGTGGGCGTTGAAGGTGAAAGCAATAAAAACTTCGGTAGATGAAACTTCCCTGATCGGCTGTTTGGCTGTTGGAAACTCGAATGGCTTTATCTTTTCTCCTTTCACACAGAATAGCGAGATTAGCAGAATAGAGGAATTAACACGGGCAGAAGTAGAAGGGCTAACGGTAAAAATTAGCAGACTGCCTGATAAAGATAGGATGACCGCTGTTGGAAATATCATACTCGCAAACGATACGGTTGCTCTGGTTCATCCACAATTATCGGAGAAGACGGTGGAAGTGATAAAGGAAACGCTGGATGTGAACGTATATAAAGGCACGATAGGCGGCTTAAAAACCGTAGGGATGGCTGCGGTGGCGACGAACAAAGGCATATTAGCACATAAAAATGCCACGAAGGATGAATTAGAATTTTTAGAACATATTTTCGAGTTGCCCGTGGAGATAGGCAGTGTTAACTTCGGTGTTCCCTTAATAGGTGCGGCTTTGCTCGCTAACACAAAGGGATATGCTGCCGGATATGAGACAACAGGTGCGGAGTTAGGAAGAATCGAGGATGCATTAGGATTTTAGGAAAAACCATTTAAACATCAGTGACTTTAAGATTTGACGTTTTAGTTGAGAATGAAGGTTCACAGCCGTTTATTGGTTAAATAGTGTTTTCTTTTCCGTCAACGCTTTTCTTTTCTGCGAAGCGTTTTTGATAAAACTTTTCTTAAAAGTTTTAAAGAAAAGGGTTGATGATGCGTCGACCGGGATTTGAACCCGGGCAGTGGGCTATCTTCCCTCTTCTTTTTGATCAGACTTTTTTATAAAAAGTTTGGTTGGAAGGCCCAAGTCATACCTCTAGACCATCGACGCTTTTTGTTTTTGTTGTTATTTATTACTTCAACTTAGTTATATATTTTGTATTTTACTCTGTTCCCCATCGCTTTATTAATTCAGTATTTATCTTTACACCAAATACATCAAGTGCTTTTACCACGATAAAATCTACCATATCGAGCACGGTTTTCGGTAGATGATAAAATGCCGGCGATGCAGGCAGCAGAATAGCGCCCGCTTTCTTCACCTTGACCATGTTCTCCAGATGTATAAGACTGAGCGGTGCTTCTCTTGGAATAATAACCAATTTTCGACCCTCTTTCAAACATACTTCCGCGGCTCGTGTGATTAGCGTAGTAGATATGCCGGATGCAATACCGCCCAGGGTTCTCATGCTGCAAGGCGCTATTATCGCTCCGTCGTATTGCACGGACCCGCTGCTCAGCGGTGCTGCGAGGTCTGAATTGTCATATACGTGAGAAGCAAGCGCATATATTTCTTCAAGTTCATATTCCGTTTCTATGGCTATTATCTGCTTTGCACTCTCTGATATGACGAGATATGTTTCCGCTATATCACTCAGCACTTCTAACAGTCTTATTCCATATACCACGCCGCTTGCACCTGTAATTCCCACTACTATTTTCATTTAGCTACACTTTTTCCTTCACATAAATCATATCCCCTTCTTTTAGCTTGCTGAGGAAAGACAAAGTTGAAGGTGAGAGAGAAAGAATTGAAAGAACGATGTTAGCACCGTTGAAAGTCTCACCCGTAGGTCCGTATTCTTTGCTGTCCTCCAGTCTTATTCCCATCACCCCCTTGTTAGACCTGGACATGTTTGTAACGCCGAGCATACCCTTTTTAACCTCTTCTTTTGGCAAGTTCTCCGGGACAAGTGTCCCTGCTTCATTCTCGTTTCCCTGAAATAGCACCAGCGTCCCTGGAACTGTGAAATGCACTTTTAAATACCCTATTGGTCTGTTAATCAACCCTGTAATCATTTTGAAATACCAAACGGTCTTAGGCGCTTCTTTATGAAATAATGCCACGTCAAGCACTGCTTTCTCTTCAACACCAACGGTCTTTACCGTCCTCGTTTCCATAATATCTACTGTCAATGCAGGCTCCTGGTCCACAACCACTGCGTCATCATCCTTATTCCCATCCCTTACCTGCTCGACGTGCTCACGCTCAAAAAAATCCGCCGCTTCTTTTTGTGTATTTCCCACCACCATCATCCACTTCGGCTCTGTCAACGTGTAAATGGTATCGCCAGATTTTGCGTAATCTATCAATTCCCCACCCTGTATTATCTCACCAAATACGTTATGAGACGGGTGAGGCAGTCTGCTTTCTTTATATACGTAAATTTTCCCTTTCTCAGCCCCTTTATTTCTCACGGACAGATAATATTTTGACCTGTAATGGACGTTCTCAACGGGCAAACTAAGCCCCTTTAGTGATTCGGAAGTCAAATAAGTATGTGAACGGGCATCCACGTGGAAAACACCCCCTCTTGTAAGCGATAAGAAATGTTCACTTGACATCGGTGCTTCTCGAAATAGTTTTACCTTTGCAAAGGTGAATATCTCCTGCCCTTCTTCTATCCCTGTATTCAAGTCAGAGGTGACAAAGCCACTCCTCTCCGCCTTTGTTTCAATGGGGCTTATCTCCTCTATTCTATCACCTTCGCGCAAATCCGAAATAATGCTTCTACCCTTCGTTAGTTTTCCAATTACGGCATCGGTGCCAGTACCATAAGCCGCTTCATGCTCTCGTTTGCTTATCATAAGGTAGGTCATGCCTGGGTCAAAACCGCCGAAGCCGAAGAAGACATCCCATTTCTTGTATTTATGCTCGCTTTTTTCAACGCTTAGATTTGTTCCAATTGGCCCAATAGCAGTTATATCCTCGCTTACCCATCCGATTCTACCACCTTCATTGTGGAATCTTTTATAAACCTCCTGGAATAAAGATATCGCTTCCGCCTCCGCCTCTTTTTCTATGACAATCTTTATCCTCGCCTCCCCTTTCGCTGTCTTCAGTGAAAATTCATTTTCCAACTCCTCTCTCTTTTTCTCTGAGATAACAGCTATTATACCGCCTTCCCTGTATGCACCGCCTAACTCTTCGATAATATCGCCTAACCTCTTGCTTCTGACTTCTCGAGGCTCGCCATTAAATATGATTTTCATAACAATATTTTTAGTATGCAGATGATTTTTAAACTTTTCTTTTTATTTGTTCAAAAAGCTCGAATAACGTTTGACTTGAAATAACCCTTTCTTTAAAAAGAAAGCTTTACCAAAGAAACATTTTAAAGGTGTTTTTCTTTTCTGCGAAGCATTTTTGATAAAACTTTTCTTAAAAGGTTTAAAGAAAAGGGTTTAATCTAAAGCCTCTCTTTAAGTTCTAAAAACACTTTCTCCACTTTCCCTGTCACCCTGTATTTCCTTATCGCTTTCCCCTTTGACTTCGGCTGTTCGGATATTTCGTAATTGCTGTTCAAGAATCCGTATTCCTCTAAAGTAAGTAGATGGTAAGAAACGAGTCGTCTTTCTTCTCCCAGCGCTTTACATATCGCGTTTATGTGCATCGGCTTCTCAGCAAGCAGCTCCACAATCCTATATCTCATTGGGTGCAAGAGCACGTGAACTTCCTTTACTAAACTATCTTTGATTTTCATGCTAAATTTTATTAGCTAAAAACCTACTTATAAATTTTTCGCTTTTTTCTAAAAAATTTGCATACGTGAAATTTATATTGTGGAAATTTTTTAAATATCCGAATTTTCAAAAACTCATCTTTCAGGTATGGTAAAGAAAAACGTGCTCCCTTTGCCAGTTTTGCTCTCAACCCAGATATTACCGCCGAGTTTATCTATTATTTTCCGGCATATGTTAAGTCCAACACCAGTTCCTTCATATTCCTGTGAGTGTAACCTCTCGGAAAGATTGAAAATACGGCTTTGATATTCTTCTTCTATTCCAATACCATTATCCCTTATCTTAAACAGATACTCTTTCTCTTTACCTTCCCCTTTTCTCTTTTCCCTTTCCCTCTCTTCATAGCTGAGCTCCACTGTTGGCTTCCCCGACCTGTTAAACTTCAATCCATTGTCAATGAGATTCATGAAGAGCTCCTTCATCCATACACGCTGAGTTGAGATGGTGGGTAACTCCTCAACAACAACTTCTCCTCCTCTTTCCTCGATTATCGCTTTTAAGTCTTTTTTCACCTCCTCTAATAGCTTGTTCAAACCCACCGTTTCTACCTCAATGAACTCTCGTCCAACACGAGACAACGTGAGAATGTCTTTAATCAGCGCACTCATTCTTTCACCTGCTTCTCTCACTTTTTCTAAATATTCTCGCACACGTTCATCGAGCGTATCACCGTAGTCTTCCAGGATAAGCGTGGTAAAAGCTTGTACGGAGCGTAGAGGCACTCTCAAGTCATGAGATACTGTATGAGCGAAATCTGCCAGATCAAGTTTTGCTATTTCCAACTCCTTCATATATCCCTTTGCTTCTTCCTCTGCTTGCTTCAACTTGACAGCTTGTTTCCATTCAAGAAGTGCACGCTTTGCAGTCCATGGCAAATTTTGTAACTCCTTCAAGCTCTTCACCACATAATCTACGGCACCTGACTTGAGAGACCTGACTACCAACTGTTCAGTGCTATGCTTAGTCATGATGATAAGAGGAGTAATTTCCCTCTTCTCACGACCCATCACTTCTTTAAGCAAGTCTAACCCGCTACCGTCCGGCAGGAAATAATCAGCGATAATGAGGGAAGGGGATTTATTCTCACCCAGCCATTTCAAAGCTTCTTTTAGGCTTGAAACGTTAAAAATTTCCCATTCTAAGCTGTCATCCTTGAATATCCTACGAATAAGTTCTACCTCTATTTCTTCGTCTTCTACCAGTAAAATGGTTCTTGCTCTTGAATCTGCCATAATGCTGTCACACTTCACCCTATCTCAATTATCTATACTTATTTCCAATATAAAAACTTTTTCATCGCTTAAAATTTAATTTTAACTGATATAAAAGCTTCAAATTCTTAAATGACCACTTACAATAGTTCTTCAAATTCTCTTCCACATGTTGAAATTTTTGTTTATAATGTGCGAAAATTTGATGAAATAAATGAGAATATTTAAAAATTTTAAGCTTGACGTTGTCTTCTACGCGATGTTTCTACAAAGCGCTCGATCACTTCCTCCACTTTTTCCGTCACCTGGTATTTTCTTATCACTTTCCCCTTCGACTTCGTCTGCTCCAATATTTCAAAATTACTACGTAAAAATCCATGCTCTACCAGTATGAGCAGATGATAAGAAACGAGCATCATTTCTTCTTCCAGTGCATTACTTATCTCGTTTATATGCATCGGTTTCTCTTCAAGTAACTCTACAATCCTGTATCTGAATGGATGCAGCAGGATATGAACGTCCCTTATTAAATCATCTTCTCTTTCCATTGCAGGTTTGGGGCATAATCCATAAATATCTTTCGTATGTGTTTAGCTCGTAAAAAACTACTCTTAAATACGTTTATTCCTCCTTCGAGAAGCTTCCGTTTTGATTTTGAAATTTTTCCATCATAAACAAAGCGGTCTCCTTGGTTATTTCTCGTTTCACCTAAACACATACCAATATCTTTATATGGTACGGGACTAAAGAATGTAGTGGTGATGTAGATGTCAGAGATAAAAAACGTTCAAATGAAGGTTGATGCGGTAACACATAACCTGTTAAAAAGCATATCTCAGCGTAAGAAGATGCCTTTGGAAGATATCGTTAAAGACGC
>JAUVZJ010000061.1 GCA_030602585.1 Candidatus Methanophagales archaeon | reverse complement strand
GAAAAATACGATTATGAATACGTCAGGAACGGCACGGCAAACATATTCGTAGCAGTCGAATTCAAGGCAGGAAAACGCGTGACGCAGGTTACAAAAAGAAGAACGATGAAGGACTTTGCGCGGTTCGTGAAGATGTTCGTTGACGAAAAATACCCAGATGCCGAAGTCATTCGGCTGGTCACCGATAACCTCAACACGCACAAAGAAAAGGCGTTCTATGAGACGTTCAGCAAAGATGAGGCAGAAAGAATCCTGAGCAAAATTGAATTCCACTACACACCAAAGCATGCAAGCTGGCTCAATGCCGCAGAAATCGAGATTAATGTGATGGACACCGAATGCACGGGCAGGCGGATCGGTGACGAGGAAACACTGACCCAGGAAGTCGTGGCATGGACCAAAAGAAGGAATGATCAAGAAAAGAAGATCGACTGGAAGTTCACGAAGGAGAAGGCTGATAAGAAGTTGTCGAAGTATTATGTCTAAGGGTTAAATTGTAGCAACATTAGTATGATGAATATTAACACAATGAGCCCTAAGCCTATACCAATTTTGATTAATTTAAATGTTACTTTCAATACCAGAAATAGAATTGCAACCGCAATAATAAAAATAAATATGCCTATTAACAAACCTATGTCCATCATGTATATCACCTCTTTTTAGATAGATGTTTTTTACATAAATAAATATTTACCTTAACTTCCACACTGCATCTTCCGTATTAGAATTTTCATTTTTATTAATTGTTGAAGTTGGTTTATCGTATATAACGCATAACCTCCTTTTGTATTAAAGTCAAAGCTAAGAAGAAATGAGCATTAGAGCAGCTATTTTTTCATCTCGTTATAAAGTCAAGAGAAATGCTTCTTCCACAGTCGTTTCGGGTTTCGGGTTCAGCAAACGTTAACTAAGCTAGGTCATTAGGCGATTTTAATCTGACTTTTCCCAATTGACATCACTCACTCTTACAATCTTCAGAAGATAACGAAGTCCACCATTTGAGCAAAGCTCCTCTAACGATGTATTCAAATGTGTGGAGTAGAATGGGGATATCCTCCTTCACCCAGACTCCCCCCTTTGCAGATGTAGTTAACCCAATTGGGACTTCTACAAAAAGTTCTCCATGTTTAAATGATGGAGAGCACATTGGAGCAGGAAATGGTGTACCCCCATGAAGTGCTTTCGATCGATAATCATAGATCTTTCGCAAAGTCTTTTCCATGTCATTAATCTCCCAAGAAAGCCTCTCGCCTTTTAAATTAGGTCGGTCCATTGGTGGTGAGGGCAAAAACTCTAATACAAAATCGATAAATTTTTTAGTAGCACCCATATATGGTGCAATGAGTTCAGCTACCTTTTCAACAAGCTCTGATTCACCGTATTCACGCAAGATACTTTCTAGATCTGGTTTTGATGCATGAAGCTTTTCAACAGCAGTTTCTTTAGTCTCGCACCAATGATTTGCAGCTGTTTCGATAGCAGAGACGAATATAATCCATGCCAATTCGGGTTCTGATTCAGCAATCCAGAGCGCATCTTGATAAAGCCTAGAAGCCTTTACAAGGGCTATGGCATCTCTTAGAGCGAGATGGGGGAAAGTTGAGAGAGGGTAAAGGTTATCGAGGGAACAACTACCAAACTTGTAAGGAATAATCGGCTTTACTTTATTTTTTAGGAGAATCGGATTTTTATACAGTTCATAATATATTGGCTCCCCTCGGGTATCACCGCCGGGAGTAAATTCCCGAGTTACTCCACCTGACTTCAATCGAATTCCTAACGCTAAGGAAGAGAGTGCTGCGATTTCGTCTTTCAAAAGGCCTCCATGATAGAGGCTGTCTTCCGTGTGCTCCATTACAGGTAGAGCAAGTTCAAGGTGTTTTTCCCATCTTAAGATAACCCCCGGTCTGAGGATTCCATCCTCTTCAGTAATTGCGATAGGATTTATGAATTGATAGGGACCGAAATCATCACGCTTTTCTCCTGTGATATGAATGTCTGTGAACAAAGGTACCTCATAAGCACCCAGTGAAGAACTCCCTCGAATCGAGGCTTTCCAGTTCTCGTATGAAACAGGTCCTTTATCTATATTCATGATATTTCCTCCTCTATTTTTTACCTACTTCAGTTATTTCACCTAACCATAACGTAATATATAAAGTTTCTCTTTAGGCGCAGTAATTGTTAAGAATAAAGTTGATAGTAAGGCAAAGCTTCTTCCATAGCCACTTCGGCTATAAATCAGTGATGTAATCTTAGGTGGTGTTCTGCACCATGCTTATGGATTTACATTCTCCTGCAATGTTCCATGTTTGAGAATAGTTCATATTACCTTTGTAATGGCAGTGTGAAGGCGTTGAAATTTGATATTAGTGAAAGATAGCTTTTACTTAGGTCTTCTAAGAATCCACTTGCCCGTTTCATATTGAAATGGCTCAGACCAACCATCAGCATAAGCTTTTGCCAAATCTTCCTTATTTTCTACTTCTATGGCTTCCATAGTTGATGAAATTGCTGGAACAGTTAAAGTAAATGAATTTGACTGATCAACCTTATCCCCCCTTAAGAATAATTCTATTTGAACTCGGCTATTCTCATAATCTGGAGAAAGATACCCCTTTACCCAAATAGGAATGTTAGGATGGACATCAAAAGACGTAAGGATAGGCCAATCTTTGCCAAGTCTCCCTAATGGACTGTCTACTGGGTGAAATTCCAAATCTCCAACGGGATTGTTGTCCACATAAAATTTTGCTGAACAGTTCTTGGCAGTCCGCTTTCCAACATTACTAATCAAAGCCTGAATTTGAAAATTACCATCATTTAACACACGGTGATAGGTCTGTATAATTCTAGGCTCGATTTTTCGTGCATCTTGGAAATATACGATGAGAGCAATTAGTGAAAAAACAGCACCCAAAAATCCAACTATTCCATAGATTTCTTCCATTTTCATTCCAATTTTTCCGTTTACTTTTGTGACATTTAAACCTTCCGCTTTTGGTATTTAGCTCTGACTTAACATTATTAATACTGGTCTATCTCATGCCTAAGGATTTGAAGCCTCCTGCAATGTTCTACAATGATATAGCCAGCTAACCAATCACTCATTTTAGTATACCTCTTTGCTCATCCTTCATTTCTTAGTATATATATTTTATCGGAAGGGGTTGGTATGCACCTATGCTTCTCCTTCCATCGCCTCTTTCACGGCAAGGGACATCATTTTTGATTGCGTCTCTGTAAATATTTTAAAAATTTCTTGAGCAGCTCAACAGAGTTGAAAAAAACGGTCTCCATTTCTTGACGTTCAGGTAACTGCTCATCGTATTCATTAATAACACCTTTTGAATCTTCATCCAAGCGTCCCAGCTCTATTAAAGGATCGAAATCCTTGATTTTTAAAAAAATTTCTTTTCCCAGAGGGCATTGTCTCAAACCGCAACGCCCAATATTATAAAAAGACATGAATGGGTATGTTCTACATACGTTTGCTCTATATTCATAAACCGTGCATTCATTCCCCCTTAAATAAGGGCAGGGGGTTTTTAAGTAGTTATCCACGATTCTCTCATCAAGTTTGTCCAAAATTGTCTTATCTATTTTATAAAGCCTTTCTATATCTTCAGCAGTCAGACCAACTGGCATTTTGCAACATAACCCACACCTTTTACACTCAAAGTATTTTAAAATCTCGATTGCTATTTGGTCAAATTCCTCATTTTCCTTTTTAATGCTTGATAACATGACTTTAGTATAGCAGTGCAAGTATTTATAGATACAATGTGATACTATAGACCCTAATATGTTTAGATTTCAGAATTTAGCTCTTTTAGAAATTCATGCCCCCCTTCCACTCACCATTTCATCTCCTTCTTATCTTCATCGACAGAGGGCAGATTCACGTGGAGGCAAAAGGAAGCGAAAGTTCCTTCTTTAATGTAAGAAAGTCTAACTTTTTACCATCACTCTCACGTTTCAGATTCGCTTCAGTTCTCGAGAGCGATTCCAAAGTGGATTTACGGCACAAGGAAGATTTCTAAACTCTCAAACATATAAAAAACATCATTCGAAACCATTAATCGAAAATTTCAAGAGTGCAGAACAAAATTTTTTATTTTATCTTTGATAATGAAGGTTTTAAAGCTTTTTCTAGGCGTATCATTCTATCGATTAAATCTTCCTGTATTTGATTCCATAAATCTTCATTTTTCAGACCCCCGATATTACAAATGGATTTTATCCTACAAACACGCCTACCTTCAACTTTATCCCAAATTAGAGGCTCTCCAAATTGATTCTCAATTCTTTCTCTATCATTTAAAATCTTGTTATATATTTTATCCGTTTCATCTTTTTTATCTGGGCCTCGATCTATATAAAGCTCCACAGAACCCTTATTCATAGTAATACTATAACTCCAACCCATGCCTGATTTACCAGCTCCGGCCGTACTCCAATTATCTTTAGTGGGTGAAACATTAGAATGAAGGTTTGTTTTGCCTCTAGCTTTTTCTAATAGTTCAGTCCAAAAATCCAATCTTTTAAAATGTCGTTCTGCAAATTCTCCTTTTTCCCGTGCTATTTCTTTTGCTTCAGAACTCGGCTCACATATTGTATCAAAAAAGGGGGCTGCTTCTGAATCACCAATTTTGTAAGCTCTAATTTTAATTAAAAAGAATGTCGTATCTCGTGGTGTGTTTTCATTTAACCAATTTATTGCTTTTTTGTGTTCTGGTCTAGGATCACTTGCTATCCAAATAGCTTTTTTTGCTTCAATATTTGCTAAGTACGTTACAAGCTTCCCTAAATGATCATGATTTGTTTTTTCCAATTGGTTTTCAATAATAACCGTCTCTCCTGTTGGTCCTTCAGCAAGAATATCAATTGATAATGATCCAATACGTTTTTCTGTTTCTACCAATGATAAATTAAAGCCTAGAAAGTCTGATAAGATATCTAAATGGTCTGCAAGATAAGTTGTAAAGTCTTTAGCTTCCTTCGCCCAAACCTGTCTAAGATCCACTCGCTGTAGTCTGCCAACCATTTTTTATGCCACTCTCTATTACTTAAGTTTCATACGTATAATATATATTTTGCCATTTAATCCCTTAAACCAAAAATTTATCCCCCTCATGGATTTAAACGGAGAGAAAATGTTGAGATGTTGAGAGCGTTACAACTCATCTGCACCCATTTTCATGCAAGAGGTGTCACGCCTCTCCATCCCCCTCTTATCTTCATTGACAAAGAGGATTTTTACGGGGAGGCAAAAAGTTATAGATTCGCTCGTTCATATCGAGCTAAGTTAAAGTATTATCATAGTAAGTGACAACCTATAAGTTCTCCGATGAATGAAACGGTATCATGGTTCGGGGTGATCCTGAGCTATAGTAGTTAAACGTTGCGTATGCAATTCACGAGTTTTATACAATCTCTTCTCAGAAATCAAAAGTAACCTCGATTCTCTTACCTGTAAGCCCTTCCAGAGCCTCAAGCAACCGCTGCTTCTTCTCCTCCAGTTTCTCTTCCAAGGAAACAATATGTCCTTTAGATCGGACGATTCCTTCTTGTAACTGCTTGAGCTGCTTCTGAGCCGAAACAATAGAATGCTCAAGCACCTCCTTCTCTTTGAGTATCCTCAGCTCCGAAAGTTTGGCTTTGACCTCTTCAATCTGTGCTTGTAACAGCTCGCGCCTTCCCTTCATTGAAACGAGATCTGCATTTATCAGATGGTCCAGCCAGTTCAACGTCTGCTCACGCTTTCTATCCTTGAGGAGTGCGGGATCTCCTTCTATGGTATTCTTTATAACGACCAGACTTGCGTTGACGTCATCATTGAGAGCGTGAATTGGTGATGATAGGATTGCGGATATCGCATTTCGCTCTTCTGACGAAAGGGTATGCCGGCCTGTCTCATCCTGCTTCTTCAAGAGGTTGAGTGGTTTGTTAAGCGGCGTGAACATTCTGTGAACGTCCGATTCGAGCGCTTTTAAGTCCTCTTCTAACGATGACAATTCGGTTTCGTGCGCTTTATACTGCCCCCACTCTTCTTTCTCTTCAATCAACTTCAATCGCTTTCCTTCCGACTCGATTCTCCTTTCGAGCGTGGAGCATTCTTCTTCTTGCCCATCAATTTTCTCTTTTTCCTTCTCCATCGCTGATCTCAGCCCCCTTATCGCTTCTACGAGCTCTGGCACCTGCTCCAAATGTTCAATCTTACCCTCTTTTCCCTTCAACGGTGCGATAAGTTGATCAAGAACGGTTCGCAACCGATTGAGATCCGAGATAACTTCCTTTATCTCGCTGGGAAAGAGTGATCGAACACAGTAAATGTTCATTTGTGATTTGCCAAAAGGGAATTCGAGGTTTGAGGTCGTTTCGTGATAAAGCGACTGAACGGTTTTATAATCGGTCTGTGCTGGAATCACAATCTTTTCAGCCACCGAATGGAGATGTTTCACCATCTTATCGCGGCTTAACAACCCTATCTTTTCGATACGATTCGGCACCTCCTCCGTAGATTCGGCGTTCTGAAGCTCGGAAATGTCCTGCATAAGCCGCTCACGCATCTCTTCTACTTCGTCATATAACCGAGCGGCATTTGTATTCAGGTCGCGAAAGAGCGTCTTCGATACCTGCTCCAACCACGTATCTATCTCGTCGAAGGCGACTGCGGTCTCTATTTCCTCTTCCTTGCCTCGGAGTCTGCTTAGCCACTTCACAGTGTTACGTAAATAAATGCTAAGTTGGTTTATACTTTTGCTTTCATGACGCCGGGATTCATGATGCCGGATACAGGATACAGGTTTGACTTGCATCTTGCATCTTGCATCTTGCATCTTGCATCTTGCATCTTGCATCTTGCATCTTGCATCTTGCATCTCTGCTTAATCTTGTGGTTAGCTAAACACCTACCTTTACCTTTTTATTTTATATCCCCAACCGCCTCAATGTCCGTTCAGTAGGCACGCCATTATCGTCCCAGCCACGCATACGATAATACTCATCGAGCGTCTTTAAGAACTCTTCTTTATCTATTACCCTTTCATTTACCTTCTCCACGAAGAACCTTTCGGGCAGCATATCATCCTCTTTAGAGAACCCCTCCCGTAAATTATAAAGCCGTTCTATGTTCCATATCCGCTCGCCAACGAGCATAAAATCCTCAGAAGTATAATCCTCGCCTGTTACAGCACTCAATATGTTCGCATACTCCTCCTCACCTGCACCAAAGAATGCGAATTTACAGACCACAAGCGAATCAACAGTGGCAAACCTATCCTGGAATATCTTTGTGTGTCCTGCTTTTCCCGCAAGCGTGTAAGGGTCAATCGCCTTTGGCTTTCGGAGTATCTCCGGAGCGACGAGATATGCTCTTGTATGACATCCGCCGCGATTGGAAGTGGCATAACTGAACCCCAGTCCCTTTACACCACGAGGGTCGTATGCCGGTAGTTCAAGCCCTTTTACCTGAATTGCCTTATCTACGCATCCCTCAGAAGCAGAAAAAAGCCTTGCGCCTCTACCAAGCCTTTCGCCAATATCTTCTTTTTCGCCTATCATTCTCGTCAGATTTACAAGTTCAGCAGCCGAAATGCCTTTATCTCGTATCTCCGAGTAACAGCCCAGAACGGCACCGACAGAGATGGTGTCCATGCCGTAATCGTTACAGAAACGGTTTGCCTCAACAATGGCATCGTAATCGTAATTTTTAATGTTTGCGCTCATCATACCGATTGTTTCATACTCCGGCAGTTCCTTACCCGTTTCATCCTCGCGTTTACATGCGATGGGACAGGAATAGCATGCCTTTCTTCGAGGCGACTTTCTTTCCACTATGCTTTTTGCAAAAAAAGGTTTTAAGTCGAAGTCAGGCTCTGCCTCACTGAAATTTGCTACCGGCAGGATTTTCATCCAGTTCGTTATCTTTACTAAAAACGGCGTTCCGAAAACCGACAGCCCCTTGTTTATGGTCGGACTTGCAATCAATAGCCGGTTAATCGCTTTCTTTTGCTCTAAAAATTCAGTGCTGTCAAAGACGTCAACGCTTCCCGTGCCCTTTACGACAATCGCCTTCAGGTTCTTCGAGCCCATTACCGCTCCTACCCCACCACGCCCAAAAGTATGAACCGTATCTGACATGATAGAACCCAAAAGCACAAGTTTCTCGCCTGCTCTGCCTATACAAGCTACGCTACCCTTATCTTTTAGGAGATTCGTGACCTCTTTTGCGTTCTTTCCCCACAGCGTCACTGCGGATTTTAGCTCCACTCGTTCATCTTCTATTTCAATAAATACCGGTTCCGGTGATTTGCCCGTAATAATTATCGCATCATAGCCCGCTTTTTTCAATTCGGGACCAAATGACCCACCGCAGTTAGAATCGAATATCGTGCCCGTCAACGGCGATTTTGTGGACAGCGAAACTCTGCCCGAGGCTGGCGTGGTGGTGCCCGTTAATGGACCTGCGGCAAATACGAGCAGGTTCGCGGGTGCAAGCGCATCTACCTGTCCATTGTCATAAACCATTTTCGCTCCAAGCCCACGACCACCGAGATAATTCTTGAGTAAAGAGGCATCAGGAACAAAGCTATCTATCTGACTTTCCGAAAGGTCTATTCTGAGTATTTTATTTTTCCAACCGTTCATATCTACTCTTTAGGTAGGTGTTATTGAAATATGTTTCATTCAATTCAAAAAGTATAGTATAGAAAAAGAGTGGTAGAGATGTCAGTCTATCTTTTGGGAGGCGAATATTGTTTGTTAGTGAAAATGGGGCATATCAGGGATTATTCCGTTAGGTTCTTACTTCTGGTTCTAACCAACTGCTGCGGTTTTTTATGAACGTCTTATGAACTTTCGTTAAAGCAGAAAGAGATGCTGTCTTACGATAGATAACATGGTAGAAGAGCTTGGCGGTATAATAGAAAAAGGGTTCGAAACGTGGAAGAAGAATTTGAGTATTTGTCTTCCTTTTGTGTTTAGTTCGATACTAACATCCATAGTGGCAATTATAATCATAGGCGGTGCCATACTGGCGACTATTCCTTCGTTGGTACCATATTTCACAAAACTCGATGAAATCACTCCTGATGCTATTCCACAGCTTCTGCCCCAGATCCTTCAAAGCATGGGCATAATCATAATCGCCATTATCCTCACTATAATTTTAGTCATGTTGATAGACGCATTTTTCTGGGCTGGAGCAATCGGTATGGCTAAAGAGGCGACAGAAACAGGACGCACCAACATCGCCCATATGATAGAATATGGAAAAAGGAAGTTCATAAGTCTGCTCTTCACTAACATTATCATTGGTTTGATATCTTTTGTTGGTTTTGTTTTCCTGGTCCCTGGCATTTTATACATTCTTCCAAAGCTAAGGGCACTTTCAGAGCTACCTCCCGGGGAAGCTTTTACGGCATTAGCACTATTTGGACTGGGCTTTTTGGCTATGATAGTCTACATCTTGATTATCAGTATAATATTTGCACTTCCGAGATATGCCGTTGTTATAGACGATGTAGGTGCAATAAGGGGTGTTAAAAGTGGATTCAAATTTTTTATGAATAATAAACTCGCTGTCTTCTTGCTATGGCTTATTATTTTTGCATTAAGCCTAATCTCTGCGTCTTTTGGTTTCCTGGAATATATCGGATGGCTGATAAGCATGATACTATCTGTTATTATTATCCTACCATTAACCGTTATATGGTGGAGCAGATTGTATTTGGGTATGGTAGAACCTGCTGAAGAATCATGAATTTATTTGTCTGCATTTTCATGCTATTTTTTTCTTTTTGACTTTATAAACCTTTTTGTTACTTATAAACTTTTTTGCTTATTATTATCATTTTTGTTTCTACTTGGTATAAAACTTTTCGTTTTTAAATTCCATTTATGAGACTTTTGAAAGTGATAGCAAAAACTGGATGTGATGATGTTATTCTCACATTATCAGAAACTGAAGAGTTAAATTTCGGCGATATCGCTAAATTGATGAAATACAGACCAACCGCTACAAGAGCTTTAAAAGAATTAACAAAAGCAGGTTTACTGGAAAGAAAAGTTATGGAGGATAGAACGGTTAAATACAGACTAACAGAGAAAGGAAAAGCTATTTCAAAGATTGTAAAGAAATTAAGAGAAGTAGAAGCTACTTTTGAGTAGGTTTATAATTTTCACATCTTACTAAAAGAAGCAATGAAATGAACATCCGAAAATTTGCATACTCTCTCGCAGTGGTCATGTTAAGTAGAACCCCCCATAAATATTATGTTATATTTTCTTAGGGTATTCAGTGTGAAGATAATTAGCGATTCTATTTTGAAGATGTTCGTTGTCAGGCTCATCAGAGTTTGCCAATACGTTTTTTTCCACATCTGCAAAGA
>JAUVZJ010000089.1 GCA_030602585.1 Candidatus Methanophagales archaeon | reverse complement strand
CCTATGGATAAAATGACCCTCTGGCTACCCAAAAACCGGAAACAACTGAAGCAACACCTGAACGACCCTTTGTTTAAGAACGCTTATTTTTTAATGCTCTCCTCTATATCCTCAGCAGGCTCCGGTTTCTTCTTCTGGTTAATTGCCGCTCGTTTTTACTCCACAAACCTTTTCTTTGGAAGAAAAGCTTTACCAAAAGAATTATATTCTTTCTTAGCACAGGTTCTTTCTTTAGAAAGAAAGTGTATTGACGCCTGTTCTTGCTTCTGGGCTCGGTATTTTTTTAACCTCACGAATTTTTTCTTATACGCTGATTCCAGCAGTAAAAAGAGAAATTGTCAACGATATTTTTTTCTAGCTGTAAGAATATAATGGTGATCGAGATGATAATTGATATAAAAGAAGCTAAACAAATAAATATTTAAATAAATCGAGAACGAAATAAAAAACATGTCAACCGTGAAGAGTGAGTTGGTGCCTATCATAATTATAAAGGAGATAATCGACCAAAAGAGGGAACTCGAAAGGATACTGTCGAAACATAAGGTGAAAGAGCCAGAGGAGATAGAGAGGGGGATAGAAAGGGGGAAGCTGCCGGAACATCCATCTTACGAGGATTTCTTATCAGCTTTAGCGTTGAGAAGCAATATAGAAGAGATGAAAAAGCTGGCGAGGGATTTAATAGGGGAAATTTGATGTTTCGCAGGTATCTATCGTTTTTAAAGATAGCAAAAGATGAGTTCTCAGATACAGTTGTAGATGCAGAGCTTCATGCAGATAGGGTGAGGTTAATTTTAATTGATGGTTCTTGGATTGATGTGAGGTATCCGGTAGAGAATAAGTTTTCTTTTCACTGGCAGAGGGACGATAAGATTTACAGAATTGACACAGCACCGCATCACAAAGGCATCAGGAGTTTTCCGAGACATATTCACTTCGGCTCAGAAGATAATGTCATTGAGGATTCTGTGTTAGAGGAGAATGTTTCAGCGGAGGAAAATTTCAGAAGGTTTATGGAGTGGGTGAGAGGGCTTCTCAGGAGGAATTGAACCCATGCTAAAAAAAAGTTCTCGTGAAAATCCGTGTAATCTGTGGTTAAAAAAAATGTCCGACAAAAGGCAAAAGGCAAGAGGCAAGAGGCGAAAGGCTAATGAGCAAAGGAGGTTTTAAAGAACTTAGAGTTTGGCAGAATAGAAGGGTAAAGACCTTGCTGTTTACGTCTGTCAAATATCCAAAAAGAAACATTTAAGGAGATAGAGAAAGGGTGTATAGAAATATCACGTATGCTTTAAAAATTAATACCGGCACGGTCTAAAACCTTTTGCCCTTAGCCATTTGCCTTTCACCCTTTCCCTATGGATAAAATGAACACCGTCCAACGAATCTTGAAGCAAAGAACACCGGCGTATTGCTTGCTTCGCAAATTGCAAGCTACATCCTTGGCTTCTTCTTCATCATTCAAACTTTTAGAAAAAGTTTGATCAAAAGCACTGCGTATGCTTCGTTGTTCTTTTGCGCTTGCTTTTACTGGTATATTTGGAGTTTTTGCTGATTTAGGATTGCGGCAGTTAACTGTAAGAGAAGTTACGAGGGATAAATCTTTAGCTGGAAAGTATCTTTTGGTGCAGGGCAACATTTATATACTGCTGAAGTAAACATAATATCATGTCTACAAAAACTGTATATAGTATAAGGGTTCCGGTGGAATTACGTAAGATGATGGAAGAGATGAAAGAGATAAACTGGCAA
Organism: Candidatus Methanophagales archaeon; assembly: GCA_030602585.1. Classification (GTDB taxonomy): domain Archaea; phylum Halobacteriota; class Syntropharchaeia; order Alkanophagales; family Methanospirareceae; genus JAFNKG01. Next base: position 1,033 of record JAUVZJ010000089.1, on the reverse strand, counting down.
GAGGAAATAAGAAGGATGGTGGAAGAACTGGTAAAAAATAAAAGTAAGGAAAGATTACTTGCTGAGGCAAAAGAGATAAGGAAAGATATGAAGGCAGAGGTGAGTGCTGCTGAACTAATAAGAGAAGATAGAGATGGCAGATAGAGTAATCCTTGATTCAAGTGTTATTGCAGCGATATTTTTTAAAGAAGCGTCTTCTGAGAGGGCTGAAAGAGCTGTGGAGAATTACAAATTGATAACTGTTGATCTTGCGATTGCAGAAGTGGCAAATGTTGCCTGGAAGTGAGTAGTGTTTTTCAATGACTCAAAGGAGATTGCATTAAAAGCGCTAAGAAGGGGCATAGATTTTATTATTCGTGCATGCGAGGTTATCAGTTCAGAGAAACTACTCGAAGATGCTTTTGAAATTGCGATTGCGGATAAAATTACAATGTATGATTCCCTTTTCATAGCTGCTTCAGAAAGGGAAAAGGTACCCCTTCTAACTACGGATGGAAAGTTATATGAGAAAGTAAAGTCGAAGAGGAGTGTGAAGCTAATATAAGGATAAAACATGAACACCGTCCAACGAATCTTGAAGCAAAGAACACCGGCGTATTACTTATTTCGCAGATTGCAAGCTACATCCTTGGCTTCTTCTTCGTGATGTACACTGCCCGCTATTTAGGTGCAGAAGGATTTGGTATAAACCCTTTTTGCAAGCAAAAAGCGTTTACGGAAAATGCTTTGCATCAAACTTTAAGAAAGTTTGATCAACAAACTTTTAGAAAAAGTTTGATCAAAATGCGTTGTTCTTTTTTAAACTGCTTTAAATCTATAAGGAATATGCAATGTCCGAAATCGTTAACCAAAGCCTGCAAAAACACTTTTTCTTTTTTCACAAAAAGAAAACTAAGCCCTTACAGGGCTTGCGGGGTGTGTGCCTCGTAGCTTAATCAGCCAGAGGGTTAAAATCCCTCCTGCGCCGTTTACCCGTATCGGTGCAGAAGCCGACAGTGGCAGGGTGTCCCTCGTGAGGGGGGATCTGAAGAGC
>JAUVZJ010000053.1 GCA_030602585.1 Candidatus Methanophagales archaeon | reverse complement strand
GAAACAAAGACGTGGTACCTTAATGTAACGAAAGCGATAACGGATTCTTTGAAGGAAATTGACATGAAAGAGTTACTTAAAGAGGAAACACGCCTCGTAAATTCACTGAAAATGTAGGTGGCACATTTTTTCTAAACAGGTATAGAAGAAGCAAAAGAACTCTATGCAGAAGCGAAGAAAGAATTTGAAGCGGGCAAAATAGAAAAAGATATTGAAGAGATATAACAAAAACTTTTTAAGTTTCTCTTCCCCATGTGCATAAAATAAAATGAATGGCGAGGAATATAGCATAGAATACTTCAAGGAGAACGAATTCATAAGGAAGAACTGTGAGAAGTGTGGCTCGCACTTCTGGACTCGTGACAGAGATAGAAAGGCGTGTGGTGATGCTCCCTGTGAGTTTTATTCGTTTATAGGCAAGCCTATTTTCAAAGAGAGAAGCCTGGACGAGATAAGAGAATGCTTTCTATCTTTCTTTGAACATCGTTCGCACACGAGAATGAAAAGGTATCCGGTTGTAGCACGGTGGAGAGATGATATTTATCTTAACATCGCTTCCATTGCAAATTTTCAACCCTTTGTAACTTCGGGCAAAGTCCCACCGCCTGCAAACCCGCTCGTCATTTCTCAACCCTGCATAAGACTCGAAGACCTCGAATCCATAGGAAAAACAGGTCGCCACTTAACCACTTTCGAGATGATGGGGCATCATGCCTTCAATACGAGGGGTGGAGCGGAAATATACTGGAAGAACGAGACCGTGAAGTATTGCGATGAATTTCTGAAGCAACTTGGTGTGGATATGGACAGCGTAACGTATAAAGAAGCGCCGTGGATGGGAGGAGGAAATGCAGGACCCTGTCTTGAAGTCATCACAGAGGGTTTAGAGCTTGCCACTCTCGTTTTCATGGACCTCAAACTTTCTCCTCGTGGTGAAATAAGCATAAAAGGGCAGCAGTATGAGAAAATGGACACTTACATCGTGGACACCGGGTACGGGTTAGAACGGTTCGTATGGGCTTCTAAAGGCACTCCTACGGTGTATGATGCAATATTCCCGGACGTAATAAAAGAACTGGTAAATGCCGCGGGGATTGAACATCCGTTAGATACGCATCCCGACATATTTAAAACGTATGCAAGTTTGTCCGGAGCTATGAATCGAAGAAAAATAATAAAGGAGATAAGTATTCCCCCTGAATTTATCAAAAATGCATTGGAGCCGATAGAAACGATATATGCGGTTGCAGACCACACAAAATGCTTAGCTTTCATGCTTGCTGATGGCATCGTGCCTTCCAATGCGAAAGAGGGCTACTTAGCAAGGTTGGTCTTGAGAAGAGTTTTCAGGATGTTAAAATCGCTGGGTATAGAAATGCCGTTGGAGGAAATAGTGCTCATGCAAATAGAAACCCTCAAGAATTCTTTCCCTGAATTGGAAAATTCCGTGGATAGAATAGTGGAAATAGTATCGCTGGAGAAGCGGAGATATGATGATACGCTTTTAAAAGGTGAAAGAATTGTAATGCAGGACGTAAAGAGAGATACCGAAAAAGAACCTACTTCACTCACCATTGAAACTAATAGACTAATTTATTATTACGATACACATGGGCTGCCACCGGAATTTGTGGAAGAGGTGGTATCTAACATGACTGACCTGAAAACGGGCATGGGAGTGAAAGTAGATTTTCCAGAAAACTTCTATTCGTTAGTTGCGAGTATGCACAGCAGCGAGGAGAGAAAGGGGGCGATGGAACCTTTTGTAGAAGGCATGGAAGAAAAAACGAAATCAATTCCGGCGACAATAAAATTGTATTACGAAGAGCCATCGGCGGTAGAGTTCGAAGCTACTGTTTTAGACTCCTTTGATGATTTTGTTATGTTAGACAGGACGCTTTTTTTCCCTGAAGGTGGCGGTCAACCTGCTGATACTGGCTTCTTGACCCTGGTGCCGAAAGACGAGAACAGGGCATTGAAAGTAGTGGACGTGCAGGAGGTCGAAGGCGTTATTCTTCATAAAATAGAGAATGGCGGGATAAGCAAAGGTGCAGCGGTATCTGGCCACATAGACGCAGAGAGGCGAATTCCTCACGCAAGGCACCATTCGGCAACGCATATTGTGGTATGCGCAGCGAGGAAAGTGCTGGGGGACCAGGTATGGCAAGCGGGAGCGCAGAAAGGAGAAAAACGAGCGAGGATTGACATCACGCACTTCAAAAGAATCTCTGATGCCGAGCGACGCGAGATAGAGCTGCTTGCGAATCGGATGGTCATGGAAAACAAGGAAGTAAGAGCGAGTTTTGAGGACCGGAACGAAGCGGAGCAGAAATACGGGTTCGGTATTTATCAGGGTGGCGTTCCACCGGGTAAGAAAATAAGAATAGTGCGGATAGGCGCGGATGAGGACGTGCAGGCATGTGCGGGAACGCACTGCTCAAAGACTGGCGAGGTCGGTCCGATAAAAATATTGCGCACCGAGCGAATACAGGATGGTATCGAGCGAATCGAGTATTCAGCGGGAGAAGCTGCTGTCGAGGAGATGCAAGCGCGGGAAGAGCTGATAAGGAAATCGGCTTCTGTATTAAAAGTGCCTCTTGAGATGCTTCCTACTACGGTTGAAAGGTTTTTTGCGGAGTGGAAACAGTTAAGGAAGGAGAACGAGAGATTGCGAGGTGAGATAGCGGAAATGGAACTTGAGCGATTGATGGAGAAAAAAAAAGAAATAAGTGGTGTAGAAGTAATTGCAGAGGTGTTGCCTGATGCAGATATGAAAGAGATGCTGAAAATAGCATCGCAGCTCTCGGAAAAGGGTTACCCTACGATGCTTCTTAACAGGAGGGAGAATAGTTCATCTGTCGTTTCCGCAGTTCCATCTGATTTGAGTGGGGAGATAAATGCTTCTGAGTGGGGAAAGCCTGTTTACAAGATGCTCGGAGGCAGCGGTGGTGGAACCGCGATAATCGCACAGGGTGGCGGTGAGAAAGTGGAAATGGTGGAAGAAGCTCGTGAGGAAGGGTTGAAATTTATAGAAGAGCTATTAAAGAAAAGAGAGAAAAAGTTATTATAATACAAAATAAACATAAGGGAAGGAAGAGGTGCTCTGCGTGTATCTGATAATAGTGGGGTTGGGCGGAATAGGAAGAAATCTGGTGGATATTGCGACCGAGGACAAGAACGACGTGGTGGTCATAGATGAAGATGAGAAGAGATGTCGAGAGATAGCGGCGAAATACGATGTTTTAACGATTGTCGGAGATGCGACAGAGAAGTCAACCCTGGAGGAAGCGAATGCACACAGAGCGAATGCGCTTATAGCTACTACTTCTGACGACGCTGCTAATTTGATGATGTCGCTGACGGCAAAAGGGTTGGGCACAAAAAAAACCGTTGCAGTGGTGAATCAGGAAGAGCACGTGGAGATGTTCAAGAAAGCGGATATCTTTCTGTTTGATAATCCCGACATGACCGTTGCAAGGCATCTCTATCTTTCGGTGAAACGACCGAAGATAAAAGATTTTCTTACCGTTGGTGGAGGAAAAGCGGAGATATTCGAGGTCATTGTCTCGAACAGATCACATGCTGTGGGGAAAGAGTTGTCGAAGTTGCGTATAAAAGAAGGGATAGTGGTGGCGATAGAGCGGAATAGTGATATAATTCTGCCAAAGGGTAATACAGTCATCGAAGCGGACGACCTCATAACTGTATTTGCGAAGGAGAAGGACGTGGAGAAGATAAGTTCGCTTTTTGCACCGTAAAAATTCAACCCTTCCAAAACGCAGGTGTCAGCAGAACTAAAACGGTAAAAAGTTCTAATCGCCCTGCCCACATGCAAAAAGACAGGATGATTTTTCCTGCGATAGGAACAGATGCGTAATCCACAGATACGAGACCAAAACCAGGTCCGACATTTCCGAGTGTCGCTGCCACGGAAGAAGCAGCACTAATCATATCAAACCCCATCGCACTCATTGCAATCGAGCAAACTACAAATATCAGGATATAAGAGAAAAGAAAGGCGATAATCCCTTGTAGAACGTCATCAGAAATGGGCTTCTTTCCGGTCTTCAGCACGAAAACCGCATGTGGATATAGAATTTGGCGAATTCTTTGTCCGATGTATTTTAGCAGAACGTATATCCTGATGACTTTTATGCTTCCTCCTGTTGACCCACCGCATCCGCCAATGAACATCAGGCTGAACAGAATGATTTTGGATAAATGAGACCATGTATCAAAATTGGAGGTTGTGAATCCTGTGGTGGTCATGAAGGAAATAGCCTGGAATCCGCCGTAACGGATTGCTTCCCGTAGAGATTCGAACTCGTGAATATACAAATCAGCGACTATTATGGAAATAGCCATTACGAGAAGGAAGCAATAGACCTGAAATTCCTTGTTTGCTATTATTCTTCGTGGGTTTCTTATTAAAAAAAAGTATAAAACGAAATTCATACCTGCTAAAAACATGAATACCATTATAATCAACTCTGCCATCGGGTTCAGGTATCCACCGATGTTTCCCGGATGAGGGGAGAAGCCTCCGGTTGGCATCGTGCTGAATGTGGTGCAAAGAGCGTCATACAGAGGCATTTTCGCTACAAAAAGCAGTGCGAGAATTTCTATATCTGTCAAAATAAAGTAAATTGACCACAGCATTCTTGCTGACATTTGAATTCGCGGTCTAATCCGTTCGGACATCGGTCCCGGAAATTCACGGTCGAATAACTGGCTGCCGGCAACGCCGAAAGTCGGAAGTATAGCAATGAAAAGCACAATAACGCCCATTCCTCCTATCCACTGCGTGAAACTCCTCCATAGAAGTATGCTGCGATCAACCTGCTCTAAATTCAGCATCACTGTGGAGCCGGTGGTTGTGAATCCGGACATTGACTCAAAAAATGGATCAATTGGGCTTAGAAATAGATCAACCGGACTGAACGGTGCATAGTAAATGTAAGGAAGAGCGCCAAAAAATGCCACTGCGAGCCATCCTAAAGCGACAATGGCAAAACCTTCTCGCCTTTTTATTTCACCCTTTTTACCTATAAATTTTTCTAAAATTACTCCAAAAGAGGTGGTTATTGCAATGGGAATTAGCCATGTATATTTTATAATAGTAAAACTCTCACCATACCAAATTGCCACTGCAAGCGGAACAATCATTAAAATACCAAGATACTTTAAGATGCTTCCGATACTACCGATAATAATCTTTTTGTCCATACACTTTTTCTTTTTTTACAAAAAAGAAAACCTGTGCTAAAAGAAAAAAAACACACGTTTCTTTTCCAAATAAAGTTTGTGCGGGCACGCTCTCGGTCGGCACCTTTGCCATCAATCAGACCCTCAAGGTCTTTCTCCGCACCGCTACCCTCCGAGCGCCAACGTCCACGGTGAGTCCGCTCCCTTCCGGGCCTAAACCAGTATCCATGATGAAGGCATGACAACAAGCTCTCCAGCCTGCCACCATACCACCATCAACCCCGCAGGACGGTGCTTCTTCGTCTAACCCTGAGCTGAAATTGACAGCTACGGAGCCTTCCTCAAGCTTCGCCTCTCGCATATCGGCGATTTCGAGTTGCAGAGGACGTCGAACCCTCCAGGCTAGCCCGCACAGATGAATATTGATAAGGGCTATAAATAAATCTTTGTATTTGTGATGTCATTGATAGCTTGACATTGTCAGATTAACCGCAGAGTTCACGGAGAACGCAGAGGCTGTAGGTTTAGGTTTTAGGGTTACTAATACCTGACAAATAACCCCTAACCCCTTATTTTCTCTGTGAACTCAGCGTTCTCGGCGGTAAATTTTAAATATGACAAAGTCAAGATAGTTATATAAAGATATAAAAAGGAGAAGGGGGAAAAGAGAGAAGATGATAAGCATAGCGATTCCAAAGGGCAGTTTAGAAGCGCAAACCCTGTTGTTATTCAAGCAGGCAGACCTGGAAATAAAAGTAACGAGCAGAGAATACAATCCGAGGATAGAAGACCCGAGGATAGAGAAAGTGAAGATATTAAGACCGCAGGAGATCCCGGAATACGTTGATAAAGGGTATTTTGACGTCGGCATAACGGGTAAAGACTGGATAGCGGAAAGAGGTGCGGACGTAGTGGAAATAGCGGATTTGAGTTATAGCAAAACCGCAGAGAAAGAGGGCAGCGTTAAAATCGTCCTGGCTGTGCAAGCCGACAGAACAGACGTAAAAGAAGCAAAAGAGATAAAGCCGCAGAGTAAAATAAGCACCGAATATCCCAACCTCACAAAATATTTCTTTGACAAACTCGGAATCCCCGTGCAGATATTTTTCTCCTACGGCGCTACCGAAGCGAAGGACATGATGGACTGCATAGTCGAGCTCACGGAGACCGGAGAGACCCTCAGGAAGAACAACTGGCGGATTATAGACACGATACTGGAATCTTCCACGAAGTTGATAGCGAATAAGGATTCGTGGAGTGATGCGGGAAAGAGGAGAGAGATAGAAGAGATAAGAACACTGCTTTCTGGCGTGATAGAAGCGAGGGGTAAGGTATTGCTCAGCATGAACGTTGCGGGGGATAAGTTGAAGGAAGTAGTGTCTGTGCTACCGGCAATGAAAAGACCAACGATTTCACAACTTTATGATTCCGATAATAACCAGCGTCAGTATTATGCTGTGGAGACGGTAGTGAGCAAGCATGAGGTGAATATTTTAATACCTACGTTGAAAAGCATGGGTGCCGAAGATATTATAGAGATAGATATAACCAAGATAGTGAAGTGAGCAAATGAAAAAATCCAAATCCCGAACTTTTTATAACCACAAGATTACAGGTTTAATCTTGTGAAATCTCGCGGTTTGGTTTTGGCGCCATTGAAATTTGGCGCTTGGTGCTTGCGATTTTTGCTGAGCTATACCTATAAAACCTGTTCTTCAAAACCTCCTTTTCCGATTCGATTATGAGTTCCACGAGGTGCTCGTTTACCGCACTTTCCTTCTTCAGAATCTCTTTTGCCGCATCCGGGTTAATCCCTTTACCCGCCAGTGTAACTAGCGCCGCCTTCCCGTAAGTTGAACTCAACTCAGCCGATGTTATTGCATCGCTAACTAACTTACTTGCTTTTTTACTTTTATTCTTACTTTTACCTTTGCGTATCACCTTCCTGACCTCGTTCTCATCCGCTTTTAACGCCCCTATCATGTTCGATTCGCATTCAGGACATTGAACCGTTTCTATTTCCACATCATGTATTCGCATCACCGCTACATACCGCCAGCAATTCGTGCATACAAAAGTTAAAGACTCATCTAACAACCTCGCCTTCACGTATTTTATTATGACCTGCTGCATCCTCTCCGGTGGGATTAGCTCGTATCCCCTTTTTATTACTTCGACGATTCCCGCAATAGGGCTGACCGCATTTCCTTTTATTACCGCGATTTTTAGCTCACCATCGTTTATCCGCTTTAAAAGCCTTGCAGTCATGTTTATATCCACGTCCTTATCCTGAGATTCGCTAATAGCTTCATCGAAGACCGCGGAACCCTCAAAGCTCCTTATCAGGTTATCCAGGTCGAGGTCGCTCAATGACGCACCTTTCGCTAAAGCACCGAATCTCCTTGCCACGTGTATGAACCTCCGTTTAAATAACCTGCTTCGGACCAGTGCTTTCAAAGCGAGCTTTTCGATTGATTCGGCTGATAAATCGAGGATAATCTTTTCAACGTCCTCCGGCTCCAATTCCGTTCCTTCGGTTCTGAGCATTATCCGGTAAGGGTCTTGTTGCACGCCCACAGGAGCACCTATCCTGTCGGATATTACAGTAGCCAAGAGCATAGCCAAAGTTCTATTCGCAAGAAGCCCAAACGAGCAGTGCAGGATTATGTATTCATTCCATCTTTCGAGTGTTAACAGCCTATCAGTTGGGACGGGATAACCTCCTTTCTCTTGCTGGACAACCTCGTTTAAAGCTCTACCAATGGTCTCCTCACTACAAGGATATTTCTTTATGAGTTCTCTTCCTATCCTTATTTCTGTCTCTTCACCCTCTCTATCAATTTCAAGCTCTTTTTCCACAACACCACGAATCTTCCCTACCTCTTCCGCAACAGCATAAGGAACCGGAATCTCTTCTCCTACCCAGCTTGGGATGGAACCAGTCGGGTCATCTTCGCGCTTCACATAAATCCTGTCGCCATACAGGTGCAGTATTTTCCACACACGACCACCTTCTACGAACTTATTGCCGGGATTGCCGTATTCAGCAACAAAAGCTTCATCTAAAACGCCTACTGGTTTATCTTCTTCCTCAATGACCAGAAAATGCCGTTCCTCCGGGATCATTGACAAATGCTCGAAATAATAATTATAGAACGGTTTTATCTGTTTTGGTCTCAGAAATACTTTATCTTCGGCAGAGAACCACACGAGCCTTGGGATTCTGGAATACATGTAGTCCAAAACGGCGACCAATTCTTGCTCCTCAAGGTTTCGATATGGATACGCTTTTTTTAGCAAGTTCAAGGCATCTTCAAAGCTCCATCTCCTTTTTGCCATAAGCAATCCCGCTATTTGATGCGCTAATACGTCAAGCGGTTTCTGTGGTATATCCGCAGGCTCTAAATCTTCTGCAAGAGAACGGCGACAGATTACTAACGCTTCCAGGGCATCATCCGAATCCTGGACTACTATCGCACCGTTTGCAATGCCTCCAATTCTATGACCGCTTCTACCCACGCGCTGAAGGAGCCTTGTCGCCTGTCTCGGTGAGTTATACTGAATGACAAAATCCAGCCTTCCGATGTCTATTCCCAGTTCCAACGAACTCGTGCAGATAATCCCATGCAGTTTGCCTTCTTTAATACCCTTTTCAACGTTAATTCTCGAAGGTTTGGATAGCGATCCATGATGAACACCCACGAGGAAGTTCAGGTCCCAAACGCGGAACCTGCTTCCAAGTATTTCTGTTATCGAGCGAGTATTTGTAAATATCAACGTGGATTTATGCTGCTCGACAAGCTTTTTCATCAACCTTAACCTCGCAGCAACTTCTGGGTATGTGTAGAGCTCCTCTGCCAGTTTATAGTCGTGCGAATCGGCTCTCGGATAATAAACCTCTACATTCATTGACCGTGATACAGGGACGTTGATTATCTCGCAATCTCTTCCTGTTCCGACTAAAAATTTTGCCACTCTATCCGGCGAGCCGATGGTAGCCGATAAGCCGATAATTTGGAATTCGTCGTTCTTCAGGTACCGGAGCCGCTCCAATGCAAGTGCTAATTGCGAGCCTCGTTTGTCAATCGCAAGTTCATGCACTTCGTCCACGATTATCCATTTAACCGAAGCGAGGTGTTGGCGCATAATCCTACCCGGTAATATCGCCTGTAAAGTTTCCGGTGTTGTAATCAAAATATCAGGTGGAACCATTGCCTGTGCTTCTCTTTCCCTGTTCGAGGTGTCGCCATGCCTCACGCCCAGCCGCAGGTCAAGCCTTTTACACCACCACTGTAATCGTTCAAGCATGTCGCGGTTCAAAGCCTTCAGCGGTGTTATGTAAAGGACTTTTATGCCGGGTTCTCGCCCTGTTTTGATTAATGCATCAATAATGGGTAAAAAAGCCGCTTCGGTCTTACCGGTTGCGGTTGGTGCGATCAATAATACGTTCTTTCCTTCTATTATTGGAGGAATAGCCTTGATTTGGGGTTCTGTGGGAGCAGAAAAGCCCTTTTCCCGGATAGCTTTTTGGATTGGGCTTGAAAAAGATGAGAATACTTTGGGTTGCATTTCTATATTTAGCGGTATGTATATTTAATATTGCAACTAATCATAGTAAAAGATATGAAAGGTGCGTAATGGTAATGGGGAAAAAATGAAACAAAATTTATCGCTGAGCGCATATCTTTATTCTCTTCGGTTCTACATCTTGTTCGTTTCCATCCTTTTCATTGGCTCCATTGTCTTCGGGTATATGGGTTTCCTGAGCGATACATTTAGTGAGACATTGGAGTGGATTCGACAGCTTAGCGAGAATATACAAGATTTTACACAGGAATACCCATCGTGGATAATTTTTTTTGCTTTCTTTACCGTGCTATTTTTGAATAACTCTTTCACTTGCTTCCTTAGTGCCATATTAATACCACTGATAGGCATTGTAATGCTGCTGATGGCTATCTTTTTAGTAGTGAAAATTTTAAAATTGAACTTTTTAAAATACCTTAGTATTATCCTTATTATTATATTAGGATTGCCAATTATTATATTAATTATATTAGGATTGCTAATGTGCGGTTTTCCTATGTTTTCCGCATTTATCAATGGCGGTTTACTCGGCTGGTTTGCACAGGAGGAGGGTCTGGTTGTCTTTCTTGCAATATCGCCACATGGAATATTTGAAATACCCGCTTTTTTGCTCAGTGCATCAATTGGCTTGCGACTGGGACGAGAAGTTTTAAAAAAGAAAGGTGAGAGGCATTTAAAAGAGGTTTTAGGGGATGGTTTGAGGGTATACCTCATTCTGATCTTGCCTCTTCTCCTTATTGCCGCTCTCATTGAATCGGCTTTGATTGTTGCAATAACAAACTTTTAAGAAAAGTTTGATCAAAATGGTTCGCAACAAACCTGTGCTAAAAGAAAAAATCTAAAATTTCTTTTCGAGTTCGTTACCATCAACATCCCTCATTTTATCAGTCACAATTAATATCATGTCTATTAACCACCAAATACCAACTCCACCAAGGGTTACTAACTTCAAAATTCCAAGTCCAATATAACCCAAATAAAATCGGTCTATACCTAAAACACCTAAAAAGATAGAGAGTAAAAGTGCAACTACCCAACTTTTAGCCGTATTTTCTTCTAACGTCACCCCTTTTTCCATTCTTTCAAGAATTTGGTTATAAGTTCTTTCACTAATATCGCCGTTTATCAATCGTTTATCTAGCTTTGCTATTTGTTCTTCTTTGAATTTTTGTATAGCTTCATCTTTGGCCTTAGTCTCCTTTACTTTTTCTTCTGCTAATTTCGTTTTTACCCACCATTCAGGTGAATGGACTTCAGAGATGTATTTTGTTGCTCGCCCTTCTAAATCAGTTTTTCCAAGTGTCAAGCCTTTTATTTCGTCAGAAAAAAGGGTTCTGGCAACAAACCATTCCGCTGAACAGTTTTTACAAACAAGTATCATAATCTTCTCTAAGACATAGATGTGTCCTTTCTTAATTTCAAAACCGCTTTCAGATCCGCATATTGGGCATTGATTCCACTTCTCGCTCACTTTCCTTAAATATTGTTCATCAGGGGGCATTTCTTTATTCATCACTTCCTTTAATTTTAGCCGATGTTATATTTATTTTAGTTGATAAAGAAACTATAACTTTTTTATAGACACATACCGGTCTATTAGAAAACATCAGAGATGAAAAAAAAGATAAGGGGCAAGATAGATGTGGCAACACCTCAATGGAAAAGAGCTGAGTTGATTGTTGATATTATGAAAGAATTAGATAGAGATGGAATAAGTATAAAGAGCAAAAGAGAGTATATAGAATCTAAAGTTGTGGAAAAATACACACACTGTCACGGTTGTCTTTTATTGGCAGTTTATGGCTTTTATAAAAACGGGTTAATTAAAAATACACCACGGAGAAAAGTTGATACTATAGATTATGCAGGGTTTAACGGGAAATATTCATTTGATATCGAACACGCATTTGATGCTTTGGAATTACTGAAAGAAGACCCTAATCTCTCAGCATCCGCATTAAAAGGGAAACTTGGGGGCGAAGCTTCTATATATTCATTTGTGAGCGATTTTTATCGCCGTGATTTACTTAACTTAGCATTAATTGATGGAAGCATGAAATATGGGACTAACAGAGGGAATACGGGAATTCATTTGTAAAAACTATATTCAACCTGCACGTGAAAAAGGAAAAAGTAGGATAACAATCCGTGCTGGTGATATACATAGCGCAATGAGGCTGGTTTCTCGAATGCCTGCTGTTTGTTCGGCATTATCTAAGAAAATAGAGCAGATATGCGGCGTCAAAATTATAGATATAAAGGCACCGCCTTCAGGACAAGGGGCAAACTTTTTCGTCACATATGAGATAGGAGAAAAGGGGAAAGAGGAAGATGTGGAAGAGGAAAAAGAAGAGATAAAATTAAAAGAAAAAGAGAAAAAGACTTCATGGATGGAATTTGAAGATACCGCAAGAGAAATTATGAGTGAATATTTCAATCAATGAAAATGGAGAATTAGAATATTTGAAAATAAGACATTAACTTGACAATGTCACATTTGCTAATAAACTTTTTATACCCCTCTCTTCTATTGCAAAGTAAATGGCAAATATAAATCCCAATTCTGTATTCGAGCCTCAACGATGGGGCTTATCGGTTGGAAATACGCCAGAACTCGT
>JAUVZJ010000057.1 GCA_030602585.1 Candidatus Methanophagales archaeon | reverse complement strand
AGATGGGTATTTAAAAATAGTGGTGGAGAATTAATGGACAAAGAAAAGTGAAGGTAAGTTATGACTCTTTACTCTTAAATTCCTAAGTTAAAACTGGAAATGAATTTTGTCCGGGGTTTTTGGGATTGAAACAATTGATGTTCAACATGGGTATGGGATTTGCCGTTGTCATTCCAGAGAGCGAGGAGCATGAAGCAACCCGGATAACGGGAGGTAAAATCGTGGGTAAAGTCGTGGAAAAGGAAAACGGGATTAAGGTTGGGGATGTGAAGGTGTTGTAGTCTTTTTCGGTAGGAGGGTATGGCCCCTTATTACTTCATCTTCTTCATCATTTTATCCATCGGCATCCCTTGCATCATCGGTATTTTACCTCTTCCCGCTGTCAGACTTTTCATCATCTTTTTCATCAGCCTGTGATATTTTATCAGCTCGTTTACCTCCGCAGTGGTCGTGCCAGAACCCCTCGCTATTCTTTTTAACCTCGACCCGCCTATTATTTTCGGCTCGTTCAGCTCTTCCTCCGTCATCGAGTCCATCATCACCTTGTATCTCTTCAATTTATCCTCCGTAATTTGATACATCTGGTCATCGAAATCAATCCCAAGCCCACCTAAAGGCAGCATTTGCATTATTTTTTTGAAAGGTCCCATTTTCTTCAACGCTTCTAACTGCTTATACAAATCCTTTAACGTGAACTTTCCTTTTAAGAGCTCAAGGTCCACGTCCTCGGGCTCAAGACTCTCCTCCGCCATCTCTATCAATGACTTTATGTCGCCCATCCCCAGCATGCGAGAGATGAACCCATCGGATTCAAATTTCTCAAAATCATCTACCTTTTCTCCCGTGCCTATAAATGCGACACCGGAATTCGTCTCAGACACCGCAGAAAGCGCTCCTCCTCCTTTCGCAGTTCCATCCATCTTGGTTATAATAATGCCGGTAATTCCAATTGCATCGTCAAAAGCCCTCGCCTGCACTGATGCCTGCTGCCCTATGCTCGCATCCAGAATAAGAACCCGCTGCTCTGGCTTTATCCTCTTTTCTATCTCCCGTATCTCCTCTATCATCTCTTCCTCAAGGGCATGCCTCCCTGCGGTGTCTATTATCTTAACGTCATACTTCTCGAATTCTTTTACGCCTGCCTTTACTATGCCCATCACGTCTTTCCCTTCCGGCGCACCATCATAAAAGGGAACGTCTATTTTATCACACAATTGCCTTAGCTGGTCGGCTGCTGCCGGTCTATACACGTCAGCACAGATAACCGCAGGCTTTAAACCCTTCTTTTGAAAATACCGCGCAAGTTTCGCACACGAAGACGTTTTCCCGGAGCCATGCAAGCCCACCATCATTATTTTCTGCGGTGCTAAAGGAACCTCCACCCCCTTACCTATGATGTTTATCAACTCCTCATATACCACCTTAATCACATGCTCTCTCGGATTTAACACCATCTTCTCCTTCAATGCACGCTCTCTTATTCGACTCGAAATCTCCTTTACCAGTGCAATCTTAACGTCCGCCTGTATCAATGCCCGCTGTATGTCCCGCACGAGTTCATCAACCGTATGCTTGTCTATCCGCTTCGCCATCGCTATCTTCCGAATCGTTTCCTTCAGCGAACTGCTTAACTTCTCCAACATTTCTTAAAACTCCAATTCCCCTGCTACCCATACCCCCATGTTTATCGTTACCTCTGCTATATCCTCGCAATACTTCGCTATTCTTCCCAAACTCACCAATATAGAAAGAGCATGTATTTTGTCTGTAACACTCCATTCTTCTGCCAAAATTCGCTCATTTATTTCCTCAACCTCATCAGTCAGCATATTTGCATCCCGTATCGCTTCGTTCGCCTTTTCTATATCTATATCTGATAAAAAAGCCAGCGTCTTAATGAACAGGTTTTTAGCAGAAATACCGACCTCTTTTATGCTATCCACGCTTTTAATCCCTTCCGGTAAGGTCATCAGCATAGAATTCTTCGCAATGTTCTCTACATGGTCGCCTATCCTCTCCATGCTCTTCACTATTATCCGGTATCCCAGGCTATCACGCTGTCTGCTCAAGCCTATTTTATTCGCAAGATCGGGGTCGCTCATCGCCGCCTTAAGCTGTCGAACGATTAGCAAATAAAATCTATCTATCTCGTTATCCCGCTCTATAACATCTTCCGCAAGGTTCGGGTCGCTTTTATCAAGCGAAGAAATCGCATCTTCTTGCATTGACAATATTATTTTTGACATACTCTGTATGGCATCTCGTAGCGTGAAGTCCTCGTATTTCAAGAAACTTTTGAGCACTATTTCCCTTGACGATTCACCAACAACCTCCATGCCTATCAGCCTCTTTCTCACTTCCTCCTTTATCCTCTTTCTTTCCTCAGCTCCAAAGCCGTCAGGGAATAAAAGCTTCACGACATCATAGCCAACGAGATAATGAGCGATAAGATACCTGAAGTTGCCCTCAAAGCTTTCTTTTTCTGATATAACGAGTTCAGCGTATTTTATCAGCTCTGTTTTATCCTTCACTGCTGTTATGACGAGAGAGTTATCACTACGTTGAATTAAAGAGAGCTCATCTCCTTGCTTCACACCCGTATCTCTTGCCCATTTTATAGGAAGCGAGATAGTAAAAGTAGAACCACCAGTGAGCTGTATTTTTCTTTTCTCCTCTTTCATCTTCTCTCCTCTTTATATTCCTATATATTACAAATATAATTATATAAAAATAAGTGCGAGGCATTGCATTTTTATAAAATCAATTCTTATATTTTAAAAGGAGATAAGGATAAGTATGGAAGAAAGGGAGGACTATATTCCAAGATACGAGTATGAGCGGTTAGAGAGCGAGTATCGGAGATTAAGAAGGAAATACGAAGAAACAGAAGCGTATAAAGAGGATTTAGAGAAGCTTGTTTCAAAATCGAGGTCACCGCCATTGGATTGTGGATTCGTGGTTGAGAAACTTGAAGACGGTGCTATTGTGAATTTGAATGGAGCATTAAAAGCTTTACCCTACGGGACGCTTACCGATGAAGAGATAGGAGAGTTACAAGAAGGGAAATATGTTTTCATCGGTCGCATCCCGGATAAGAATAACCCAAGTGGGTTTACCATAGGCATCACGAAGGTATATGACCGGATAGTGGATTTAGAGGTTGGAGAGATAGATGAGCTGAGAAAGGACGACGATAAAGAGGGCTGGGTAGTTGAAATATCCACTGGCAGGGGACGTGGTAGGATATATAAAAGGCTGAGAGAAGAAGAGAAGGAAACGATAAGAGAGGGGATGAAGGTAGGTCTTCTCCCTGGCACGTTTGATATAAAGAGGAGTTACAAGGCAAAGGAATACTCTCGCTATGAAGTGATGAAGAGCCCCGGAGTGAGCTTTAATGATATTGGCGGCTTGAAGGAGGTAAAACAGGAATTGATAAAGAGCATTATTCTTCCGATGGTAAATCCTGATGATTACTCGAAATATGGAGAGAGTTCACGGAGAATACTGATGTATGGTCCGCCGGGATGCGGGAAAACGATGTGTGCAAAGGCGTTAGCATCTGCATTACCCAACTGTGAATTCATAAAGGTAGGTGCAGGAGAGCTTTTCAGCATGTGGCTTGGCGAGTCAGAGAAGAATGTGCGGATGGTGTTCAAGGCTGCGAACGATAGATTAGAGGAAGGAGAGAACGACTATGGTGTAATCTTCTTTGACGAGATAGATGCATTAGCGCAGGAGAGAGGCATGTACACCGGGTCGTCAGGCGCACCTGAAAGAGTTACTGGGCAACTACTGGACATTTTAGATGGGTTCCATGCCCTTCATCCACACCTCACCGTGATAGGTGCAACAAACAGGCTGCATCTTATAGATTCCGCATTCAGGTCGAGATTTGACAAGATAATAGAGGTTCCAAAGCCTGATAGAGAAGCGGTGCATTCTATTACGAGCATTTATGCAAAAGAAGTTCCCGTTGACCACTACCTGATAAAGGAGAAGAAGGGAGAAGAAGAAGCGAGGTCGTACTTGGTGAAAGAGATTGTCGGATACATGTATAGTGATACTTATGTTGAGACTGAAATAGGTAAGATAAAGCGAGAGGAGACGATAACCGGGCGGTTCATAGCGCAGATATTCGGTTATGCGAGGGATAAGGCGTTAGAAGAGAGAACAATGCTGATGTTGAAAAAAGGGGCTATCAGCAACAAAGAGCTGAGGGAAATGTGGGATAAGGAAGGAATTGCAGAGATATTAGATGCAGGAAGCAAGGCAGAGGATTTGCGTAAGAAATACAAGCACGTAGAGGAGATAGGTGTGAACATGAGGCACTTAAAAGAGGGATTTGATAAGTTCGTGCAGAGAAGAGCGGAGGAAATACTGGTTTCAGGGTATGAAGAAATGCCAGATGAAGAAACAGGAATGCATTTCTAATTAATTAAAGAAAAATGGGAAGGGTGGATTTGAACAAATGGCAGGGCATAGAGCATGAATTCAGGGTGGGCATAAGTTCAGAATCGCCTGGTTTGTACAGGTATGCGCGATTTTATCATGTGGACGAAGTGATTCACGCACTCGAGAATTATAAATTCTTTGACGACTCGACTGCGATATGCTCGAAGATGCGGAGGAGGAACGATGGCTTTTTGAGAAACGGCTCGCGAATTTACATCTGCACGGGTGGGCACTTAGAGATAGCCACGCCGGAATGCAGAAACGCATTCGAGGTGCTGAAATATGACAAAGCGGCGGAGTTGTATATGCAGATAGGCGTGGAGAAAGCAAACGAAAGATACAGGGAGAAGCTAAGGAAAAGAGGTAATGTTGCTGCATATATCCAATGCTGGAAAGCAAACGTGGAGATAGACAAGAGGTATAGCCGGGGCACACACGAATCATATATGGTGGAGAGGAGGAATTTTGTAGGTAAAGAGAATTTGCTTATCCCATTTTTGGTGCTTCGTAAGATATTTTTTGGCGCTGGTGGCTACGTAGCGGATAAAGAAGGAATAAAATACGTGCTTTCGCCAAAAGCGATGGTTTCAAGGCGCGTTCTCACGGAATCGCCTTCGCAATGGCCGATTTTATCCACGCGCGACGAACCATTGAGCACAAAGGATAAATATCGTGTGCACGTTACATCAGGTGAAGGAGTTCGTTCTGAGGTCACAAGGCTGCTCAACAACGCCATTACGTCGTATGTAATAGATGCGATAGAATCAGGTAAAATCACGCACGTGGAGGAAATCTGGAATCCACTTCAGACATTTAAAGATATTTCAGAGAACACGGAAGGAGATTGGAGAATAAAGTTAATGAATGGGAGGACGGAATCAGCCATTGATTATGTGATGAGATATTATCTTGATGCGATAGAGGCGCTGTTTGAGGAGCGAGAAGTGTCTTACTGGGACAAATACGCTCTGGATACTTTTAAGAAGGTTTGTGCCAAGCTCGATCAGGGATTGCTTGAAGACCCATACGTTTTTCGTCGCATAGAATGGGCGATGAAGTTATGGATGATAAAGAACGAGATAGACGATTTTGAATATGATTATATACCAAAGGGGAAGTTTGATTACCGGGGCATGTATTTGATGGATGAGCGGGTGGAGAAAGAGATAGCGGCATCTTTTGATTTCACCAATCTCTGTGATTATGACTTATACGAGTGCGTGGCGGATAAGATGGGTGTGGAGCGAATATTGACGGAGGAAGAGATAGGAGAAGCGCTGCTATTTCCACCGAAGAATTCAAGAGCCGAGTTAAGGGTAAGACTTGCGTCCGTATTCGAGAATGCGGCACTGAGCTGGAATAAGATAACGATAAACAAGGAGCCGAATGTGAAGATAGACGTGAGCAGACCGAGTAGTGAGGAATATGCAAGGTTGTTTGAGCGGTATCCGGAACTGGCGAGGATGCCAAGTGCGGTAGTGGTGTTTTTCCGGGAGCGGAGAAGAGGAGAAGGAACAAGGCAGGTTCTCGTGCGATTACTCGCAGAAGAGGAGGACATACGTGGGTGGGAGGAAGAGATAAGCAGGGAAATAAGAAATAGAATCGTCAGAAACCCTTACTTAGACTATTTGTTGTATTCTAATAACAAAACTTACAGATTTGATGAACTGGATGGATGGGATGAGGAGTCAATAGAAAGGAAGATAGAGGAGATAAGCAGGGAAGAAAAGAAGGTGAGGGAAGAGTAGAAGAGATATGCTGGTAGCAAGCCTATCAATGAAAAATTGAAATTACAAAGTGCAAAGCAAAAGTCAAAATAAATCTTTATCGGCATTTTGCATTGATCTGAGAACAGGATAAGGAATAATGAAGGAGAGAGGGAAGTGTCTGGGGTAGGGACAGAGAATAAGATAAGAGGAATAGAGCAGGAATATCCGGTGAGTGTGAAAGCGAGTTTAAATCCTTCTTTGCTTGTTAATGCCGCGATTCAAGGTTTAAAAAAGAGAAAATTTTCAAGGGATGTGAACTGGGACATCATTATGGAAGTATCGCAAGAAGCGCACGAATCGAAAATAGCGTCTTCATACGGCGATAACGGCTGTCGGATTTATAACGATATGGGGCATCTTGAAATAGCAACTCCTTCCTACAATAATCCTTTTGACGCCGTGGCATACGATAAAGCATCAGAGATATATGCCTTTGAGGGGTCAAGGGAGGCGAGTCTGGCTTTAAAGAAAAAAGTGGTTATCCATAAGAATAACGTCGCCAATTTCTTCAGTCCTGCTGAAAGTGGTGTGTGGAAGGGGAAGGGAAAGGGGAAAGGGAGAAAAATAAAGACCAATACATACGCTACGCATGGTAATATAATAACAAAAAGGGAAGCGTGTAAGGATTGGAGTCGTGTAGAAAAAGCGTTAATACCGTGGGTTATCGCAAGAATATTGTTCGCAGGGTCTGGAGACGTTGTTTCAGGCGACACCTACGGTAAAAAGGGTGTGAAGTTCGTTATTTCGCCGCGGGCGATGTTTGTTGCTCATAAGTCTTCGCTTTCCACTACTTCGGGGAGAGGCATCTTGAACACGAGAGACCAGCCCCATGCTGCGCATCAATATTGGCGACTGCACGATATTCATTATGAAGCGCTTCGTTCTGAATACGCGATTTTCTTACGTGATATTGCGCAAGCGCTGGTAATTTGTGCCTTCGAGTCGGGGTTTCTGGATAATGCACCGGAGATAGAGGACCCGGTGAGGGCGTTTAAGAAACTATCACTGGATACGCAGGAATGCGAGTGGAAGATAAAGTTGAAGAACGGTGAGACAACGGATGCGGTGTCCATTTTACTGTTTTATCTCAATGCGATAGAGAAGATGCAGGGTGAGCTGGGAAAAGAAACCGGGGTAGGAGAAGGAAATTGGGCTGGAATAGGGCTAAAAGGTTTAAAGGAAGTGATAGAGGACTTAGAAGCCCGGAACCTGGAAAAATACGTGGATGGTATTGAGTGGGTAACGAAATTAGCATTGCTCGTGAATTATGAGCCGAAAAGCGCTTCTGAAGGAATAAGTATATGTAATCAATATGCATTGCTGGATGAAAGCGTGCTGTATTACGTTGCTGGCGAAACGGAAAGTATAAAAAGTGACTGTCTTTTCAATCCAAAGGATTCGTTGGCATTCGCAAAGCGAAAATTGCCGTGGGTAGATTGGTCTTCTCTATCGGATAGAATAAGATACGCATTGAGTAATGCACCTGAGCATACGCGGGAATTTTTTAAGGCGGAGATGTTGAAGAGATATGGTTCGCATGTAAAAAGTGTTAGCTGGTCAACGATGGTGCTCGACGAAGCGAAAATAATACTGGATGAGCCGTTTATGTTGAATAAGGAAGAGATAGGTGGGGAAATGGTGGAGGGAATAGAAATAGATGAAGTTTTATCGGCAGCGAAAAGTTTATATCCTGAGAAGGTAATTTTTTAATTAAAATCTTATCTTGAAAAGAAAAGTTTTATCAAAGAGCAAAATAAATTTTTAGTAAAGGTTCTTGTGAATTTAAAAGGGGGGTTGTGTTAAAGTGAGTGTGAAAGTGTTTGAAGGGGAAATGGAGGAAGAAGAGGGGATAGGAGAGGAAGAGGAAGCGATAGAGGAGGAGGGGATAGAATACGGGGGTGAGGAGAAGGAGAAAGAGATGGCGGGCATAATGGAGCGGTTGAAGAAGAGGGAGAAGAAGGAGAAAGCCGCCGACCTCGTAAGCAAGTTGAAGGGAAAGAAGAAGGTGAATAAGAAGATAATGCCTTATGAAATATATGCGACTTCGGGAGAATGAGAGGGGATAGATAAGTAAACAGTCAAAAGTTTTGTCTTCCTACGTTTCGATTTTTTCTATGTTGTTTAGCTGTTTAATCCCATCCCCGATGAATTTTTAAAGTCTGGAATTCCGGTCTAAAATTAGAATGATGATGAAAAAATGAAGATGCGAAAAATTGCTTACTCTCTTGCCGTTGTCATTTTGAGTTACGATTCGATTTCCACAATGATAGCTTCTGTGTTATATGGAGGGTTTACAGAGTTAAATCCGCTTTACGACTTCTTAGGGCAAAAGAATCCTATTTACGTTTGTATTGTAATGGCAATGGTAATAGTAATCCTTATAATCGCCTTTCGAACTGCCTTGTCAGGTATTGAAAGCCCAGAACTATCGAGAAAAGGTTTAGTTATACTTTGCGACTTCTTTGCTCTGTATTTATTAATCATCGGCTCAATAGCTATTCCAAATAACACAATGGTTTTATTTGGCTCGCAGGGGATAATTCTGAGTTCAAAAATGCTTCATATCCAAAAAGTGGCATCGGCATTAATCACCGGAATTATAGTGGTTATAGTAGATTGGAAATTACTATTGGAGAAATAAAAGCATCTAAAAAAGCCGCAATACCTGTTAATAATAACGTAGCTTCTTTATCCTATTCGCACATAGATGAGCAATTCGTGTGGGTTCCGGTAGTTTGTGCTTGTGGATGCAATTTTTTATCAGCTTCAGCGAAGTTTCCAGCGATACTTTATGCCCCGGCGCTACGATTATGGGATTACTGCTCTTTTTACTCTTAAAGTAATAGCCGATTTCTCTATTATTGTATTTTATAATACACGATTCTCCTGCTTCGCCGGGCACTTCGCCAGAGCCGCACAGGAGGTTCTTTGCCACGCCTATCGTTGCAACGTCTAAGATAACACCTACATGCGTGGCTAAACCTGCGAACCTCGGGTGGTTTATTCCACATCCATCTATTATTAGCAGGTCAGGCTTGTTTTTCAGCGTGTGAAAAGCGTTTATTATGGCTGGCGCCTCTCTGAACGAAAGGAGACCGGGAATGTAAGGGAAATCCACTGGCATCACAGAATAAGAATAATCAATAAACCTCATGGAAGGATATTCGAGGACTACAACCGCAGATATTATTTTCTCTTCTCTATCTTTCTCTTCGGTATCGTTTTTTGGTTCGTAGAAGAAAGCCTGGTCTGCACCTGCGACTAATCTTAGCTCTTCCAAACTTAGTTTATCTTCTATTACCGCCTTCGATGCGATTTCTTCCTGTATGCGGTACAGTTCTTCGGTGGTTTTCATAAAACCTTTCTTACAACCTTTCTTTATAAAAGAAAGTTTGACCAAAGAAACTTTTTTAGCTATTTTTCTTTTAGCACTGTGGGGCTCTGCCCCACGACCCCGCAAGCCCTGTAAGGGCTTAGTTTTCTTTTTTGTAAAAAGAAAAAGTGTGAGGAAGTTAAAAAGAGACTTCTTAGGAGGTCATATAACACGCTTTTTCACTCCGGTATCCAAAACCGATAACAGTTCATAAAGATTCTCTATATGTGCATCACCTGCGGATTTCGCTCCTATACCCATCACAGAACAGCCAGCGGATTTACCAGCCATGAAATCGCTTTCGGTATCACCCACGAGTACCACATTCTCCGGCTTCACTTTCAGCTTCTCGCATGCCTCTATCACCATCTCAGCATCTGGCTTCCCTTTTTTCACGTCATCCCCGGTAACAATCACGTCAAAATGGTTAAACAGATGAAAATGCTCCAATATCTTATAAACGTTCTTTCTTGGCGTATTCGTGACCAGCCCTACCTTAAGCTTATATTCTTCTCTTATACGGCTCAGTACCTCTTTTGCACCGGGGAACAGCTCTATAACCCCTATCAAGTTCAGTTGCTCATTTACGCAATACTTTCCTGCTTCTGCATCCAGATTTAACGCAGCTAAGTTGTGCTTCAGGTCAGGACCCCAGCATTTCGCATTAAACTCTTCTCTGCTCATTTCTTCTTTCTTATACGACCTTAACATCGCATTAAACGCTTGATACCAGCTTTCGAATGAGTTTATTAGTACACCGTCAAGGTCGAATAAAACCGCTTCCATATTTTTATTTCCTTTCATCGTATTCAGGTATGTAGTAATAGCTTAACAGCATTTTTAAATATTTGTGTTCTAAAACCTCCCCAAAAAATCCTCAATAACCTTCAAGAGCCGTTTATTTACCCCGTTTTTTTCTCTACCGCATCCTGTATCTCTTTTGAGACTTTCTCCTTTTCTCTATCGCCAGCTATCACAAATGTATCTTTAAAGTAAGTTTTAAGCGCCAAATAATTTTCGCTGACTTTTTCTAATTTCTGCTCCACCTCAAATAATTCGATATTATCCCGGGCTTTGATAATCCGTTCTAAACAAACCCCTGGCGGTGTGTCAATAATAAAAGTTAGATCTGGCTTTCTAAACCTTGCATTGAGCTGCTTTAAAAACTTCAGGTCGTTATCCACGGAACCAAAAGCTAAAGATGACAGGATATATCGGTCTATAATGACGATTTTATTCGCACTCAAAGCGGGTTCAATCTCTTTTTCCAAATGCTCTGCCCTATCAGCCGCAAAAAGCAACTGTAATGTTAACAATGAAAACTCCAGTTTACGATTAAGTGCGGATTTAATCAGATTGCCAATA
>JAUVZJ010000064.1 GCA_030602585.1 Candidatus Methanophagales archaeon | reverse complement strand
CGCAAGTATTTGACCCGGATTCTTCGGATTATTCACTTTTAAAACTACTTTTTCACCGTCAATAACCTCAAAATAAGAAGGAGTTGCTCTTTTCATCACTCTTATTTCTACTTTATCCATTATTTTTTCTTTTATTCCACGTTCTTTCATGTATTCCATCTTTGGTATTATAAACTCTTCATTCAGCAGTGCTTTTATTTTCACTCCCCTCTCTGTAGCTTTAATTACCTCATTAGGTACGGTGGCTTCACTATCTTTATAGTTACATTCCTCGTTTGGATATGCATGCTGTAAAATAATGCAGATTTCTTTTTCTGCCTCTTCAAAATTTGATCTTATCATTTCAACAGCTTCTTCTACCCCGACTGCGGTTGTCCAGAACGTTCTTTCTTTTGGTGCAGTTGGAATTTTCTTTGAAATAATTTCTTCTAACTGTGATGCCGCTTCAATCGTCTTCTGCAACTGTTTTTCCATATTTTCCCTTTTTTGCTGCAACAACGTCTTAAATGCCAGCCTGGGTTTTCTTGCAGTGTATCTCTTTGGTCGTGTGGTTTGAACTTCAATCAATCCCTTGGCAGCGAGCGAATTCAATTCCTGATACACTCTGCCAAAAGGAATTTTTGTCTCCTTGCATATCACGCTTGCCTCGGCAATACCCAATTCTACTACTTTCAGGTATGCCTCAGTCTCATAATTACTCAGTCCAAGTTCCCTGAGCAGTCTTTTAGGTTCCATTTACAACACATGTATTTGCTTACCGCCGAGATCGCGGAGAGCGCTGAGATGAGGTAACTGATTTTTCCGACTCTCTGTGTTCTCTGCGTGCTCCGCGGTAAATAAGTACCAACATCTTTGTTAGTTGTTTGTTGAGTATAAACCTTATATATCCCCTAAGCGGATGGCATATATAAATGTGTATGTTTATTATGAAAATAAAAGAACCTTTTAAATGGATTTTGATAGCAATCCTTCTATTGTCGCTCTTCACACCCGTAACCAGCGCCCAATCTCCTGCCCTCACGATCACCGACTACACCATCCAGCCCGAGATTTTAACTCCCGGGGAGCTTGGCACGGTAACTGTCACAATCAAAAACACAGCAGTAAACGCAAGTGCGGATATAACAGACATTTACCTCTTTGCACCGCATTTTGAGCACGACCATAAAAGCTTTGTGCACGTGGGCAGGCTCGGCGGAGGCAGCAGTACCTCAATCACATTCGCCTTTACCGCCCCAAAAGAGGAAGGAATCTACTTTCCAGGAATCCACATCGTTTACCACTCGGAAGGAAGCCTTACACGGAATACTCTTCGCTATCCATTCCCCGTAAGAGTCAACGAACGGACATCTCTAAAAGAGGCATCGCTTGAGGTTGAGAAGGATATTCCTGAGGAAATACGCCCAGGAGACGATTTTACGCTCTCTTTAAAGCTTACGAACAGAGGAGAGACAGCAGCACACGACATATTTGTTGAAATCGGCGAAGTGCAGTCAATCTATTCCAACAATCCCAATAATTACTATATTGAGCATCTTGAGCCTGGAAAGAGTCGTGAAATCCAATTGCGCTTCAAATCGAGCAAGGATACGCCGACAGGTACCATCATTATTCCGATTGATATAATCTATGAGGGATTGGGCAGTGAGGTGAAGAAACAGAGCGAGACTGCAGGTATTGAAGTTATAGGAATAGCAGAGTTAAGTATATCGAATATAAAGACCGACCCGTTGAATGTAAAGCGGGGAGATACGTTTACACTTCTCGTCCGCATCGAAAACGCTGGAGACGGAGATGCAAAGTCGGTCAAAGCAACTATAACTAATCTACCATTTTCGGGAGTGAAAGAAGCGTTTTTAGGGAAAATAGAGTCTGATGACGATAGCCCTGCAGTATTCACATTGATACCGGATAAGAGTGGAAGCTTTGATTACAATCTTCAAATTAGCTATAAAGACGATTCTGGAGAGCATACAATTACAGAAAAGATGAATTTAGTTGTAAGAGATAACAAAAACGAAATGAGAAATTTACTTGGAGCGAATAGAAATATAATCATAGGCGTTATTGCAGCTATTATAGCAATTCTATTTGGTCTGGGAATTCATCGTTACGTTAAACGAAAGAAAAGAATCGAGGGGTAACTGAGCTATGTTCAAGAACCTTAAAGTTTCCTTTTTCTTAGCATGTAAATCTATAAAAAGAGGAAACATAGGAACAACCATTCTAACAGTTATGATTATGTCGTTAATATTTGTAAATCTTATATTTCTACCTTCAATTGTTAATGGTATTGGAGAAACAATAATCCAGCAATCAATAGATACTATTTATGGCAATATTGTTATTGAACCAAAAGAAAATAATCTTTACATAGATAATGTAGATAATATTCAAAAGAAACTGAACAAGCTGCCTGGAGTTGTTGGAACTTCGGCACGCTATGTAACTGGCGCAACTTTCACTCACAAGAGCAAATTTGTGAGCGGGGCGGTTCATTCAATGAATCCCACAGACGAAGAAGCAGTTACAATATTTCATAAAGGGCTGATAGCTGGTGAATACTTGAGCAAGGAGGATACTGACGAAATTCTGCTAGGTGTTGAAATAACTGGCAAAGAAGGCGTAGAAGGTGAAGAAGCTGATCTTGGCGGCGTAACAGTAGGCGATAAAATAACAATAACTTTCAGCAACGGAGTTATAAGAGCGTATAGACTTAAAGGGATTTTTGATATAAGTGTCATGTCGATAAACAGTTATGCTTTTATTACTGAAAAAGAAATGGAGTCTGTTCTTGGCTTAGAAAACAAAGCTTCAGAAATCCTTGTCACGCTTAGTCAAAGAGGAAGTGAAGAAGAGTTCAAAAAGAAATTCATTGAACTTGGAATAAGTGAGAATATTAAAACATGGCAAGAGAAGCTTGTAGGAGTGATGGAAAGCATTCTCGGCAGCTTTTCTCTTATCACTTTTATCTCTACCATTATAAGTCTCATAATGGCTGTTGTTGTGATATTCATAATTATTTACATTAATACGGTCAATAAAAGAAAGCAAATAGGAATTTTAAAGGCTATCGGAATAAATCAAAAAGTCATCATTCATTCATATGTTATGCAAGCATTGTTCTATTGCTTCTCAGGCATTGTCATAGGGTCGATTTTGTTGTGGTTTTTGGTATCTTACATGGCAGCAAATCCTATATCCTTCCCTATGGGAGACGTCAGTCCATTGATAGAGCAGCAGCTTATAGTTACAAGCATAGTTAGTTTGATTATTGTTTCGCTGGTTGCTGGATTTATTCCTTCTTGGAAAACAGCAAGAGAAAACATATTGAAGGCTATATGGGGCTGAAGATGATAATTGTAAAAAATCTAAAAAGAACGTATGTCATGGGTAAAGTAGAGGTTCACGCACTCAAAGGAGTTTCGGTCAATATTGAAAAGGGTGAGTTTGTCGGTATAATGGGTCCGAGTGGCAGTGGAAAATCCACGCTGCTTCATCAACTTGGTCTGCTTGACACCCCCACATCAGGGGAGATTATGATTGCAGGAGTTGATGTCATCGGCTTATCCGAGCACGAAAAAACCATCTTCAGGTTAAATCAGTTGGGTTATGTTTTTCAGGAATATGCTATTTTGCCAGAGCTTACTGCGGTGGAGAATGTGTACCTGCCGTCCATGATGATCGGAAAGAAGAGGGAACTATACCTGAAAACAAGTATTGATATTCTGGAGACGGTAGGTCTTGGAGAAAGATTATATCATCGCCCTCATGAACTCTCAGGTGGGGAACAGCAGAGAGTGGCAGTTGCAAGAGCACTTGTCAATAAGCCAAAAATACTTTTTGCTGACGAGCCCTGTGCGAACTTAGACACGGAATCTTCAAAACACATTTTAGAGTTATTCAGGAAGCTAAACGAGGAATTAGGACAAACAATATTGATGGTTTCACACGAAGAATGGCATAAGAAATACGTTGATAGGATTATTTATCTGAAGGATGGATTGATAGAAAAAATGTGATTGAAATAATTCATTTTATATCAACTCTTCTCTCTACTAATATCCCACTTTCTGTTTCCTCAATAAACTTAAATTTGTTTCTCTCAAAAAATTCCTTTGCATGAGCGTTATTTTTCTGAACAACGCCCCTAACAAATTCTAAGTTATGATTCCTCGCTTCTTTAAGAAGCCAGTTTATGACCTCGGTTCCTAAACCCTTCCTTTGGAATTGCTCAACTATTTGTATCGAGTTGATAAAGATTTCTTTCTTCTCAGGATGTTGCTCAAACCAGAAATAACCGACACGACGATTATCTACCTCAATAATCTTCTTTTCTCCTTGCGCTTTCCATGCATTTACAACATTGGGTTCAACATCCTTTTCCCAATTGGCATTCCATTCCTCTGTAACGATTCTTTCCATATTGTGGCGAGTTAACTTCAATATGAATTCGAAATCTTCCGGGTGAGCATCACGTGTTTCCATTTTTGCCAATAATCTGTTCCAAATCACGCTCATCCGCCTTTCGAATTTCTGTCTGTTTGTATTTTGTTCCCATGATGGGCTCACCGTAAGACTTCACCCCTCCACATAAATAGCAGGCTTAAGC
Source organism: Candidatus Methanophagales archaeon (assembly GCA_030602585.1). Taxonomy (GTDB): domain Archaea; phylum Halobacteriota; class Syntropharchaeia; order Alkanophagales; family Methanospirareceae; genus JAFNKG01. The sequence continues at coordinate 5,262 of JAUVZJ010000064.1, read as the reverse complement.
GGAATAGCAAACTCTTTCTTACCCTTTGGGTCGTATTCCTCATTTACGCCCATTTCACATCCGAACTCCTTCATCAAATATTCCTTCTCGCGCTCCAGCACTTCCTCCTCGCTTAGCTCAAAATAATCAGGATTGTTTTTCATCAATTGCTTTACAAAATCCACGGTGCTTTTATCCTTTCTGCGCCTCATAGCCTCCTTAATCTTATCCTTATCTGGTGAATCCTTTATTGCGCGGAATATCTCCCACTTCCATTTCTCTGCATCCGCAGTATAAACGTAAATTTTACTCGGCTTGAGCCTCGCTATTTTCAATATCTCGTTTATATCCGCAATAAGTGAAACCAGATATTCCTCCTCTCTCTCCACACGGTCATTAATAAACTCCTCTTTTATCGCAGGAAGCGTTTGTAAAGAAACAAAATTGTGCGGCTCTGCCCCACGACCGTGCAACTTGTGCCATATCTCCTCGCATATATGAGGAACCATAGGCGATAGAATTATCAGCCAAGCCTCCATAACGTTCCTGACAATCCTTCTCCGCCGTTCCTGGCTCTCACGCTTCTCATAATATCTAACGTCGTTCAGTAAGTTGAACACCATATTTATTCCCGCTTCGCGTATTCTAAACGCTTCAAACCGCTCAATAGATTCTCTTAACCGTCTGTAGAACCGTGACATCAGCCATCTATCTGTATGCGTGAACTCGTTTTCTTTTAACGCGTCAACCCCTAAACTCGCTTCAAATAGCGCTATCAACGCATTAAATCTTTTCCTCAACGCATCCGTGTCCTGTTCACGCCAATTGACTACGCTTGCGAAATCCGCATTAATCGCACAATAAAGCCGGTATAAATCCACGCCATAAAGTTCCGATACATTCGCTAAAGGAATTACATTTCCCTTGCTCTTTGACATCTTCCGTCCTTCTCTAATCATCAACTCGTTCAGGGTTATAGCCCTCGGCCATCGGCTTTCTGGAAATATCGCTGCGTGGTGCATTAAAAAGAAAACCAGATGGTTAGAGAGGTGCGGTGGTGCAGTGTGTCGCAGGTCATTCGGATACCAGTATTCAAACTCTTCCTTTATCCTGTTCAAAACGTCCACGTCAATGTGGGGCTCTGCCCCACGACCCCGCAAGCCCTGTAAGGGCTTATTTATCTCCGTTGCCAACTCCTTGGCATCGCCAATTCCTAAAAACACGTAATCAAAAAACTTCTCGTCTAACGCATCAACCGACAATTGCCTGAGCAGGTGTGCTATGGTGTACATCGCCATGTAAATGGTAGAATCACTCAAAGATTCGATTATCCATCCTTTTTCAAACGGAAACTTTGTGCCCAAACCCCTTTTTCTCGCACAGGGTCTCAATGCTAGCCAGTCAATAATGTCATGCATATACGCCTTATACTTATCAGGATAGAACGTCATTCCTTCAACGAGTTTATGCCCCAAATCCTTCCACCAGCCCGGCGTGTAATCTATAAACCACTGGTCTTGCAAGACCGCAACAATTACCTTCCCTCCACCTCTCGTTACTGTCTTCCTCGAAGTCTCGTAAAATACATCCGCTATATTTTTCCCCTTCAGCCAATCCTTAACTTCGTCCTTTATCGCTGCGATTTTAACACCCGCAAAATCACCGCACTTTTCGTTCAATACGCCTCGATAGAATTCGTCCTTATAGATTATCTGCGTGGCTTCCTCCAATCGCGCATCCTCCTGGCTCTCTATTCCCATTCGTTCGCATATCTCTTTCGCCGGCAAATCATACCCTTCGATGTCTATTATCTTTATCGGCGGTATTTCAACCCCTTCCGCCTTCATCCAATCTTCGAGCGCAATGTAATCATAAGGAGCATGCGCCGGAACCGAATAGACCACGCCGGTGCCTACATCTTCGTCAACGAAGCTCGCAGGTAAAACAGGAAGCTCTCTTCCCTCCACCTGTTCCATGACCTTCTTACCTACAATCCCTTCTATTTCTTCTAAAACCTCAACTTCTTCCCTCTGGTAGCCCAATTTCTCCGCAGCTTCCCCGGATACAATCCAGAATTCGTTCCCGACCTTAACCTTAACGTATCTTGCAGCGGGGTTTATCCAGACATTTGTAACGCCGAAAATGGTTTCGGGACGCAACGTCGCTGCGATTAAGTAACTGCCGTCAGGAAGTTTGAACTTTATGGTCGTATGTTCAATTATTGATACTTTATCCGTATCTCCTCCTTCTATGTCATCTTCTCCAACTGCCGAACCGTCTTCAATAGAATAAGTAATAGGATATTTTCCTTTCTTTATCACGCCCTTATCGTAAAGCTTTTTAAACTGCCATTCGATGAACTTATTGTAAATTGGCTCGGTGGTGTTGAACTTCCTTCGCCAGTCTATGGAATACCCCATCCTCTTAAAGTCCTCGGAAATTCGTTCTGCGAAGAAATCCGCAACGTTTTCTGCGTTACTAAAACTATTGACCATTTCATCAACCTTCGCCGCATCTTCATAAATCGAGACGTAATCTTTATATCGTTCCACGACCTCCGCTTCTCCTTTCGCTATGCTGTCGGCAATCGCTAAAATCGGCGTTCCGGTAACGTGAAAAGCCATTGGAAAGATGACGTTATAACCTTGCAATCGCTTGAATCTCGCTATTATATCCCCTATGGTATATGTTCTTCCATGTCCTATGTGCAACGGACCAGAGGTGTAAGGGTAAGGGACGGTCAAAAAGAACTTTTCCTCTTGTCCGATTTCAGCATCAAAGATTTTGCTTTCTTCCCATATCCTCTGCCATTTCTCTTCTATCTCCTTGAAGTTCCTCTCTGCCATTTTAGCTCTTTCTTCTCCTCTTTTTGTATAGCTCTGGATATTTTATTATTTTTGTATCGGGTGTATAATAAAATTTCAGGAGAAAACTAAAAGTTTTGTCAAATAGTTGTGCAACACAGCACAACACAACAAAAAATCGAAAGGCTTTTATGTATCCTTTCATATCATGTGAAATTTGTGTCACAGGCCAGGTCCGTGCTTATATTACAGGCTCTGTACTTAAGTACGGGTATAGTGACTTAAATGGTTATTAAAACATGCGATTAAAGAAAATCTTAGAATGGGTGGTTCTGAGTATCGGGACTTTGAGTGGTATTATAGCCATCGCTCAGATTATCGGCTATTTAAATATATTTGGGGAGATGAGAAAAATGTTTGAGTTCCTTTTTATTGTAAAAGTTAACCTCTTTTGGGTTACCGTTACAATTACAGGTACTCTTTGCATCTTTTCATTTGTCGCGTATAAAATGCTAAAGAGCTATAATGAGTTTGCTGAACAGACAAAACCACCGTCCGATATAATTTCAATCGAAGCGCATAGGTTAGCAAAACCGGTTCGTGAAAAAGACAGTAAATATCCGTCTTTACGGTTCAGTCTGGAAGTAATAAACAGATCATATTATAGTTTTGAGCCGGAACGAGTAGAAATCACATGCTATAACGATGGCGAAAAAGTAGGAGAAGCTGTCTGGGACAAAGATGCGAATAAGGAAAAGGAATATGTTAGCGATAGGAAGTACATCACCGTTGGAGAACAGTTACCGAAGTATGGTGAAAGTTATATCCGCTTTGAGGTCCCGATAGAGAAGGAATATAATCGTTTGGGGCGTTGGGATTTAAATGGCCATGCAAAATATACAAATGGCGAAAAAACGTTGACAATTGCGATAGATACGATGCACTTTATGTCGAAACAGGCAGAGGAAGACCTTGAAAAAATGGTAAAGGCGGCGATAGGTGGTGAGAGCAAGTGATGAGTGATAAGCTTGCGCGGCAAAGCGGATGTCCCACAATTCATTATGGACCAGTCTCTCAAAAGAATATCGAAGCGATTTGGTTGTATATCATAATAATGAGGACTCTGCGCAATGGACGTATATTAGCCACATATATTTCACAAATAATTACTATACCTTTCAATATGCAGTTTCAAAGGCAATAACGCTTTCTCTTTTCAAAAAATATAGAGAAGACCCAGAAGAATTTAACAGGAATTACGTTGAGTATCTTTCAGCAGGCACAACAATGACGCCCGCGGAAAAACTGAAGAAGTACTTTGAGATCGAAGTGAACAAGAAATTGTTTGATGATGCAATGGATATTGTGGAGTTACGAATAAACACATTAAATGAGCTGGAAAAATCACCGTTCCACCTCAGTCCGCTCGAATAAATAAGAACCTGCGCTTACCATGCCAATAGAAATAGCAGAAATCACAATAAAATCGAGCAATATAGGAAATTCTGAAGCTCCCGCTCCGAGCAATACACCCCTCAAACCATCCACGCCATACGTTAACGGGTCTATATAGCAAACAGGAATAAGCCATGAAGGCAAAGCCTCTATCGGGAATAAAGCTCCGGATAGTAGAAATATCGGGAACACAACGAAGTTAATTACCAATGGGAATCCATGCATGTCCCGCATAAACGATGCGAAGACCAATCCTAACCCAACGAAAGTAAATGAAATCAAACACATGAAGATTAACGCAAGGATAATAGGAAGAACACCTTTTATTTTAAATCCCAGCAATGTGCTTAACATCAAAATCATAATCCCTTGCATTAATGAAGTAGTAGAGCCACCTGCTATCCTCCCTAAGACGATGGAGAGCCTCGACACTGGCGCCACCATCACCTCCTTCAGAAACCCGAACTCCTTATCCCAGAGAACGGAAATACCCGCGAACACAGAGCTGAAAAGCATGGTCATTCCTATTATCCCCGGCGTGAGATATTCAATATAATTTACACCCTCCGGCATTCCCGGTATAGATGCGTGCCCAAAACCTAATCCCAGAAATGCAAGGAAGAATAAAGGCATCCCTAAAGCACCAATAACTCTGCTCTTTGCCCTCCACATTCCTTTCATTTCCCTCAGCCACAGCGTGTAGATTGCCTGCCAACTTATTGCCATTTTTCGTCTCCTTCTACTATTATTAACAGAATTGGAAATCAAAAAGCTTTTATGTATCGGTATGTGAATAATATAATGCGGGCGCTGTATGTTAACAGTAGTTGGCAATGTAGATAATAACAGGATTGTCCTTTAAAGATTTCAAGCAGAAAAAGGATTTCTTGTAGTTAGATGCAAGGTAAATTATCATTATAAGTAGCATTCTAATCACATAATCAAGAATACAAAAACCAATTCTATATGACTTTGATGATTTGATACCCGTGGAGAGCACTCACGGAATAACAATCATAGAGGG
>JAUVZJ010000058.1 GCA_030602585.1 Candidatus Methanophagales archaeon | reverse complement strand
GAAACAAAGACGTGGTACCTTAATGTAACGAAAGCGATAACGGATTCTTTGAAGGAAATTGACATGAAAGAGTTACTTAAAGAGGAAACACGCCTCGTAAATTCACTGAAAATGTAGGTGGCACATTTTTTCTAAACAGGTCCTATGTATCTTAGAAGTAATGATTTTATGAATAACTATCTTTCCCTTCGTAGTGAGTGAACACGAAGCGATGATGAGGTTAAGCTTATTTCATATCCGCTTTGGTTTTCACATTTATCGCTTTTTCGGGGTAACTCCTATCATCGTTGTTAGTTTCCTTTATTACATACCTATCACCTTCCCTTCACGTTTAGCCATTTAATCATAGGCATACAATGTAAAAGGTGATAGCAGATAAAAAGAAGTGTTAAATTAGGGCTTGCTTTGGTGCTTTGCTTTTATCCTATCTCTTTTGTTGCGTTTTTGAATTGTGAGACCGCCTCTCCAAGCCACTGTTAGAGCGGGTGCTTGAAGTTAGGCTGAAACTCAATCCACCCCAAATTCTATCTCGTATTTACAACCCTCACGGATCAACAGCCCAGCTTCCATTTCCATGTAATGTGCGAAGCTTCCGCATTTCTCGCATATACTCTCTTCTATTCCTTCATCTTCGTTTACTAATTCACATGTTTCTCGTTCCACGTTCATCTCTATTAGCCCTGTCAATACCGAGTTCATCTCTATTAATTCCGCCAATGCCGTGTTCATCTCCGACGAAACGGATATTAAATCTACATCAGCAACTATCCCTACCAACTCGTCGCCGTCAATTACAGGCATCTTTCTTATCCGTTCCGCAGCCATTTTCTTCGCTATATCCAATAGGCGGTCATTAGGAGATGCGGTTACCAGTGGTGTAGTCATTATGTCCTTTAGTTTCACAGTGCTTGGCTTTATGTCCTTGTTTACCAGTTCACAGATTATATCTCCCTCGGTAACTATTCCCTCCGGTCCACCATTATTAAACACCACAATACTATCCACATCGCATTTTCTCATCATCTTCACCGCATCCATCACGTTTAATTCCATATCACCCGTCACTACTTCTCGCACCATTACTTCCCTTAACGCTATATCAGTTTCCATTTTATTCTCACCATTATTGTGCATAGCCCTTATCGTTTCTGATATATTAAAAAGGTTTTTGTAGAATCAAATGGTTTAACCAATATTTGTAATTTAATTAACACCTACTCGAAAAAAATATTTAATCAGATAGAGTTACACTATACCCTTTTGAAAGAATATATTGATAATATCATCAATGTTTCAATCCCAAAAACCTCGGATATAATTCATTCCCGGGTTTGACTTAACTTGACATTGTCAGATTACCCGCAGAGTTCACGGAGAACGCAGAGGATGTAGGTTTAGAGGTTTCGGTTTTAGGGTTACTAATACCTGACAACTAACCCCTAACTCCTTATTTTCTCTGTGAACTCAGCGTTCTCGGCGGTAAATTTTAAATATGGCAAAGTCAAGTTAAAACGTTAACTTAAATCTTTGTATGTAAAAAACCAAAATAAAATTACCTAAAAACTTAAATAAAAGGCTGACTAAAGTAAGTAAAACCATAAGGTGGCAAAAGAATGAGTAAAACGGAAATAGATGAGATAATAATATCGAAGGCGATAATCGAAAGATACACGAAGGATTTGCTCGATGCAACCGAAACGGACGTTGCCATTGCTGGTGCAGGTCCTGCTGGCATGACAGCCGCATACTATCTTGCGAAGAAAGGTGTGAAGACCGTTATTTTTGAACGAAAACTCAGCGTTGGCGGCGGTATGTGGGGCGGTGGGATGATGTTTTCTCGCATTGTCGTTCAAGACGAAGGACGTGAGATACTGAATGAATTTGGCGTTCCCTCGCAGGAATACGAAGAAGGTTACTGGGTTGCAGATGCAATAGAAGCGGTTTCAACCATCGCATCAAGGACGATAAAAGCCGGTGCACGTATATTTAACCTGATAAGTGTCGAGGACGTGATGATAAGAGAAGGTGATAGGATAAGCGGGTTGGTGTTGAATTGGAGTGCCGTAGGGCTTGCAAATCTGCACGTTGACCCGCTAACGATAAGAGCAAAGGTGGTGGTAGATGCAACAGGACATAATTGTGAGGTTTGCAAAATAGTATCCAAAAAAATCGGACCAAAATTGAAGACTGAAACAGGAGCAGTGATTGGAGAGAAGTCAATGTGGTCTGAAATAGGAGAGAAAGAAATCCTTGAGAACACGAAGGAGGTTTACCCCGGGTTAATCGCTGTGGGTATGGCGGCTAATGCTGTGTTTGGTTCGCCAAGGATGGGTGCGATATTTGGAGGTATGCTTCTCTCCGGGAAAAAGTCGGCTGAGATTATTTTAGAGGACGTGTTGAGGTAAGGTGTTAGATGTGTATTTGCGCCGAGAACAAAAGTCATCACCATTTATATAAAATGATAACATCAAATATAATCATCCGCAGAAATGACAGAAGAAGAAACAGAAGAAGAAAGGAAGAAAAGGTGGTGGAAAAAAGAAGCTGCGAAGGAGCGATCTAAGACGGTGAAGTGTTCAAAGTGTTCGAAAGAAGTGGATGAATTCATGGACATATCAGGAAGAATCCTTTGCATTGATTGTTATATAGCAGAAGAAGAAAAAGAGGGCAGAGGCGCACTGGACATGGCTGGAGAAGCCGGCGGTGGAGGATAAGATAAAATAAAATGGAAGAGAAGAAATATGCACTACGCATCCCTCGGGCTATAGCTACCGGTATAGTGCTTGAAGCAGTAGAGAAATTCGGGTTGGTACTGGACCAGGAAAAGCCAACTGGTGACGATGCTTTTGATATGAGTACCGGGTTACCCACGAAGGATTATGTGCCTGTGATGCTGTTAAAAGGCGATTCCCCGGAAATATTAATGGCTGCAAAGGAATACATATACAAAAAGCACGAGGAATGGGTAGACAGTCTGGAAGATACGCGTAAGATGCGCCGCGAGCAAATCCTGCGGAAGATAAAAAAGTAAATTTGTATTTTTCAATTCGTATTCTGCATTGAGTTTAATCCCTTAACTCACCTATATATACCCATTGGTCTATATAACCATCGCCCTCTTTATTCTCTCTTATCTCTCCCTCAAACTTGTCTGTTAATATCTCTTTTACCATTATCGCTTCTTCTTCACTCGAAACCGTAAACAATACCTTACCCTTGCTCTTCAATACTTTATGTGCTTCTCTCAGCACCCTTTCCCACTCAAATCTATTAAAAGGATCAATTTTACCAACCATAAATCCAAATACAGCGTCAAATTCTTTACCAAAAAAGGGCGAAAGAGCGGAACAATCCAATACAATGCTTTTCTTTGGCTCTAACACACCCTCCTCTAATCCTTTACAAATTTCACACTTGTTTATATCTATGGTAACCGGAAAAATATTCGATTCGTGCAGTGCAATAGTTCCACCACCATTACCACACCCAATCTCAAGTGTTTTCTTATTCTCGCTTATGCCTATGTCTATACCTTTTTCCCTTAAAAATTCGCCTAATACATTTTTTAATGCCTCTGTCCTTTCCCTTGGATAAAAACCCTCCTCCTTTAAATCGCAATCACAAAATAATCTATTTACTAACCCGACGGAATGAAATTCTATAACGCCCTCACGAAATTTTTCTCTCTCTACTTCTACTTCTCTTTCCCTTTCCTCGTTACATTTTATCACGCTTGCCAGCGCCTCAAATTCTTCTTTACTTCTACTATCTGCGATAACGTCTGTAAAGATAAGCCAGAAGCCTAAATCTTTGTCATATACGGCAATGCCTATCCGCTCTTTTCGCTCATCAAATATTCTTATTACTTCTACCACGTCTTCTACTTTAATTTTACGCAGAAATTCAAGCGTTTTCCACAGCCATTTTTGACTTGCGTAACTCTCTTCTACCAGCATAAAATCGCCTATTCCCAACAACTCGTTCAATTCCATATTAATCTGACCTGCTTCCTCTTTTTTCATTTACCTAAACAATACGCAATAAACCCTTCCGTGGGGTATTCGTGGATTGTCGTAGCAATAATCTCCCCTGTTCCATATTCCGACATAACCAAAATCGCTTTCTCATCATTGCCATCTTTTACCTTTAAAATTACCTCCCACTCTCTTTCTGCCTCTTCAAAGTAGCCATCATACATGCATTCTTCTTTTTCCACTATCAACGCTGCCTTGTGCTCCTTTATCACTTCTATTCTTACTCTTCTCTTCTCCATCACATATTTGATTTTTACGGGAAGCCAATTGTATGCATCCTTGTTTGAAAGCGCACCAGATACTAAGAGTGTTCCTCCTGCCTTTACAAAATTTTTTATGAACACGCAGTTTGCTCTAAGTTCCTTTAGTATCCTTGAATATAACTCATTCCCAAACCCAGCCTGCACTATTACTAACTTATATCCGGCAACAGAAAAGAAAGGAGCGGCTAAGACCCCCGGGGTTACTACCACACAATCAAACCCTCTATCAATAAGATAGCGCTTAAAAGGCGTATCTTTATCCCACAGCAATGCTATTTCTATTTCCTTCACCGCCACATCTACATCTTTAAGCAAGTTCTCTAAGGCACATTTTTACTTTGCCTACGATTTCGTTAAGTTTCTCTTGTGGAACACTCTCATGCCTTATAATGCCGCTTACGATAGCCACGACTTTTCCAGGCGTCCCGCCTTCCTTAAACCTCGTGCTCACGCCTATTCGCTCAAAATCCTCAAATGAAACAGGACATTGGGAAAGAATAATAGCCGGTATATCCGCCCTTTTCAACACAAACCTCGTCTTATATATGAAATGTTGTTTTACGTTACCATGATGTAATATGGCGAGTTTATGCCCCGCTATTATATCTATCTCCTTTGGCTCCAATCCAAAGGCTATGCCCAGCCCACCGCCGTGAATTGGTGCATCTGCCGGCGTTCCATCTCCGCCATACAAGACTAATTCGCCTGTATTTATACCTCTGTCCCTTAATTCGGTGGTTATCTCACATACCGGCTTTGGCACGTGCCTTGTACCCGGGGACATTGCCACTGCTATTACATCGTTCTTCCACGCTTTCGCAAATGTACCTCTCTGGGCAATACCTCCACCTAAGCCAAGCCCCTGCCCTTTTCTACATGCTACAACCTGCGTCTCTCTTCCCACTGCCATAATATTTATTTTTAAACTTCTCTCAATTCCTCTATTTTCGTTATTTTACCCTCGTGCATGTGCGCTACTCTATCGCAAACCATATCAATAAAATCAATGTCATGAGAAACAATTAAGAAGGTCATGCCTAAATTCTCCCTCGCCACCCTTATAGCGTCTGCAACGGACTTCTTTGTTATCGGGTCCATTGTTCCCGTTGGCTCATCAAGAATGGCTACTGCTGGCTCCTTCATCAATACCTGAGCAAGAGCTATTCGCTGCCTTTCGCCAACGCTTAGTTCAGTATGCGTTTTGTGTAGTATTTCATCTACTTCTTCTTTGCCAAAGCCTATCTCCTCTAAAATGAACTTCGCTTTCATCCCCGCAAGCTCCCCTGGTATCTTCAAGCCTATACAGCTCGTGAGATTCTCTAACATTGTATGCTCTGGATATAACGAATACTCCTGATGTAACATACCCACTCTTGTTGCCGCTGCTTCACCTGTGCCAAACGTAGTTGCCGACCATGAAATCCACACGCCTGTCTCTGCTACCCTTCCTACTTCTATCCACCTGTCTCCAACTCTTATCTTAATTGACCCGCCGGTTAAAGGGTCTATTTGGCATATAATCCTCGCTAAACTCGTTTTACCTGCACCGCTCTCTCCTAAAAACCCAAATATCTCGTTCTCATTTATTGTAAGCGAAACATCATCTACCGCCTTCACCATTCCTCGAAATAGAGAATAATAATACTTCTTACAATGATCTATTTTTATCTTTGGTTCGCCAATTTTCAGATATTCTTCACGCTCTATTTCGCTCACTTGCTTCTCGAAATCTTCTATTACTGTTTTTGAATCACCGTATTTCACTACTTCACCCTGGTCAAGCCATAATACCTTTTCTGTTAGTTCTTCAACAACGTATGGCCAGTGAGAAGTAACAACCATTGTCATTCCACCTTTTGTGCTCGCTATCAGTGATTTGTGGACAAGCTTTGCAGTCTCAAAGTCTAACGTCCCGGTAGGCTCATCGGCTAAAAGTAGCATAGGGTCTAATGCCAGTTGTCGCGCGAGCACTACTCTCTGTTTCTCGCCGCCACTAAGGTCGCTTGCGGGAAAGGTTATGCGGTGAATCATTTTCACTGATTTCAGCAGCTCATAAGCTCTTCTAAATCTTTTATCTGCCGGATATTTTCGGCTCTCTAACGCCTGTAATACATTATACATGACTGTACTATCACCGTATAACCCAAAAGTCCGCTGCAACATGATAGCAACAGCCTTTCTCACTTTCTTCCTCGCATCTTTGTTCTTCCAGTAATTCACTTCCTTTAATTCCAATTTCGCCCCGCACTTACGACACGCCTCACCTACTTTGCCTGGTGCCACTACCCACGAGCAGGATGGACACATCGCCACCCTGAAAATTATTTCGCCTGAAGTGGGTGCGTATTCCTCTGTCCCCCGCAGCATGTGAAGCAGAATTGATTTTCCTGAACCACTCCTTCCGAGCAACCCCAGCGGCTCGCCTTCCCTTATATCCACGCTCACGTTTTTCAGTACTTCTTTGCCATTGAATTCCTTGCATACATCACGGATTTCCACGAATGGCTCCTCTTCACTCATTTTCCCCCTCACTCTCTGTATTTTAATATATGCCACATGTTACATATATTCCACAGGTTTGTTTCATAATTTTTATAAATTGATATATAAAAAACTTTCTATTTTCCACTCTTCTTTTTCTTTAACACTACTATATCAGGTCTTGGTGATGATTTAGAACCCGCAAGCTCTCTTTTGCACCGCTCACACAATTCCCTTGCTGTGAGCGAAACTACCTCTTCAGTCCCTGGTAGCTTTCTTGCATATATGAACTCTGGCTTTACACCAACGGACTCGCTTATCTCCTCAAGAATCGTAGTTACCTTCTCCCTGAACACCTGCATATCATCGCTCTGCAATCCCCTGAGGTCAGAAGTGAAGCCGACACAGCCACAGGCCATCCCGAACATTTTCGCTTCCGGCACGAATATGTTCCCTAAAAGAACCCTCAGTTCCTCTTCCAGCTTTTTCCTACCTTCTTTTACCTGTTCTTTCACTTTTCACTTTTTTATTACTCCTAAAACCTTATTTGTTAGTTCATCGCAATACCGGCATTCCTCGCATATCTTTTTACAGTTCTTCCATTGCTTTATGCACCCTTCCAGGAGTTCGTTATCCACATGAAATACATACCTGAGTTCTGAAGGGCAATCAAGGAATTCAAGCAGATTACCTTTGAACGAGCCCTGAGAATACATGTTCATGCAATTTATTATCCAGTTTACTGCATTTGCTCTCCCTGAAATCTTGAAATCCTCTATGCCTATCGCCTCGTATTCCTTCATGTCCTCGGGTCTTATCCACGGCGACCTTATAATCTGCGATGGGTCTCGCACCCTGATGGATATGCACTTATCAAAATAGTAGTCGGCAAAGGTATTCAGGGGCTGAGTTCGTGCATTCAGGAAAGAAGAACGAGAAGCGGTTATGTGTGAGAAGAGGTTGAAATGCGCGTATCGAAATGGGCATTTGTAAATGCAGCCTTCATTCACAATTACCCTGATGTCGCAATTAACCGCCCTCAGTATTGCTTTTAAGACCCCGAAGTTTCTGTTTATGTTTGTATCCACAGTTATCGCATCGGCGCCAAGGTCTTCAAAAAATTCAGCACGCTGCGGCGAATCTACATGTGCCACACATGAAATAACCGCTTTCATCGGGAAATCCCTTAAAAGCTCAATAAGATACGGCTCTGCCACGGTAACGGCATCAACGTCTGCCTTGTTCAGTTCACCGAAATACCACTCAAACATCTTATACCCTTCAAGCGTCAGGTGATAGCCACCCAGGCAGGAGGGATTCATCACGATGTCCATCCTTACATTGTGCTGATGCGCATAAGCGGTTTGCTCTTTTATATCTTCAATAAGCGCTGCATGTAACGTCGCTCTCCCGCTGCCCATCACTTCCGGCGAGCCTGCCATGTAAACCTCTTTCACTTCTTCTAAGCCCTTCGCTTCTTTATACGCGATTATCTCCTTCAAAGCGGAGAAATGCCCTGGATGCGGAACGATTAAGCTCATTTGACGTAGGTTAATGCCTCCTTTGTGAGTTCGCTACAATATCCACATTCATTACACATCTTCTTGCAACTCTTCCATCGCTCTATACCCCCCTCAAGCTTATCACTCTCTATGTAAAACATATACCTGAGCATTTGAGGGCAATCCAGGAGGTCGAGCAGGTTACCTTTGAACGCCCTGTTAGAATACACCCTCATACAATCTATTATCCAGTTCACCGCCTTCGTCCTTCCAGAAAGCTTGAAGCCCTTTATTCCTATCGCTTCGTATTCTTTTAAGTCCTCTGGTCTTATCCATGCCGACTTTATTATCTGCGTGGGGTCTCGCAGACGGATGTTTATGCATTTATCAAAATAGAAGTCAGGAGCGAATAGCGGTGCGCGAGGTTGGTTTAAACTGCTGAGATGCGAGGCGAGGTTGTAATGCGGATACCTGAACGGGCACTTGTAAAGACAGCCTTCGTTCACTATCAGCCTTATATCACACTTCACAGCGTTTACCATCCCTTTTAATAAATCGAAGTGTCGGTTTATGTTCGTATCCACAGTTATCATATCAGCGCCAAGGTCTTCAAAGAATTTGGCACGTTGTGGTGCATCAACATAGGATAAACAGGATACAACGGTCTTCATCGGGAATTCGCGAAGTAACTCTACAAGGTATGGCTCTGCAACCGTAACGGCATCAACACCCGCTTTGTTCAGTTCCCCGAAGTACCACTTAAACATCTTATAGCCCTCGAAGGTCAGGTGATGACCACCGGTACATGGCGAATTCATCACGACGTTCATTTTTATGCCGTGTTGATGCGCATATTCGGTTTGTTCACTTATCTCTTCAATAAGCGGTGCATGCAGCACTCCTCTTCCGCTACCCATCACATCCGGAGAGCCACCCATAAAGACCTCTACCACTTCTTTCATGCCCTCGGCTTCTTTCGCCTCTATTATCTCCTTCAAAGCGGAGAAATGTCCCGGGTGTGGAATCATCAATTGCATTTTCTATTTGTCTTATTCTATACAAAGTGGATTATAAATATATTTATGAAATGTTTCAGGTTGTCCAACAAATCGAAGGTATGGCATATTTAAACAAACATGGAGGTTATACTTTTTGAGTTGGTTGATTCGAGTGCATACCGTACGTTTGATGATCAGACTTGACTTGGACTTGAGGAATTGAGATAAATATGGATAACAAAGTGTTCATCGTTCGATGTTCGGATTATAAAGAAGTTGGGGGCAAGATGTCCGAATTACTGGCTATGATGGGCGGGATGGGCAGCTTTGCTAAAGCAGGCGAGAAGATCGTGCTCAAAGTGAATCTACTCCAGCCTGCCAAGCCGGAAAGGGCTTTGTCCACTCACCCCGTAGTGGTGTCTGCAGTGGCGCGTTTACTGATAAATGAGGGTGCGATTCCTATTATTGCTGATAGTCCAGGCTCTGGCTATCCATACACGGAAAAGACGCTGGATAAGCTTTATCGTACCTGTGAGATGTACAGGGTTGCTGAGGAGGAGGAAGGCATCGAGATCAATTTAGACACAAGGTACGACATCGTTTCTCATCCCGAAGGTAAATTGGTCAAGCGATTTGAGGTCATTACTCCTGTACTTGAGGCGGACGGCGTGTTTAATCTCTGCAAGTTGAAGACGCACGTCTTCATGCACATGACGGGCGCGGTCAAGAACGTCTTCGGCGTCATTCCCGGGCTAACAAAGCCGGGCTATCATGCAAAACTCCGTGACAAGAACCGTTTTGCCGCGATGCTCCTTGACTTGGCAGAGTATGTATCTCCCAGGATATCAATTATGGATGCCGTGATGGGTTTGGAAGGTGAAGGGCCAGGCGCTAAAGGCGAGCCCAAACACGTGGGTTTGCTGATCGCAGCCAAAAGTCCATTAGCGCTGGACGTGGTCGCAAGCGAGATAATCGGTCTTAAACGGGAGCATAATCCAATATTGATCGAAGCAGAGAACCGCGGGCTCTATCCTAACCGTCTTGAGGACGTGGAGGTCATCGGTGCGGATATATCAATATCCGAGTTGCGTATCACCGGCTATAAACTTCCTGCTACGGTTGCCGAGAGTAGCGGTCTCGGACGGTTTAACTGGCTCTCGCCGCTGTTTAAACGCGGGATGGCGCTTAAGCCTCGTGTGATAAAGGAAAGTTGTAGCGCATGTGGCACGTGTAGCGATTCATGTCCTATGGAGGCGATTGCCATTAATGATAATAACTACGCGCAAATAGATGACGACACCTGCATTCGATGCTATTGCTGCCACGAGATGTGCCCGGAAAGTGCGATTGAACTTCACCGGGGTTTATTGTACCGGTTGATGAATCGCTAAGCCAAAAGAAGTCTTATAGATATTACTTCCTGTTAAGTAAACTTTGAAACTACACAGTATAAAGTGTTATTGGTATTGCCTTAATTCCTCTATGATACCTTTTATGATTGTACCATTCCTTGTATTCCTTTATTTTCCCATTTAGCCAAAGAGGGAATTTCTTGAGTAAAT
>JAUVZJ010000080.1 GCA_030602585.1 Candidatus Methanophagales archaeon | reverse complement strand
AATGCTATAATAGGTTCAAGTAATCTGAGTTTAGGAGGCTTGTCGGATAACACCGAATTAAATGCACTCATTCCCGGTATTGGCAACCACGAAAAAATAACCGGGTGGTTCAATGAGCTATGGGACAAATCAGAAGATTTCAGGACGGAATTAATGGAAGAATTGAAGAACTCCTGGGCATTAAATGAAGTCCGACCCTACGACGTCTATATCAAAACACTCTATCACCTTCTGAAAGATAGATTGGAGATAGAAGCCGCGGAAGAATTGCTGTGGGAAGCAACAATGCCGCCTTTGACTTCTTTTCAAATCGTGGCAGTGAAACAGGCACTCCAGATACTGAACGATTACGGTGGTGTATTTGTCGCTGACATTGTAGGAATGGGCAAGACCTACATCGGAGCCGCTCTTTTGAAACATCTACAAATGCTTCACGGCGATAGACATCTGATAATATGCCCCAAATCACTTGAAGATACATGGAAGGACTTTTGTAGAGAGTATGGAATACAAGCAGAAATATTGTCTATGGGAATGATAAGCCAGAAGACCGTTGATCTGATAAATGACCCGATATACCGAAACCTAAACACGGTGT
Source organism: Candidatus Methanophagales archaeon (assembly GCA_030602585.1). Lineage (GTDB taxonomy): Archaea > Halobacteriota > Syntropharchaeia > Alkanophagales > Methanospirareceae > JAFNKG01. The sequence continues at coordinate 5,132 of JAUVZJ010000080.1, read as the reverse complement.
TAATTGATGAAAGCCATAATTTCAGATACCCCGATACAAATAGGTATAAGAATTTACAGCCGTATCTATATGGAAAAAAGACAATTCTGGTAACCGCAACGCCGAGAAACAACACTCACGAGGACATATATCATCAAATCAAACTATTCCATCACGATGAGGAGACATTAATGCCCATTGAACCTTCGAATCTAAAACGATTTTTCAAGGAGGTTGAGGTTGGAAATAGGCGGATTCAAGAATTATTGCGCTATATTTTGATTAGAAGAACGAGAAAACATATATTGAAATGGTATGGAGAAGAGGATGAACAAGGTAATAGATTTATCCGGGTTCAGGGTAAACCCTATTATTTCCCAAAAAGGGAATTAGAGACATGGACATATTCAATAGATGATACGTATTCCGGCTTTTACGATGACATAATAGAGAATATTAAAACGCTAACGTTTGCTAAATATGGACTATGGAATTATCTACATGACGATTTCAAGAACAAGAAGCCTTACAACGAGTTGGAGCAAATAGGTAGAAATTTAAGAGGTTTAATGAAAGTTTTAGTCTTGAAAAGGCTCGAAAGTAGCGTTTTTGCATTTAAAAGAACAATTGAGAGACTGTTAAAAATACATGAATTATTCTATAAATCCCTTGAAGGAGGATTTATTCCAGCGGGAGAAGAAGCAGCAGAGTTACTTTATGATGCCGAAAGTTACGATGAAGAGCTGCTATTAGAAAATTTAGAACGATTGAGTGAAAAATATGATTTGGAAGCTTTTGAAATTGATGAGCTAAAAGAAGACATAGATAACGATATAAGAATATTAAGCGAAATAAACGAATCCGTAGGGAAAATAGACCCGGAAACGGATGACAAACTTAAAACCTTAAAGGCGATTTTATCAAAACCGCCCATGCGAACTGAAAAAGTGCTCATATTCACTCAGTATGCCGATACGGCAAAATATCTGTATGAAAATCTAAAAAATTCCGATGTGAAACGCATCACCAGTAAAGAAAAGAACAGATTAAGCATTATAAGGCGGTTTGCACCGAACTCAAACAATTATGAATTAAGAGATGGAGAAAATGAAATAAGGATATTGGTCTCAACCGATATTTTAAGTGAAGGGCTAAATCTTCAAGATGCTTTTATCGTCATCAATTACGATTTACACTGGAATCCCGTAAGATTAATCCAGAGAATTGGACGACTGGATAGAATAGGAGCGTTAGCCGATACTGTCTATGTTCATAATTTCTTACCAGAGAAGAAACTCGAAAAGCATCTGCATTTGAAAGAAAGAATCCAGAACAGGATAGATGAGATTCACAGAACCATAGGAGAAGACGAGCGTATTTTAGATAAAACAGAGCAAATTAATGAAGAGGTGATGTATGCAATCTATGAAAAAATGACTTACAAACTCGAAGACTTTGAAGTTAGCAGCGACCCACTATCAGAAGATTTATTTGGTATGAATGAAGCGGAAGAGTTAATACGAGAGATAAGAGAAAATGAACCCGAATATTTTGAATATATTAAAAACCTGCCGGATGGTATTAGAGCCGCAAAGAGTAGCAATGAACGAGCTAATTTCATATTCTCTGAGGCTGGTGATTACCAGAAGATTTTCCTAACCGATGAAAACGATAATCTGATAAAAACGGATATACTAACCGCAATAAATATAATCAAGTGCGATAAGGACGAAAATCCGTTACGATTGCCTGATGGATTCAATCAATCTGTTACAAAAGTTATGAAGCAATTCAGAAGAGATGTTGGAGAGAGGATGACAAAAAGAGATGCTATGAAAACATTGAAACCGCAACAAAGATATGTTTTGAACAAACTGCAACGATATTATGAAGAGATTGACAATCCCGAAACAAAATCCGAGATTGAGCGGTTGAAAGAAGTTTTCGGCTTCCCTTTGTCCAATATTATATTACAGCATTTAGGTAAATTAAGGCGAGGTGGGATTGAGGGTAAGGCTTTGTTTGACAGATTGAAGGAAATCTATTTTCAATATGGATTGCATCGAGTAAAAGAGCAGGAAGAGAAGGAGCTATCTTCTTATGACGTTCCGAAAATTATTTGCAGTATGGCTATGGTGAAAGGAAATAGTTAGTCAAGAAAAAATTTCTGTTTAACTTTTCTTCACCGCCCTCACACCCGATTTCCCATACGCCTTTTGCACCACTATTATATGAACGCTTGGGTCGGCTACGGTTATCTGGCCTGGAGTAATCAACAAGCATTCAAAATTTTTCAATTGCCACTTTTAGAACATGTTTTTTCAAGCGAAAAATCTTTCTGTCCGAAGACTTTTTATATCTCAGCATTTAATATTTATGTTATTCTCGAAAAATAAAACTAAATTCTTGAGCAATTTTAATTAAATAAATCGAAGCATATTCATTTGGAGGAGTGATGAGGTGGATATAAAACATTGGTCAATAGCGATATAAGCAATCATAAAAAAGCGAGGAGTGACTAACATGTACCGTCCAAATTTTACTATTTCGAAAGAAATCCTCAATCACATAGCAGAGATTTCTGCTTCACGTGAAGTCATACTTAACGCACCGCTTCTCCCTAAATGGGAAGTCAAATTAAGAAAAGAAGCAATACTAAAGATGGCGCATCATTCTACGAGTATCGAGGGAAATAGACTCACAATGGAAGAGGTTAATAGACTGCTCCGGGGCGAGGATATAGCCGCATGGGAAAAGGACAAAAAAGAGGTTCTGGGATACGTGAAGGTTCTGGAATACATAGATAACATAGGAGAAAAAGGTGTTGACAAGATTACTGAAGATGCAATCCTGGAAATACACAGGCTAAATACGCAGGGGATTCTTACGGATTCCGAAGCCGGGCACTATCGAAAAGTGCAGGTAGCGGTGGTTAACGGTTTGGGAAGAGTAACCTTTCAACCTCCGGAAGCATCGCAAGTTCCTTCTTTAATGAACGATTTTATTGCATGGCTAAACAGTAAAGAAACAAAAGATTTATACACGGTCTTAGTGAGCGGGATTGCACACTACGAATTCGTTCGGATACATCCCTTTGTAGATGGCAACGGTAGAACTGCGCGGGCACTGGCTACTTTGATTCTATACCTCAGAGGTTTTGACACGAAACGCTTTTTTGCGTTGGACGATTATTATAACGAAGACCGCCGCAGATATTACGCAGCACTGCAAACCGTTGACCCACAAACAATAAACATCACGCAATGGCTGGAATACTTTACAGAAGGAGTAGCAGTAAGTATGGGTCGTGTGAAACAAGCGATTTTAGACCTGAGCGTGGATCGGCGTCTAAAGGAACAACGAGGGCAGATATACTTAAACGATAGACAGATGAAGATTCTCAAGTATCTTCAGACTAATCCAAGAATTACTATCAGCGAGATACAGAAAATGTTCGATATTAGTAGAGACACCGCAAACCGTACTCTCAAGCCACTTTTAGAAAATACGTTGCTGAAAAGGAGAGGGAAAGGGAGGGCGATATACTATGAACTGGCGTGAAGTAAAGTAAAGAATCGCCAGATTATCGTCAGATTATCGTCAGGTGAATAACCAAGGAGCGTATAAAAATGCTGTCAGAAGAAGAAGTAAAAAAAATCGAGAAAGAGTTGCGTAGCTTTCTCGGCACTTCTTTATCAAGTATAATACTTTATGGCTCTTACGCAATGGGAAAAGAGACGCAGTAAAATGTTTGAACCAAAGTTTACAATCTCCAATAGCATAACCAATGCTCTTCTTGAAATTGAACGTGCAAGAGGGTTTTTGGACGCGGCGAAATTAAAAGAGGCATGGATAAAGGATATGCAGAGTGAGGCACTTATCCTTGAGGCGCATCACTCCACGCATATCGAGGGCACTCAACTTACGTTTGCTCAAGCACAAGGAATCCTCACTGGTAAATCAGTAAAGGGTATAAGAGCTGATGACCGTCAGGAATTACTGAACTACAAAGCGGCAATGGATTTTGTCTCCGAATATTTGGGCAAAAAATCAGAGATTACCGAGGAGTTAATAAAAGATATACATAAATTGTTAGTTAAGGACGTTAGAGGTGGAACGCTTGAACCAGGCAAATATAGAAGCATTCAGAATTATGTGGTGAACTCGCTAACGGGAACGATAATTTATACGCCTCCACAGCCCTCAAAAGTTCCTCAACTTATGAAAGAATTTGTTGACTGGTTAAATAAGGACTCGGGCATTTCACCGGTGCTCATAGCAGGGATTAGTCAGTATCAATTCGTTGATATCCATCCGTTTTTAGATGGTAACGGTAGAACAGCCAGAGTACTCTGCTCTCTTTATCTTTACCAGAATGGCTACGATTTTAAGAGGCTATTCTCAATATCCGAATATTACGATAAGAATCGCCGTAAGTATTACGACGCTATTCAATCAGTACGAGAGAACAACCGGCGGGATATGACAGGATGGCTTGAATATTTCACGGACGGTTTGAGGAGTCAATTGGTAGAAGTAAAGACAAAGGGCGTAAAGGCAATTAAAAGGGACGTTTTACACGAGAATATAAAGGATTTCAATCTAAATCCACGCCAAAGAAAGGCTTTAGAATTTCTTATAGCGCACAAGCAGATTGATAATTCTGTCTATCAAAAAATTTGTAATACAACTAAAAGAACAGCCACGAGAGACCTCACCGACCTTGTGAACCTCGGACTTCTTGAGCGGCATGGAGAAAAGAAAGGGACGTATTATACGCCGAAACTGCTCGAGTGATAAAGATAAGGGACATCAATAAGGGACACAAAAGGGACATTTTAGGGACAAAGTCTGTATTGCGCCAGACAAGATGAAACGAGCAATGCCGTTAAAAATAGCCCACCAGCCAGCCCAACAAAAAAGAAAAAATCCGCGTCTCAAATAGAAGGAGGTTATACTTTATATACATTATAAACTCGAAAAAAAGAGAGATGATTAGTATGCCAACACACGACATAATAGACAATCGTGAAGAAGTCCTGTTAGAGCACGTAAAAAACTTGCTAAGAAACTCCGTTAGTGCGAAGTTCGCAGTCGGCTATTTCTTCACCAGCGGATTAGCACCACTCATGGAAGAAATTCAAAACTTGAAA
>JAUVZJ010000005.1 GCA_030602585.1 Candidatus Methanophagales archaeon | reverse complement strand
CACTGTGAACGGATATTCTGGCTATCCATCCTTATAGATGCAAAGATTTTTCGTATTAGGTGGAAAAGGAGAGAAGTTAATAGCTCATGCCAAGGAAATATCTTATTAAAATTGATGTTTTAATTTGACATTGTCAAATTATAATAGCAGTGCATTGCAGAATAACGAATGGACGGTGGTGAACATCACGCCGGATTTAATAAATCCCGGTATATTTGACCCTGATGAGCAGATGAAAATCGTGGTTCGCGTTTACCCTCCGATAAAAGAAAACAGCACGCACTGGCTAAAAATAGTCACGCCAAACGCAGTTTCTGATGCCAGATATTTCTCATCATAGACATAGAAACATATAAGGTATTTGTTTACCGCCGAGAGCACGGAGAGCGCTGAGATGAGATAAGATAAATGATTTTCTGACTCTCTGTGTTCTCCTCTGAGGGCTCAGTGGTAAACAAGTACAAATATTTTAATAACATATAAGTTAATATAAGTTTATGTTCAGTTCATTGAGCAGATACTTTTTCTTTGATGAAGCTTTCTTTTCAGCATTGCTGAAAGCAATGGAACGGTGAAGCCGTTCAAAAGAAAGGGTTATGGCAAAGGCAAAAAGTGAATCTACCGTGTCGGAAAAGGAGCATGAGGAGAGAGTGGAAGGAGATAAGGAAAGCCTGCCATTTCACCAGAAGAGAGATATGCTTTACGAGGAATGTACTGATTTTATAGAGGAACTTATTGACGATACGGGGAAACCCTGGGATTCGGCAATAAACGATGCAGTGAGGATAAGCGAGAGAATAACTCATGCCCTGGATATAGAGAAGCTGGAAATATGTGAGACGGATTTGAAGCGTGTGAAAGCAGAGGCACAAGGAATAAAAGAAAAGGTAGAAGGGGATAGTGAGTACTCATACAGTGTTTTTCTTGATTGGCTACATGATACAGAGAATATACAAAACGAGATAACAGAAAGAAAAAGAGATATGAAAAATCTACGGTTTAATCAGCGATTGGATATGCTTTTTGAGGAATGTGAGGATTTTGTAGAAGTGCTTATTGATGATATGGGAAAACCATGGTATTATTCTGCGAAAATGCATGCAGAGAGGATAAGCGATAAGATAGTTCATGCTTTGGATATGAAGAAGTTAAAGGTATATGAGAAGGAGCTGAGGAGAGTGAAAGAAAAGGTAAGAAGAATAAAAGAAAAGGCAGAGCGTGAAGGTTTGAGTAATTTTTAAATAAAGATTCATTCTGATTCTTCTTCTTTTTTCATTTTATCGCCATATTGCTCTCTTATTCGCTTCTCTATTTTCCTCTTCTCCTCAGGACTCAACCCCTGTTTTGCTGCATATTCGTCCAAAGCCTTTAATCTTCTCTCTTCTGCTTTCACTAACCCCTCAAGGAATTGTCTAATTTGTCCTCTTCTCCTTTCTACTCCCGTTTTATGCTCGGCATCCTCTATCTCCTTCTCTTTCTCCCTTAACACCTCCATATCCTTTTGTAACGCCTCTTTATCACTCACTAATGGCAGCCCTTCCAGTATTCTCTCTATTTCTTCAACCGCACCCTTTTCACAACATCCTGCCACTTCCTTTGTGAGCCGCATCAACAACCGTTTACATTTTTCATGAACTCTAACTCTCAACCTGTGAAATTCCCTCCTCTCTGTACTCTCACTCCTTTTTCTCTCCTCCCATTCCTTCTTTAGTTCCCAATAACTCGCTGAGCTTATCTTCAACTCTTCGCATATCTCACTCATCAGGTAGCCTTCCTCTATCATTCTGCATACTTTATCCCCCGTCGCTTCCCCTGTCTCCTTTTCCTCTCCTTTTTCCATGAGCATGAACTCAATAAAATAGTTTTTAATCATATTTATCTTTATTAAAAAAGAAAAAGTGTTGTGTAATCTTGTAGTTATAAAAAAGAGCCAATCAAATACTATTTTTTTATCATTCGTTCGTTAATAAAACTACAAACGTTTGTTAAAAAAAAGTAGCTCAGCAAAACCTTTTTGTCTACTATTATCGTATATCAGTATAATAAGAGATGAAATAGGATGAGCGAAGAAAAGGATGCGGACGATCAAGAAATAAGAATTACTTCTGTTTATGGCAGTAAAGACGTACTTACCAGCGGGAACACAGAGATGGACAAGAAGATGGGAGGTGGAATACCCGCCGGCTCTCTTACTCTTATCGAAGGTGCAAACGATACCGGGAAAAGTGTTTTAACGCAACAATTACTGTGGGGAGGACTGCAGCAGGGCTTTCGCTTTGCTACCTATACCACGGAAAACACCATAAAAAGCTTGTTGAGACAAATGGACAGTTTATCCCTGGACATATCAGATTATTTCGTGTTTGGAAACCTTAAGATTTATCCCGTCCATTTGGAAGGCGTAGAATGGACTGAAGAGATTTCTATTCTCGATTACATCCTTAATGACATAAAGACGAAGGATGCGGACGTAATACTCATAGATTCGCTTACTGTTTTCGTCGCTGACGCCCCGGATAAAGATATTCTCCGTTTCTTCTCTGGTTGTGTGAGAGTATGCGATTCCGGCAAGACACTCTTGATAACTGCTCACACGTTTGCTTTCGGTGAGGAAGTGCTGACCCGCGTGAGGTCTATATGTGACGCACATCTCAGCTTAAAGAAAGAAGAGGTGGGAGATAGACTGATAAGAACAATGGAGGTTGCAAAGATAAGAGGCGCGCAGAGGACAACGGGAAACATAATCGCATTTGAAGTCGAGCCTTCATTTGGCTTGCGAATAATTCCTGTTACCAAAGCAAAAGCATAAGCATAAGCAAAAGGGAGTAACTGAATGAAATATGCCAAGTACAGACCTACCTTTTGAGCATAATAAAGTCGAAAATAATGAAGACTCGTGTGACCTGTCGCAGTGTGGGTTATACCAGATACTGTCACAAGAGGGTAAGGAACACGTTAAGGAAAGCAAACACGTTCTCCAGTATTTGCACATGCTTCCTCTGGATACTATTGGAACTCCAAAATTCTATCCGAAACTTACAACGAAGATGAAAACTATAAAGCGTCCGAATTTAATCTATCCCGTAAATAAAGACGTAGCCGTGCATATATGCCCTGATAAAGAGGATGCGAGGGACTTTTACATTCCTATTGAGCCTAACATGTTCAATAACTATGATAGATTGATAGACGTGGTAGAGAGAAAATTAGCGGGATTGGTGGCTAATTACGATCAGCCGAAAGATAATGAAGAGAAAAAGGCGATTCTTCTGGAGTGCATAGATGAGGTGTGCGAAGTAAAAACAGAGACAAATGCCGTGAGTGGAAATGGAAAGTGGAATGGTAATGGTAATGGTAATGGTAAATTACTGAAGTTTATACCTAAATTCTGGAATGGAAATGATGATGAAAAAATCTCTGTAACTCCTTTTGAGCTTAAAGCAATAAAATACCTTATGATAAGGGATAGAGTGGAATTAGGCGTTTTGCAGCCTTTTCTTCGCGACCCAAACATCGAGGATGTATCCTGCTCTGGATTAGGGAACATATTCATAGAGCATAAGATATTTGAATCGTTGAAAGCACCGGTAACGTTTGCAAATGAAGAGGATTTAGACGACTTCGTCATGAAACTTTCTGAGAAGATAGGAAAGCCACTAACTTACCGTGTTCCTATCCTGGATTCCGTATTACCCGATGGCTCAAGGATAAACATCGTATATGGGAAAGACATATCGAAGAAAGGCTCCAACGTTACTATAAGGAAATTCAGCGAAACTCCTTATAGCATCTTTGAACTTATAGAATTTGGCACTTTCGATTACATAATGGCGGCGTATTTCTGGATTGCTATTTATGAAGGAATGAATGTTTTCATCGTTGGTGAGACCGCATCGGGAAAAACAACGACTATGAACGCTATTACCACTTTCATTCCACCAATGTCGAAGATAGTTTCCATCGAGGAGACTCCTGAACTCCAGGTCCCACATCATAACTGGATAAGAGAAATTACGAGACCCAATAAGGGTAAGAAAGAAGGAGAAGGAGCGGGAGTAGAAATGTTCGACCTCTTAAAAGCTTCTTTGAGACAGCGTCCAAACGAGATAATCGTGGGTGAGATAAGGGGAGAGGAAGGACTTATTGTATTTCAAGGGATGCAGACCGGACATCCTGCCATGTCCACTTTCCATGCCGCAACAGTCGAGAAGCTCATTCAAAGGATTACCGGTGACCCCATAAACGTCCCTAAGACGTATATTGACAACTTAAATTTCGTTATCATGCAAAATGCAGTGCGAGGTCCAGAGGGTAGAATGCTAAGAAGAGTAACGAGTGTAAGTGAAATAGTAGGATATGACGCCTCTACTGAAACTTTCTCTTTTATCGAAACTTTCAGGTGGAATCCCACAAATGACACCTTCGAATTCGTCGGAAACATGAATTCGTATATGCTGGAGCATAGAATAGCACCGAAAAAAGGAATTCCGTCGAGTGACGTGCGAAAGATGTATAAGATACTGGAGAAGAGGGCGAGGATATTGAAGAAAATACACGATTCCGGGGTTAGGGGCTTCTACGATCTCTTCGCCGTATTATCCAAGATGGAAAGCGAGGGTGTGTCGTAAAATAAAAAATGCAGATTTTATTTTATTTTATGAAAGTAAAGGGGGAAAAATAGAGAGGAAATGAAGATAAAGAAGAAGGAGAAGAAGAAAAATATTGATTTTGATATTGGGCGTAAAATAAAAGAGGACCAGGCAATAATGCTTGACCTTCTTAACATGCTTACCTATATGTCATCCGTTGCAACCTCAGACTAGATTGAAATTATTCGAGCTCGGAGGTCAGCAAGACGGAACCGCGGCAGAATCGCTGGGAAAAATACATTTGTTAGCGAAGAATTACGGATATGATTCTTCGACTGCATGCAAAATAGTTGCAATGGAGGCTCATCATCCTGCTCTTAAAGACTTCCTTATCAGGTTCTCGAATTCATTAAGCACGGGAGAGGAGGAAGAGAAATTCTTGCGCGGCGAAGCAGAAAGAATGGTGGAAGTGTACACAAATAAATATACGAGTGATGTAGAAACACTGAAGAAGTGGACGGATGGATATGCTGCGCTGCTCGTATCGGTAGTACTGGTCATTGCTGTATTTCTTATAAGCTCCATGCTATTCAACATGGGCGATACATTCACTACGTCAATGTTAGCCGGTCTTTTATTTTGCTTCGTTTCTTTTTTCGGTGTTTATGTGATATTCCGTGCAGCACCATACGAGAAAATGACGCATTCACTGGAAATAAAATCGGAAGAGCAGAAACTGGCGAAAAAGGTGAGCATGGTTATTTTACCCACGATTGGTATTACCTCTCTTATTTTACTGGTAATAGGTGTGGAACACTGGATTATATTTACCGTTGTCGGAGCTTTGTTCGCACCGATAGGCGTGATTGGAATGATAGACGGAAAAAGGATAGAGGAAAAGGATATGGACATCTCATCATTTTTAAAGAGCCTTGGTTCTACTGCGGGAATTGCGGGGACTACGCTTGCGATGACAATGGACCACCTGGATAAGAAATCCGTTGGTTCGTTAGAAAATACCGTGATTAGGCTACATAAACGATTAACTAACGGAATAAAACCGAAGATATGCTGGCAGTATTTCGTAGGAGAAACCGGGTCCGAATCAATAAACAAATTTACAAACGTGTTCCTGGATGCGATAAACCTTGGAGGTAATCCGACAAGGATAGGCGAAATAGTTGCTAAATCTTCACTGGGAATAGCCATATTAAGAGAGAAAAGAAAGCTTGTATCCGCCGGGTTCATGAATCTTGTAATACCCCTGCATGCGGCGATGGGCGGTGTTCTCATGTTCATATACCGGATAATGTTTTCGTTCAATAATTCAGTAGCACTGATGATGGAGGAGCATTCAGCAGAGGTCGGAGGAGCGGGGGGGAGTATGCCGACAAGCATGGGGTACTTTAATATCGGCGGGGTTACTGATCTCGATTTCATCGCGGATTACGTGACTTTCATTCTCCTCGTACTAACGATTTCCAATACGTTTGCGGTGATGTTCGCAGCCGGTAGTAGCAAATACTCGCTATGCTTCTACGCTTCTATCTTATTCTTCGTCTCCGCTATCATTCTGGTCGTAATCCCAATAATGGCTGATAGCATTTTTTCAATGCAACTTAGCGGCTGAGAAAGAAAGATAAGGAGGAACGCAAAGCAAAATGGATTCTTTAAAAGAGAATGGGTCGGAGAGTGAGGGTGAGGAACAGGATAAGGATATTTCACCCCCGCCACCGCCACAGCCATCGGCTCCGGAAGAGGAGAAGGGCACGGATACAGAAGAAGCAGTAGAAGAAGAAACAGAAATATTCGATGATTCCGACAAGGAAAAAGAAAAAGTAGAGCAGTGGTGGTTACAAAAAGGAGTGGAGGAGGTAGTAGAAGAGGAACCCGAAGAAGAGGGAGAGGAATGGGAAGATTACGAAAAGGACGAGAAAGGAGAGGACAAGGACGATTTGATATACAGCTTGAGAGAGGAGGAGGACGAGGAGGACGAGATGGATGTGGCACTGAGGACAGCGATGGACGAGATGGGAGACGTGAGTGCAGAGGAATTATTAGATATTGGAATAACTTTGCGTGATGCGGCGGTAGAAAAAGGGAATCAAAAAAATTGCTAATAGCTGCAAAAAGAATTGAAGTAAGTGTAAGTTTTTTATAGATATTTTACAAATATAATTAGTATAGCAGAGGAAAAAAACCACGTGATTACGCAAGATTAGCAGAAGAAGAAGATGCTGGATACAGGATACAGGTTTGACTTGCATCTTGTATCTTGCATCTTCAATTGTTCTCTTGTGAAAATCTGTGGTTATAAAAGGAGCAATGATAAATGATGTTCAGCACGAGGATTCAAACTCGATGCCTGGACCGATAAGGGTTTTGCATGTGGAAGATGAGAAGGGGGCTCTTGAGATAACAAGATTGTTTCTGAAACGGAGAGGGCATAGTAATTTTGAAATTACGCCGGTATTATCCGCGGAGCTTGGGTTGGAAAAACTGGAACGTGAAACTTTTGACATCGTTGTTTCTGATTACAAGATGCCGGGAATGAATGGACTGGAATTTCTGGAAGAGCTGAGGAAGAAAGGGAATAACATTCCTTTTATTATCTTCACCGGCAAAGGAGAAGAGAAGGTGGCAATGGAGGCGTTAAATAAAGGGGCGAACAGATATATCAGGAAGGAAGGTAACCCGGCTGCTCTATTTGATACGCTGGGGCAATATATTCGGGAGGTGGTAGAGGAGCGGGCAAAAGAAAAAGAAAGCGAAAAGAAGCTAAAAGAGTTAGAGGAGAGGAATAAGAAACTTCAGAGCGCTACAAAGAAATTGGAACGTGGACTGGAAGGAAAGCATGTTGATATCATTTCATTGCTCAGGGAGAACATAGATTTAATCATTTTGGGACTCATTATGGATAAGCCGATGAGTGTGAGGGATATAAAAGAAGAAATATACCGTAAATTTGGCATCGAGGTCAGTCCAGAGTCTATACAGACTCCTCTGGGAGAGTTGGAAGAGAAGGGGATAATAGAGATGGGATATTCAAAGAAGCGGCAGTCCTTGATATTTAAGCTTGAGGAAGGAGCGGAGGGTTTATTGCGTGGACCAACGTTTTCACGAGAAATGTTACTTAAATTTTTAAAATTGACGGAGGGGTTCAGGGTAAATAAGTGAGACTATCCGATACCTTTATATAGGGTTGGTTATCATATATTCTATCTGCATGTTAAAAAAAGGGAGATAAAAAATGGTAAAAGACGCTTTCTCTATTGCACTTGTAATAGCGGGTATCTTATCATTACTCGTTGGCTTCGGTGGCATCTACATCACGGCAAGAATGGTGCGAGAACTCATCTTTCGGCTAGCGATAGTCGGATACATTAGCGAATCAACGGTTGTATTCTGGAATGTTATATTGTTTGCGGCACTTATAGCTGCGGGCGGTATTGCACTTGGCTATGCGGTGGGCAAAAGATACGAATAAATTTTTTAAAGACACTGATTAACGCAGATTTCAATACGAGATTACAATAGTAAAATTGCAAATGATGTGAATTTAGTTTCTAATATCAGAAGTTTTTATATCATTATTCTTTACTACACTAAAGAACTACTTACAACGCTTTTATGAATGAATGGAAAGCGAATATCGGTTATTTTTCTTTAAAAGACCGTTAAACTTATATGTTGCCTTTATAACTCATTTATAATTGATGTATAATAAAATAGATAGTTGTGATTGGAGCTGGAGTTGGAGTCGGGGTTACTACCCAAGTAGAATGTTCGCATTTTCCATCCTCTACTTCATTCTTAACTTACTTGACCTTATCACCACAAAAATAGTTCTGGCAACCAGTGAGAACCTATACGAACTAAACCTCTTTTATTATCACCCTTATTCCATGCCTTTGAAGATATTCGCACCGATTTTCCTGCTCGCCTTTTATCTCGCCCTGTACCATTCTAATAAATCAGAGCGAGGAAAAAGAATAATAGGTATAAGTGGATTGAGTTCCGTAATTACATTAATGATGTTATATGCGGTTATTTATGCCAATAAGGTATGCCAATGCGTATTCGTGGTCTAATTAATGCAATAAAAATGGAAGAAGAGAAAGAGAAAATATGGGCATGGCTAATGCCGAGCGGGAAAATATATAAGGTGGTGACGAACCCGGAGGGCGGAACAATAAGTGTTTACAATCCAAAAGGGGTGTTGGTGAAAAAAGATGAAAAACTGAGTGTCGCGGCAGTAAGCCTCATTGAGAAAAACTTCCTCGAAACCGTGGCAACAAAGGTTGAGGGAAAGGGGATAGAAACTGGAAAAGAAACTAAAAATGAACTAACGGATGAGATAGAGATGTATATAATATAAAATTATTTTTAAACTATTAACAAATTATTTTTCAGCGATGAATGACTATTTATAGCTTATTTGAGAATTTTATATTAATATGTGGAAATCAAATCAAGTATTTACGCAGCTTTTTGTGTTCTTTGGAATAGTATTGGTTCTGGCATCTGCATCAGTATCGGGACTGGATCCGCTAAAAGAGGATACGGATGCCGATGGCATACCCGACGGTTGGGAAGATACACATGGGCTAAATCCAAATGATGCACGTGATGCAAGTCTTGACTATAATCACAATGGGCGGACAAATTATCAGGAATACAAGAATAGTTCTGACCCCTGGGATGAGGACACGGATAACGATGGAATATCGAATTATGCGGAATCCTGGGCTTTATTCGGCTTTTTTACCGACCCCCTCGTATCAGACACGGATGGAGATGGATTAAACGATTTGACAGAAACCTGCATGTATATTAATACGAGTGATGAAACACAGATGGATGAGATATACCCGAATGAAACCGATAGATTAACTGTAATGGTGAATATAACCAATCTAAGCAGGACGTATCCATACGAACTCGACCCCACGAATTCAGATGTGGATGGTGATGGGCTAAATGATGGCGCCGAGATTTCTGCGGGCACCAATCCCAATCTTGTAGATTCAGATTACGATGGGCTCAGCGATGGTGATGAAGTTCACGAATATAGCACAAACGCAACGAAACGGGATACGGATGGAGATGGGTTATTGGACTCCGAAGAAGTATTCGGAATATACGGAGTTGTAACAGACGCAACGAAATGGGATACGGATGGTGATGGAATAAGCGATGGAGAGGAGCTATTAGGATTTGGATTCGCTCCCATTGCACCCAGCAATCGTTCACTGACCTACGAGGAATTCATAAGTGGAGCGTATGGTGCTGAAAACATCACATTGAAGGCAAAGGTGGACAAGATAAGGTATAGTTATCAAAATTATTATTTGATATTTTTAAAACCGTTGGAACCGGTGAATACCACAGAAGAGAAAAGGGGTGTTGCGAGAGTTTATAGTTCGTGGCATTACGATTTTGTGCATGGCGAGATGATGCCTGTGGACAATCTTTTTAATTTATCTCTCCGTGGAGGAGACACGATTGTTATTGTCGGTAAAGCAGGAAATTTTCTGGGCAACACACGTGAAATCGAGGTTGATAGCGCGGGTAAAATATATCTCGTATTAAGTCTGGAGGAGGCGAGCGAGCGATGGTTACCTTCGAGGGGGTATGTTAAGATAATAGCTGAGCAGGGTGTAACAAATGTAACGACTTCTCCTTCTCCAACACCAAGTCCAACTTCAACTCCCACGCCAAGTTCTTCTCCAACTTTAACATCTACCTCCACACCTTCGCCTTCGTCTGTGAACGACACGAACGCAACTGCCACGGGTGAACCCGGAGCAGAGGGCAGAGGCATATTTGGTCTGCTTGGCTACGTAGCGATTGTAATTGTAATCGTTGTTGCATCTCTCTTTTTGTATAGTAAGTTTGGCAAACGCATACCAGGTCGGAAAGAGCGGAAAGAAGTTGAAGGTGGTGAGTCACCAGGTAAACCACCAGTAGAGGTGCCGGGCATGCAGGATGAGGGAACGAGAAAGGAGTGGGGCTAAACACGCGATTCCAACATTCTTAGTTTGTTTTTTTCTCTTTTCAATATGCCATGCTTTACAATAATACCGGTGATAAGATACGTTATCTTAAAGCCACTCACATACGCTAAAATAAAAACAAGGAGCGGAATCATATTTAACATCGGAGTAAGGTCAAAACCCACGCCCCCTAACATTTGAAGTACCTCACCCTGTCCATGAAGAATGCCACCCAGGATAGAGTGAGCAAAACGGAAAGCGATAATCGCCAGAAGAAAGGGTAAAGAAATAGACATCACGCCGCTTTTCTTTGATTCGTGAAATAGCCATGAAATACCAATATTTGTCCTTTCGATACCCTGTATTCTTAATTTTTGTGTTTCTATATCTCTTGAAAGCTCCGATTCAGAGACAGAATTAATTCTCTTTTTCAAATATCCGACTTCTTTTTTAAGTGATGCGAGCGCATCCTCAGTCTTCTCTTTATTTTTCATTTCAATACTGTTTGATTTGATACCGCTATCATCCACATAGATAATTTTTTAGTAAAGGCAGAAACATAGTCTATTATAGTAGCAGCGCTATCTATTAAATCAGTCAAAAAGTTAATTAATTGCTCAATCACGGATAACGTTGCCTCAAAGTCATTAAGAACACTTGAATTCAGACCGGATTCATTTTTAGCTTCCAAATACTCTTTTTGAGATTGATTAAGCATTTCTTCCGATTGCGCGGTCATATTTTCGAGCATTTCTCTCGCACTGTCAAAACTCGTATTACCGCTCGCCGTGGTTCCGTTTGCTTGCTGTATGGATTCAAAGAAGTTATTTATGCTATTTTCATTGTCAGGTGAATTAGGCTCAGCCAGTCCGGGAACAGGCAAACACGCTAAAAATGATACCATGAGAATAACGCTCAAAACGTGAATATTTCTCATCATTATATCGCTCCTCCTTCCTATAAATTTATGTTTCTGAGCACATAAAAAAGTTCCGATTGCTGATAGTAAGATTTCGATATTTGGAAAATTATTTTACATATTCCAATATCCGCTTCACCCTGTCCTTCTTCCTGAGTGCAGCTTTAACCGCCTCATCCACTTTCCGCTTCATCCCCTCAAAATCGCCCCCGGATTCACCTACAACCTTCTTTATTGGGGTATATGCAGCCTCCCTGAATTTGGGAACGAATTCTTTCCTTTCGCCATTTACAACAATTTCAGCACCTCTGCCTTTTTCAACCCTGCCAATCTGTTCAATTTTCACTCCTGCGCTCCTTACAACCGCCTGCACATCTTCTGCAACGGTTTCCGGACAAATAACCAGAAGAGCATCCAGCGAGACGCCTAAATAGTCTATCCCGTGCCTTTCCAGCATCCCAAACACCTTCTCTTTCACCAAACCGCTTATCCTATCTTCGTAGAAAAGGAGTTTTACGGATGCAACATTTGAAATCTCGTTTGCATCGCCCCTGATGCCGCCATTCGTAACATCGGTCATGAGATGAATCTTTTTTACCATACCTTCTTCGATAAGCGCATTGGAAGCCCGTAGGAATTTTATGTTCAACGTTTCTTTCACGACTTCAGGTTCGCCATAATACAAAGCGGCGGTGGATATGGTGCCTCCACCTGCTCCTTCGGTCATCAATATTACATCCCCTTCTTCTGCACCTTCTCTTGTTACGACCGTATCAGCCAGACCAACGGCGCCAACGCATCCAGTCATCCTTTCGCCTATTACCACGTCACCGCCTATTCTCAACGTGGAACCCGTGACGAGAGGAACGCCAGCCGCATCTGATACTGTTGAAATCCCCGCAACGTGGTCGAATATCTTCGCAACGTCGCCGTCATCCGCCACGTGAATGTCCGAGAATAGCGCAACAGGTGTAGCGCCCATTACGTACACGTCACGAAGAGCCGCTCTTGCCACATGAAAACCAGCAAGAAAGGGGAAATCGCTCAGCCTCGAGTGCATTCCATCCACAGTTACCACGATAAACTTTTCTTTGCCTCCGTCAAGAAAACGCACCACGCCCGAATCACTCAAGCTTGAGGAGTCAACCACCGCCTTTGTTGGACCTATTAGCTTCCCTATTTTCTCATGAACGTAAAAATCACCGGACCCTCTCGACCCGACACCCAACTCGCCCATTCTTACATCCGATTTTATTTCAGTGAAAATACCCGATTCGTCTTTTAAATCAATCGTTCTCTTCGCTTCCTCCAGAATCGCCCTCGAAATCGCATCTGCCTCTTCCTCTCTTATACGATTGCGCTTTATCTCTGCTATGCGACGCTGCATTTCAAGAATGATTTCCTCTTCTTTTTCTCCCGCCCTTAACTTCCTCTTTGCAAAACCCTCAAGGTCCATTTTCACACGCCTCTGCGCAAGAAGTTATATATTTTAATAGAATGAAGTAAAATGATATATTGCTATGGAAGAGAGAGAAGCGGGGGAGCTAGAAGAAGAAACTGCTGAGGATTTGCTTATAACCGGAGGGGAATATCTTGCGGAAGAGAAATATGAAGAAGCAATAGAAGTTTACAAGGAGATAGTAAAGAAAAATCCAATTCGTCCTACGCTGGCTAAGACTTGTAACAATTGTGGAGTTGCTTATGCAAGTTTAGAGCAGTATGAAATGGCGATTGGGTTCTTCAACGCAGCATTGAATCTCAGCGATTATCTATTAGACGAAGGTATATCGGCTTGCTACAATCTTGGCAATGTTTACAAAAATATGGGCGATGCGGAGAAAGCAGAGGAGTATTTCAAGCGTGGGGAGATGATAAAGCAGGAATATAAACGCAGGAATGAAGAAGCACAGGGTATATTATCTTCTGAAATGTGAGAATGCGTAATTATTTATGATAGATATTGATAACGCTTAATTCCCCTGATACGGACGTTACTCCTCGTAGTACTTCCAATTGGCTAGCTATCTTGATTTAGTTAAGTATTCGCCGACTTTATCAGCAGTGCCTACGGCACCAAAAGCTTTGAAGAACATCATAGCTTCTGCATACGCCTTCGCCTCAAACTCTTGTTCCGTCTCTTCAGAAACGCCGTATATTCTATTCTTAAATTCCTTTATTGCAAACTTACTGTACTTACCAAAAATTTCGTTATTTTTAGTTATACCCTTCTTTGCCGCTTCATCCCTGTACCTGTTCAAAGTCCAATTCACTATATCTTCATATAACGCAGGTTCAAATATTTCAAATACTTCCCATGCGAGATTTTGCCAGAACGTGCCAACGTTACCTTTTAGAATCAAACCTTTAGGAAACTTCGTGTTTATGAATTTAAGCGGAGTGCCGGTGATGCCGTGCTGTGCAATCCTCACGTTAAAAGCTTCAATCGCCTTAGCTATCTCCACCGTTCGTTCTATATTTATTGAAACCTGCTCAATGAGATTCCCATAATCATCATATATGTTTCCATGCGTTGACCCGTTGGCAATAGCAAGAACTTGTGGAAATATGTCCCTCTTGTGCAACTCTTTAATGAATGTAGTTGCCTCCTCCACCGTTGTAAGAACTAATCCATCTTTATCCTTCTTCCCTATCTCTCCAACTTCTACTTCTAATCCAAATTCTCTTCCTGCCATCTTTTCCTCAATGAAGTTAGCAAGCTCCGTGGTCACGTCAATATTCCGCTGAAGTTGACCTAAAACGGTTGTTTCGCTCAGATCAAAGAGAAAAGAAGCGTCTATTGCAAAGGAAGTATATCCAGCCGCAATTTGAGCCTCTATTAAGCTCTTTACTTCTCTTACTTCGTCGTCCGCCCCCTTCTTTACTGTTGTGTGGTCTGCATGTAGCGCCCATTCCGCAAAACCAACTTCCTTAGCAATGTCGTGAACGGCATTTGAAAAATCCTGTGGTGTCAAACCCGTATATCCACCGCTCAAATCGCTCTCTGATTTCGCAAGCTCGAAGATAACTGCTGCTCTCAAACTTTTTGCCGCTCTAAATATCCCTTTTGCAATGCCGGGAACGATTCTGGTATTTGCAGCCATTATAATCCCTTCGGTATTGTACAAAGCCTCGAACATCTTATTCCCGGGTATTGGTCCAAATTCATCTCTTTCTTCCATCTTTTTCACCCTTCCAATATAATTTTTTCCTTTACAGTATCTTCTCCAACTTCTCAATCAGGCCTTTGTTTCCTATACATGTCGGAACTCGTTGAGTTATACTTTCCGGCACAATCTCCAGTATTGAAGACTTACCATTAGTTGAAGCGCCTCCTGCTTGTTTCGCTATAAAAGACATAGTATTGCTCTCGACCAGCAGTCTTAACTTCCCGGTTGGTTTAGTCGTTAGTGCAGGATATGCAAAAATTCCGCCATAGTGCAGTATTTGATTGAAGTCACCAACAAAAGACCCGCCATATCGTAATTTGTAGCCCGCTGTTTCCAACTCTTCTATATATTTTCTAAATGAAGGCAGCCAGTCTTTTCGCAGCCCGCCTATGCCATATAACTTACCCGGCTCAGGGAACTTCATATTTTCTCCTCGTAAAACAAACCCCTTCTTTGTCTGTAAAAATTCGTGGACGCCGTTCTGTGCGGTATAAACTAAAGTTGTTACTGGACCATATAAGATATACATTGCAGCTACCTGATGCTTTCCCGGTGCCGGCAAATCTTCTTTGTATATTCCCACTATCGTCCCTACCAGGTTGTTGCTCTCAATATTTGACGAGCCATCTAACGGGTCCAGAGTGATATTAAACGTCCCCGTATCACTAAGTTTTACCAGATCGGGCTGTTCTTCTGATACTACTGTTTTAACCAGACGCGATTTTCTCAATTCATCAATTATAAACTGATCTGCCCATTTATCTGCAACCAGTTGAAGCTCACCAAATACGTTTTTTGTATCTGCCTTACCTCTTCTGTATGGAAGTTCGTTACTTATCGTGTTTGCGATGCCGCTTATTTTAAGAATTAAAGAACCTAAATCGCTGTCAATTCCTTCTAAATGTTCTTTTATCGTTTTTGTCATGTGCATCATTATGAATGATATACCATATATTATAAAAGGATGTCCAGAATATATTTATTGTATCTTTATAGATTCAATAAAGTGAGGAAAGAGATGGCACGAACTTTTAAGGACATCGAGATAGAAGGCAAAAAAGCATACTCGATAGACCTGACCGTGCTTCGTAAGCGGGAGGTTATTGAATTTTGAAAAATGGAAATAGAAGACACCTACTGTGAGGCATTCGATGGGTTATTTGCGAGATTATGCATAACAGCGAGAGATGAGAAGAGATTGAAGCGAGCGGCTTACGGCGCCACTGCATTGCCCTCCACGGTCTTTGGTGAATCAGAGGGGGGGATAGAGAAATGGTTGAATGCACATGAAACGCCTGACGACAGGAAAGGAGCGCTGGTTCAAATATGGGTGAATTATGATAAAGGCGCGGCAAAGAAGCTTGAATACGAAATATCGAAACGGATACGGCAGGGGATACTGGTAGTGCCTACGACATCGGTCTTCAATGCGCTTCCCGATGGAAAAATTGATACCATGAATGGAATAGGGCATTGCGGCGATGGATACGAGACAATTGAGCAAAGGTTTGGAAGAGAAGTAATAGTGGTACCGATAATGATGGGTGAATTCCTCGTGGAACACTATTTAGGCTATAATAAGGGAGTGATGGGTGGGAACTTATGGTTCTTTTGCGAAAGTCTGGAAGCGGCATTAGAAGCGGGTGAAAAGGCAATCAGCGCAATAAACAGGGTAGAAGGTGCGATAACCCCTTTTGATATTTGCGCTGCAGGTTCTAAACCGGAAACGAAATATCCGGAGATAGGTCCCACGACTAATCACCCTTATTGCCCCACGTTAAAGCAGAAAATAAGCGTGTCGAAAGTCCCGGAAGGTGTAAATTTCATTCCTGAAGTCGTTATAAATGGTGTTTCTCTTGATTCGGTGAGAGAAGCGATGAAAGCGGCGATAGATAGCGTGAGAGACGTTGAAGGACTGCTGAAAATATCAGCGGGAAATTATGGTGGTAAATTGGGAGGATATAAGGTTTTTTTGAATGAAATGGTGGATAAAAATTGAATTCCATTCACAACCTTTATAAAAAGGTATCTTCAAATGTTCAAAGGCGAAGGGTGAAGGCAAAGGCGAAAGCGAAAAGATGAGAAGAAAAAGGAAGGCGGATCCGAAGATTGACAAGCTAATAGAAGATTTAAAGAGGATTGCAAGAGAGAGCCGCGCACCTATATGGAAGGATATAGCGAAGCGATTGGAGAAGCCACGAAGGAATTATGCAGAGGTAAACCTGAGCAAGATAAATAGATATTCCGATGCGGATGACATGATATTGGTGCCGGGGAAGGTACTGAGCGCGGGAGCGATTGATAAGCCAGTCACCGTTGCTGCGTTGGGGTTCAGTAAAAAGGCGTATGAGAAAATCAGCGAGCACGGGAAGTGCGTGAGCATCGAGGAACTGATGGAGAATAACCCGAAAGGGTCAGGTGTGAAGATTATCGTTTAATAATCAAACCTTTTAGAAAAAGGTTTGATCCAAAAAACAAAAAAAGTTTATCAAAAAGAAGAGAAAAGAAAGGTTTATTAAAGAAAAAAGAAAGGCGATGGGTGATGAAATGGAAATAATAGATGGGGAAGGTCTCATTCTGGGAAGATTGGCGAGCGAAGTGGCGAAGAAGTTGCTAAAAGAGAAAGATAAGGAAATCGCAATCGTTAATGCTGAACGAGTGATAATAAGCGGTGCTAAAGAAAGAATATTTACGGATTACAAAGAAAAGAAGGACAGGGGGTCGAAAGAGCAAGGACCCTTCTTCCCTAAAATGCCCGATAGAATTGTGAAGAGGACAATAAGGGGGATGCTTCCCTATAAGCAGGCAAGGGGAAGAGATGCTCTTTCTCGTTTGAAGGTTTATCTTGGCATACCGGAAGAATATGAAAAGAGTGAGAGGAAAAAAGTGGAATATGCAAAGGCAGAAAGATTGTCTCGCAAGTATGTAACGTTGGGGGAGGTGAGTGAAAAGTTAGGATGGGTACCAAAACAAAGGTAAAGAAAATAGTGAATCAGGTGGGTAAGAGGAAGACGGCAATTGCACGAGTAACGATAAAAGAGGGTAAGGGTCTTGTGAGGATAAACAAGAAACCGCTGGAAATAATAGAGCCAGAAGTGGTAAGAGCAAAGATAGCGGAACCTTTGGTTATCGCTTCTCAGCTTCCGGACGTTGATATTGATAGCATTGATGCGGAGGTAAACGTGCGCGGTGGCGGTTTCATGGGGCAGGCAGAAGCAGCACGAACTGCTATTGCTCGTGGATTAGTGGATTGGACAGGGGATGAAGAACTAAAGCAGTCTTATCTGAGATATGATAGAAGCTTGTTGGTTAGTGACATGAGGAAGAAGGAGCCAAAGAAGTTTGGTGCAAAAGGTGCAAGGGCGAAGAGGCAAAAGTCTTATCGGTGAATCAGTAGGTGAAGTCCAATGATTCCCGTCAGGTGTTATACATGCGGAAAAGTAATATCCGATGTCTGGGAGGAGTATAGGGAAAGGATAAAGCACGAGGAACCGGGGAAGGTGCTGGACGGCCTGGGAATAAACAGATATTGCTGTCGAAGAATACTTCTAACGCACGCAGAGCTGATAGACGAGATAGCGCCGTATGGATAAGAGTGGAGATAAAGGGGGTTGTAGGGTAGCTTGGTCTATCCTTCGGCGTTCGGGACGCCGAGACCTGAGTTCAAATCTCAGCAACCCCATTTTCTCATTCAAATCAAATCAAGGAAAGGTTGATCTTCTTGGAAGAAGAAAGAGATAAATACACGAAATACGAAAAAGCACGTATCATAGGGGCAAGAGCACTGCAGATAGCCATGGGTGCACCAGTGCTCATAGAAACAGAAGAAATAGACCCCATAGAGATGGCTATCGAGGAATTCGAGAAAGGAGTTATCCCGATAACTGCGAAAAGGGAGAAATGAGTAACTTGTATTTGTTTAGCTGTCAAGTTTCAAGATACAGGATGCAAGATACAGGATTATGATTTATGACCAGATTCCACAGCTTTAATGAAATTGTGGATTTTTCGTCCTAATTCTTCATATCTCAAGATAAAGCTATCAAAAATATCGTTATCATTGAGTGCCTCTGTCTCATACAAAATTTTAAGATGCTCTTTTGTTTCATCGCATGATGCCAAAGCAAATGTAAGAAATCGGATAAAATCATTTTTGTATCGGCGGCGACCAAATCCCTCAACGATATTCACAGGAATAGCCTTAGCAGATCTCCTCAGTTGGCTCCCTTCTTCGTATAACTCGAATTTTGGCAAGCTAAGGCTTACCTTATGAATTTCAATTGCCAAATCATGACTTAACTGATATATTTCCAAATCCTTATATGTCTGAAATGCCCTCATTCTCCTGTATCTTGTATCATGCATCATGCATCATGCATCATGACTATACAAATACTTTTATCCTTATCGCTGCTGCCACTTCTCTTTTGTCCTCTTCCTGATTACCTGACCTATTCTCGTCATCTCTTCCGGTGGTAATGGCTCAGGAACTGAAGTCTGCGTGTTAGTGTAGATTCCCAGGGCTAACTCCCGGAACAAATCGGCAATATCGCTATCGGGGTCATATTCAATCACTGTATTACCCGCAATCTCAGCTTCTGCGATCTGATGTGCGTTAGGGACGTGCCCAATAACTTGCGACTTGACCTTTTCTGCGAAGTCGTGGACGACAGCCTCATCGTCAAGCATGCCTCTAACATTATAGACAATACCGCCTAATGGAGACCCTCCTTTGGTTGCGAACTCGCTGATACCTTTGCAAATGTTGTTTGCAGCGTAAAGAGCAAGATAATCCACTGATGTTACAATATAGACCTCGTCTGCCAAACCTCTCCGCAGGGGCATCGCAAAACCACCACATACTACATCTCCCGGCACGTCGTATATCACCACGTCCGGCTTTAGTTCTTCGAAGGCATTCAGCCTCTTGAGTAAATCTATCGCAACAATAACTCCTCTACCTGCGCATCCAACACCCGGTCTTGGGCCTCCACACTCTGCACAGTAAACACCCCTGTAACCTTTGTAGATGACTTCATCCAGCTCGATTTTATTTCCTTCTACCAGCCCTTCAAGACCCAACCGCTCTATACCTTTATCACGTGATACGTCAAGGATAGTTGGTATCTCAGCATCGCCTCGCAAGTTCCTCGTGCAGTCGTGCTTTGGATCGCAGCCAATCATCATCACGGCGACCCCATGCTCAGCCAATGCCGCCGCGATGTTTGAGCTTACTGTGGATTTTCCAACGCCTCCTTTGCCATAAAATGCTATTTGTCTCATTTTTTTAGGTTTGAGTGGTGAGGTTTGAGGAGCCAGAGTCCTGCCTTCTGATTCTCACACCTCACGTCTTCACCTCCTCACGTTTTCGGTTTGAGAGTGATTTTATTAGTCCATTTAACATTCTTCCTATTTCTTCACTTATCCAAACTTTTCTTCATTTGGAAATTGCTATGTAACTTTATAAACTTCGAGCACAAGTTCATGGCTCTTCTGCCACACCTTCAAATCCTCAAACCTCTTTATCCCACTCACACCTCACACCTCACACCCCATTTCTACCTCCATTTTTCTTACAGGTCTTATAGGCACGATATACGGTCTTCCGTTGTTATTGTTCACCTCAGCCTCCACACCATAAACCCATTTTATATTAGCCGGTGTAAGGACAGAAACAGGGTTGCCTGCGGCAAAAATCTTACCGCTATTCATCATTAGTATCCTATCGGCGTATCTTGAAGCTAAATTCAAGTCATGGATAGCCATAATCGCCGAGATTTGCTTTTCTATCACGATGTTTTTTATGATGTCCATTACTTCAAGCTGGTGTTTTATGTCAAGGTTAGAAGTGGGCTCGTCTAACAAAAGGACATCAGGCTCTTGCGTGAGTGCGCGTGCAATAAACACTTTCTGCTGTTGACCACCACTGAGTTCGTTAATGTCCCGCATGGCGAACTCTTCGATGTTCAGCATTTGCAGCATCTCTAAAACCATTTCAGTATCTTTTTCGCTGCTTCGCCACCCAATATGAGGACGTCTGCCCATGAGAACGGTATCGAAGACCGTAGCAGGAAAGATCTGAGAAGTGCTTTGTGGGATATACCCTATTTTTTTGGCGAGTTCCATTAGACGCATATCTTTTATATCACGCTCATCCAGCAGTATGATTCCGCGCTGAGGCTTTAAAATCCTGTCTATACATCTGATCAGCGTAGATTTCCCTGCGCCATTTGGACCCACCACGCCTAACATCTCCGATGCGGCAAGCTCTATACATATATCCTTGAGTATAGGCACACTTGCATAGCTGAACTCTACCTCTTTTACTTTTAGTTTCATTTCACCAAAACTCCCTCCTTTTTCTCATTATCAAGTAAAGGAATAAAGGACCTCCCATGAAGGATGTCAAGACTCCTACCGGGAGGATTACAGGTGCTATGATTGTTCTTGCGAGGGTATCAGCCCCAAGTAGAAGGGCGGCACCAAAAAAACCGGAAGCAGGAATTAAAAACCGGTTATCACCACCGATAACCATGCGGCACATGTGTGGGGCAACCAATCCTATGAATCCAATGGTTCCGGTGAAGCAAACAATGCCTGCGCTCATCAAAGAAGCAATAACCAATATAAGGATTCTGCTTCGTTCGACATTTACGCCCAAGCTTTTTGCAGTTTCATCTCCAGCACCCATTACGTTGACATCCCATGACTTCCACAGAAGCAGGGGAACACAACCTGCAAGCATGATAGATACTGGGAGGATGGCATCCCATGAAGCTTTTCCAAGACTGCCAACCATCCAGAAATATGCTGCTTTTACCGCTTCTGATTCGGCAAAGTACATTAATAAAGTCGTCGCCGCGCTAAAGATATATAACATTGCGATACCAGCGAGAATCATTGTCTCAGGCGTAGCTCTTTTGTAACGGGTCAATCCTATGATAACAAATGTGGGAATGAGAGAAAAGGCAAACGCATTTACTATGATGAGATACTTACCAGTCTCACCAGCGATAATACCCGCACCTAAAAGGATAGCAAGAGCCGCACCAAACCCCGCACCTGATGCGATTCCCAGCGTAAAGGGGCTTGCAAGTGGGTTTCTTAAAATACCTTGCATCATCGTGCCTGCAATTGCAAGCCCTATGCCAGCTAAAATACCCATTATGATGCGTGGCAATCTCAAGTTCCAGACGACAATCTCTTTTGTCGTTTCCGGATTTTGAAATAGACCCTGCCATATTATTGAGTAGACCTCAGTGACTGTGATAGGATAAGAGCCAAGTGTTGCAGCTATGCCTGCGATAATAAAAATTAGGATGAGGGAAAAAAGGATAAATAGAATTTTCCTTCCGATAAACTTTTTGTATTGCTCTTTTATTTCGGCGCTCTTTGTTCTCGTTCCTGATATGGTCTCAGTGCTTGACGTCATTTTCATCCCAAAACAGCCTGCAAATCATTCGATAAACTTCGCTCTCGCTCCTGAATCACAATATCATGCACTGCTTGTGATGTCAAATCAACGATGGAATAATATTTTCCCCCGGAATAGCTCGCTATATCTCTGCAATATCCAAGCTGCATTTGTATGAACGATTTATTAATTACTTCGGTATCAATCACAATCACATGTATACCCTTAGCACGCGCCTGCTCAGCGAGCGCTAACAACTCCACTTTAATATCTTTATTTGAAGATGAAACATTTGCACGACCGTCAGATATTAACACCAGCACGGGTATCGCTCCTTCGTCCTTCTGCTTTTCATTCATCAGAAGATTAAATCCCCTTTCCAGACCTGCTGATAGAGGTGTTCTTCCGCCAGTTGGGAGTTCCTTCAAGCTTTTATATGCTAAATCTACGCTTGAACATAGAGGAAGCAAAACATCTGCCTGATCACCTCTAAACGCAACCATTCCAACTTTGTCTCTTTGTTGATACGAATCCAGTAATAAAGAGAGAACAGCACCTTTTGCACTCTCCATCCTTCGATTCGCACCCATTGAACCAGAGGCATCCACAACAAACATCGTTGCTGTTGACACCTTTCCTACACGAATCTTCTCTCGAATATCTTGAGTTTTGATAACAACAGCTAAGTCTGAATCAACCATTCTCTCTTTCTGGTAAGGTGCCGCTGCACGTATCGTAGCATCAAGTGCAACGTCCTTTATTTCTCCCTTCGGGAATCCACAGCGCACATACTTCCCGTTATTACGAAGAGAGAGTGTGGGTATTCTTCTTCCGGAAATCTTCCTGCGATATGTTCTGTCTTTCTTTTGTTTTTGCCTTACTACTCCGGTATCAATCGGGTCGCCTATGTCAAAAACAAACTCCTTCTGTGGTTCTGTTTCTTTCACAGCATCATTGTTGTTAGCATCTTCACTTTCTGGATTTGTGGGGGTGTGTTTATGTTCGTGTTCTTTCCTTTGCTCTTGCTCATTCTCTTGTTTCTCACCTTTATGCTGCTCTTTTGTGTCCGACATCATATCATCGAGTTTTTCAGTATCCAAACTTGGTGGGTCAAAAGGCTTTCTGCGCATTCTGTGCGGAAGTGCTAATTCCATCGCCTCTTTTATGTCCTCAAAAGTGACTTTCTTTCTGCTATCAAATGCAGCAATCGTTTTTGCCGCTCTGGTTATAACGATTTCAGCTCTGTGTGTCCTGACGCCGAGTTTTATGCAGGTATCTGCAGTTAGATTCAGTAAATCATCGCTAATCTCCACCTCATTAACTATTTGTTTCGCTTGCACAATTTTCTCTCTCAACTCTTTTTGTTTTTCCTCGAATCGCTCTTCGAACTCTCCCGGGTCCCTTTCAAAACCTTCTACCAGCTTCACTATTTCTACCCTTTTCTCTGCATCGTCTATACTTTCTACACTCGCTTGAAGACCAAATCTATCCAGAAGTTGAGGTCTGAGCTCGCCTTCCTCAGGGTTCATCGTTCCCACCAAGATGAACTTGGATGGATGAGAAACCGAGACACCTTCTCGCTCGACAACGTTTATTGACATCGCAGCCGAATCTAAAATGACGTCTGCAACGTGGTCATCAAGAAGGTTTACCTCGTCAATATAGAGAATACCCCTATTTGCAGCAGCCAATATCCCCGGCTCCAGCGCCTTTATTCCCTGTTTTATTGCCTTTTCAACGTCTATTGAACCCACGACCCTGTCCTCGGTAGCACCTAACGGAAGGTCTATGACCCACATCCTTCGCTTCGCCGCTTCCAGATTTTCACCATTCGTTTTTTCCGCATAGCATAGGTCGCACATCTCCCCCTCGTCATAAGGATTGCAATTGAACGGACAGCCGTTAACCACCTCGATTTCTGGTAACAGTTCTGCAAGAGCTCGAACGGCAGTGGACTTCGCCGTTCCTTTCTCGCCCCTTATAAGCACTCCGCCTATACGCGGGTTAATAGCGTTCAAAATAAGCGCCTTCTTCATCTTCTCCTGCCCTACAATTGCTGTAAATGGCAATATCTCCCTTCTAATGTGGTATGTCATTTTTTCTCACCCTTTCCTTTTTTTCCTTCTTTGTTTTTAACCATTTGAGATAATATAATAACATTTAATTTGATGTGCATAATCATATTAAAAGATTTTTGGTTTTATTAAAAGCATATATATTTATATATATTGAGATACGAAAAGCATAAAATAAAAGAATTTTGTAAGAAAATAATTTTAGATTACCAGTAATGCTATTATGAATAGCACATCTATGGCAAGCGTTGTCGCAGCATTTACCGCAACCGTCTTGCTTCCCAATTTAGGACCAAACAGCGATACGTGCAAGGGTAATGAATGTTTTACAAATTTTGTAGAGAATGATACCACATTGCCCAGTAATAGAGCGATTAGCACCCCTTTTGTCGAAATCAATCCTTTACCCATAAGGCTGCCTGCAAGGATTAACCCGGAATAAGTGTTCACAATCTCAGTTGCGCTGATTAGAACGACTTCGCTTTCTAATTCCAACATGTTTGTGAACGGTTCCAAAATTGTAGAAAATGAATCGAACAAGTTCAGTTCCATCGCCACGGATACCAGAAACAGGGTGATGAACATCGTGGGCACAATCCTTTTGAGCATTTTGTATGTGCTTCTGGCGCTTTTATTCAATTCGTGTTTTTTGTCCTCAATTGGAGCATTGTCATGCGTGGTGGATAATTGCGGTCTGGATGAAAAAACATTAGCGTCTTTTAGCCATATTCGTGCAAGAAATATTCCAAAACACGTTTTCAAGAATGCTACAAGCCCCATCAGGCACACATAAATTGACCCTGTAGTGATGCCGAGAATAGGAATCACCACAGGTATGTAAAACGTGAAGAGGTGAGAGAAGCTGCTTGGAAAAGAACTGATTACCGTGGTTGCGATGACCTCGCGTTCGGGAATAATTTTCTCGTTCAGTCCATCAGATAGCATGGAATAACCAGCAGTAGGGCTAAACGTGCACGTTACCACCGAGAGAGCCGATAGCGTGCTGAGATTCGCTTTACTGGAAAGAGGTTTGATTAGCCTGTCAAACTTTTTCATCAGCCCGAGGTTAACTGCAAAACTCGTTGCAAGGATGCCTATGGCAATGACAGGAACAATTTTTGCCATCCAGTAAAGGGCATATATCAGGGAAGTGTGTATAATATAGCTAATCATTTTCTAAGGCGTTTATATGTTTTTCTGTTTACACCTCGGATGGGTGGATTACGATTTTTATTAGCAGAGTCTAATTTCACCTCTTCACCCGACCTCCTTAAAGAAGCGACTTTTTCCACTCCTTCTGCTTGTCTTTCATCTTAGCCGCCAATGCCTCGACATCCTCCATCGTCATCACATCTATCGCCCCTCCTTGAAAATCTCCTTTCGCATCGCCCATCTTCTCTTCTATCCACCCTTCCATCTCAAGGTATGCGCTCTTCAATCCTTCAATCACTTCTTCGTCTGCATCCCATAATCCGCGCTCATAAGCTTCCAACAACCTCCTTCCAATCTCCTCAAGCGCCCATGGATTAGTCTCCTCAAAGAACTCTCTCATTTCTTTATCTAAAACGAACGTCCTTGCAATGTCATCAAATATCCAGTCGTCTACCTCCTGCGTTGTCGCTTCCCAACCGTAAACTCTTCCTATTCGTTTTGATATGTCCCCTGCACCCTTGTATCCATGACGTTTCATCCCTTCTATCCACTTTGGATTTAGTAACTTGGAACGAACAATTCTTCTCATCTCGTCTGCAAGGCTTCTTACTTCTATCTTATTCTGGTCTCTCGTATCGCCATAATATGCTGAAACATCGTGTCCAGAGATCTCTCGTGCAGCAGTTGTGAGTCCACCGTGCGTTCCAAAGTAGCAACAACAGCCGCACAGGTCGTATTCATCTGTAACCGTCTTATTGAAAGTCAAATCAACGGTTTTAAGCTGTGATACAAAACTATCATGCGCTTCAACACCAAAATTGTTTTTCCCGTAGGCATACCCGTTCCAATGCACAAACACATCCGACAAATCCTTCTCCTCTTTCCATGCCGATGCATATACCGCTAAATTTACACCATTCCCGTAAGTTCCAAGCTTACTTGCGAATATACGCGCAAATTCAGTCCCATTTTCATTTGTATTTTCACGCACGTTCCCCAATGCCGATACATGCTTTCTCAAATAGTTCTTTTCCATGGGCTCGTCAAGCATTGCAACCTCATGTATCGCCTCGTCTAAAAGTTCGATGCAATTGTAAAAGCAATCTCTCGTAATCCCACTCACTCTTACCGTGACATCTATTCTGGGGCGACCGAGCTCTTCCAAAGGAATTATCCGGTATCCTTTTACCCTTCCATCTTTCCAGACAGGCTCTACGCCGATTAGATGCAATATCTGTGCGAACTGCTCTCCATCTGACCACATGATATCGGATGCCATCCAGTACATCGCGATGTTTTCGGGAAGCTTTTCGTTCTCCTCTTCATATTTCCTTATCACGCCATCCGCAAGTCGCTTACCAATCTCCCATGCAGCCTTTGTTGGAATCTTGAAAGGGTCGAGGGAATAAAAGTTCCTGCCTGTTGGTAGTATCTCTGGCTTACCCCTTGTTATGAGCCCCGAAGGTCCTGGTTCGATATATCCTGCATCGAATCCGTGAAACAAACTTCCCATCTCATCCGATGCTTCTATCCTTGAAGAAATATCCATTACCTTTTCTCTCATCAGAGAAAGCTTATTCTCATCTTTTATCTTCAATCTATCGCCCAATATCCCCTTCGCTGCTTCTAAATGCTCTTCTTCAGCCAAGAAAGCGGAAATAAATTCCTTTGCAATACTATCCACCTCGGCTAAAAACTCGCTTTCCGCCTCTGAAGGCTGAATATCGAGTCCCATAAGCTCGAAAATCAATTTCCTTAGCTCTGAATCATGTCTCAGTATCGAGTTGATGAACTCAACCTTCTTATCACCTTCTGGAACTTCACCGAAGATATGCATACCATCAGGAATCTGCGTGTTGTATATGCGAGTGATAGCCTCATGTGCAATGTCTATTATTTTCTCAAAGGAATGCCCACTCTCTAACTTTTTATCAAGCTTTATCTCTTCTGATAGTTTCGTTTTCCTTATCAAATCAATAATAATGTGCTCCAGGGCATGTGCCCTTGCCTTATCCGATGTTTTTGTCTTGTTATATTCTGCGATAAGGTCTTCAAGCTCCTTTAAGTCACCATACAAACCACTTTCTGTCATAACGGTTTGCATGTGGTCTATGAGCGTTGCATAACTTCTTCTCTTTGCAATTGTCCCTTCCGGGGGATTATCAGAATTATATATGTATAGATGAGGCAGATTTCCGATAGCTATATCGGGGTAACAGCTTTCTGAAAGTGCAACAGATTTACCAGGCAAAAATTCCAGGTTTCCATGCGTTCCTACATGGATAATCACGTCTGCACCGAAGGTAGTTTCCAGGTAATGATAGGTTTTGCGAGGTATTGATGAGGAGGAGGCACTTCAGGGTCGTGAAGTATCTTGCAGACCTGCCCATCGCATCTTGAACCAGCACAGCCTCGCTTCGGCTGAACGCACACCACTGCGTTTCCATATCGAACGCCTGTTACCACGATTTTACCATTGTAAACCATTGCTGCGGGGACACCATTCTTTTCTTCGCCAGGCGGATTTCCCCATGCTTCACACGTCCTTTCCTTCACTCTTTGGTCAAAGGTATCAAACCACATTTCATAATCCGCCTTGCTTATCAGCGCAAGTGCACCACCTTTACTTACGATTTCATCCACAGTTGTCCATCGGAACTCAGAAATTGCTTTGCGATCCATGATGGTCTCTACAAGCTCTTCGCCGTCCTTAGGCGTATCAACCGAATATCCTGCATCTTTCATCTGTTTCAGTATCCTTGCTACACTCTCCAGGGTATCAAGATGTGAACCGCTTCCTACTGTTGCCTCAACGCTTGCACAGGGAGTGTTATGGAGGATAAATGCAACTCTTCTTTTGGATTTAGGTTTATCTTTTAGCTCTATCCATCTCTTCACCCTATTCACAATCTTTTTCGCCCTTTCATCTATCTGCGTATGTCGCTCAAAATCATTATCGCTATCTCTTCTTGATGCTCCGATAATTATCGGTTCGATTACGCCCTCTAATTCTGGCATCGCAACACTCCAGCCAACCTCCATGCTGCTTATTCCTTGAGTATCCGCTCTCCATTCTTCTTCTGTATTGTAGTATGCCATTAGTGGGTGGAATACCGGGACATCGAGTTTTTTCAGTGCATTGACAGAGCCTTCATTGCTTCCAGCATGAAAGACAGATTGAAGGTTTATGAGTGCATCAATCCTGTTAATGAAGAATGCTTCAATGACTTCACCGCTCGATTTAGCACCTAATTCTTTATCACCCAGTCCATAGCAGAAGGCTGGAATTACATCAAACTCGTTTTCCAATTCACGAATTAGTGCATTCACGATCTCAAGGTCTCTGTTTGCCCAATATGTACGAAAGAAGAGAATGCCAACTTTGTGTTTGTGCGAAGGTTTATGCCATGCGAAATAGTCCTCTATGCTCTCGAAAGCAGTTTCGGCATCCGGATGATATATTCCCTGCCACATCGTCTCCTTTGGATTCTCGTATTTATAATCCAGACCTAAGACCTCTTTTCCGATGTACCTGAGCATATTCGTTATGTTCTCTGCCCCTCCGTATACATGGTAGGCATTGACCGTTGCAACAACCTCTAAGGGAACGTTTGAAAGCCACCAGAAGGATGAATCATGCCCAAAAGAGATCGTTGGCATATCTTTATTCCGTCTCTCAACTATCTCATCCCAATATTCCTCATTTGACGGATGTAAGAGGACGATGTCCGCCTGCTCAAAAGATTTTATGCACTCCCTTCGCTCCTTCTCTTCTTCCACATCATGTGTAGACCACGCGTCTAACTCTATTCCAAGCTCCTTGCATGCATTGACGAGCAATGCCATATCACTTCCCCATGTTATTGCTGTTACCCTCATTTTTCATACCTCTTCTTATTTTATGCCCTTATTTTATTATAAATAGAGAACAAAAAGGGAGAAAATAGAAAATGTATCTCCCTCTCTGCAAATTTTTCTTATTTTTCGTATTACTTTTTATTTCCGCTTTTGTTCGTGTTCCCAGTATTGTCTCGGTGCTTTCATGCTGGTTCGTCACAAACTGGCTTTTCGGGATACACGAGTGCAGCATTATCCAAATCAATATTCAGTCCTTGGAAGTCTGTTAGATATTTTTGATAAATTCCCTGTGGGTCAATATCTAATCCCGGATGGAACCACCTCGCTAGATAGCCCATGCCCAGAAAATACCTTGCACCTCCACGTTATACCATGTGAATACATATACAGTCTCATTCTTCACCGCGGGTTCATCCTGCAACTCTTCTCGCCCCAATATCTCTTCTCTTATCGCTTTCAACTCTTCTATATCCCCATCAAAACCACCAGCAGGCCATTTATACTTGATTATAATCTCAGGGTCTCGATCCATCACATCTTCTACACCTATTTCTCCGCCATAGCTAACATCAGCAAAGATATTATTACCACCAGCTAATACAATCAGTTCATGATGCCCATGCCCTTCACCGCAGGTATAGTACTTCTCATGACCACTCCCGAAGTCAGCTTCGAGGTAAACTTTTGGTTTATCTCCCGTTTCTACCGCATCACTTATTTCGTCCATATAGTTACTGTAAAAATCTATGAATTCGTTGGCTTCATCCTCCTTCTCGAGGATGTAACCAAGGTTGTTTACCTCTTCAACAAAATTTGAAGGCTTGCTGAAATCAAAACGAATCACTGTGATGCCGGTGCCTTCGAGCTTCTCTTCAAGAGCAGGTGGTGTAGGATATTTTGTATACGTGAGGACCACATCGGAATTGCACTCTAATAATCGTTCTGCTAGTACTCCGAGGTCTGTCCATGGGCTATCAAGGTTAGGATAATCACTAAATTCCGGGTAGAACAACTCATCCCCTATGACATATTTACTAACGCCGACTACTTTATCGGTAGCTCCAAGTGTGCGTATTGCTTCAGTAGCTTCGGTAGTCAGGGGAACTATCCTCTTTATCGGCTTGTATATCGTCACCGTTCTTGGGGGATTAGCAAATTCCGTAATCGTCTTCGGCTCCCCGTCCCAATATACATAGACATGAGCAGCATCTCTCAACTCGTCTATTTGTAAAGCACTTCCTTCTTCGAGCATATGAGAAACTATTGCCTCTACAAGTTCGTCCCTCGTCAGTTCGTTGTCTCCTTCGAATAGTTCCTTGTATTCTCTAGATATTCCTGCTGGATTTGCAGCCGCCGGCACAACCGCCGTCGGCACCGCAGATGCAAGAAGCACCATCACCAATACAATAGATAATACCATCCTCATTCCTCACCACCTCCTATTGTTTTCTTAGCACAGGTTCTTTTTCTAAAAGAAAGTGTATTCACGCTTTCTACTATTCCCTTTCCTTTTCTCATCTTTTTATCGCCCCCCTTCTTCTTTCACCTTCGCCCCATATCGCATCACGCAAGGAGCGCCATATACCCATCTCTCTCCTCTTAGCCATTCCTTTTTTATTCCCTATCCCTCCTATCTTCCCTCTTTATCTTAACTCTATGTAAGACATTAACAGATTTTTATTATAATTAATAAAAAAATTTTCGGTTTTGGTGTTATAGAGAAAAATCATTTATCAATTTTGTGATAAATTAGGTGTTACATAATATTATTTTTCATATCCTTTTCCGGGAGGGCATTCCAGAACATAGCATCATACAAAGTCATTTATATTACTATCATCAATCATGATAATGAGAGAAATGGACGAGGAAAAGATAGTAGGCGGATTTAGAAAAGCGGTTCAGGATTTTTTGGTGCCCGAATTGAGAGAAGTTGTGGGAGAACTTAAACAAATGAACAAAAGGCTGGCGAGTGTAGAAAATAGTATCTCTGAGTTGAGAGCGGATATAAGAGAGGATAGACGAGAAGTACTCCCAAAAATCGATAATTCGCATGAAAAAACGAGAGAGGTGCTTATCGAAGAAATTAGGAAGTCTGCAAAACTTGAAGTTAGAATAGACGAGATTGAAAAAAGGATAGGGTATATTGACCAATTGAACTATCGAATACAAAGTATTGAAAAGCTGGTAGCAAAATAAGAAGAAAAAGTATTTTTATATCCAACAACCAATAGTAGTAAGGAGGAGCTGCCAGATGCAAAAGACAATTGAGGTTGTGTACGAAAAGGGAGTGTTTAAGCCTTTGGAGAAGGTGGAATTGAGGGAAGGAGAAGAAATAAAGATAGAAATAAAAGAAAAGATAGACAAAAGTGAAAAAGCAAGGGAGATATTAGACAAACTGAAGAACTTCACACCCGTTCGTTTAAAACCAGAGAAATTGGGGGAGATATATCTTGAATCCAGTCGTTATTGACTCTTCAGTCCTTATAGATGCAATCCTGTATATGAGGACAAAACCCCTTGAAAAGATAATTTCGAGTTACGAGGCTTTCATACCCGTCAATGTCCTCGAAGAAACGTTATTTAAGACCATTGTTGGTATTGTTGGCGATAGTATAAAAAATGAGAATCTTTTTGAGATAAAAAGGGCTTGGATTAAAGGAATTGGGAAGAAAGAAGTTGAAAACAGATTTAATGTGATTTTTGAACTCATTCAGAATGATCTGATAAAAGTATTTTATATTCATATCCCAATTAATACATAAAGGCGGTGTAGCGAGATGCAAAAGACAATTGAGGTTGTGTACGAAAAGGGAGTGTTTAAGCCTTTGGAGAAGGTGGACTTAAAAGAAGGGGAAAAGATAAAGGTCGATATAAAAAAGTTTCCGGAGAAGCTTTTCGGGATTTTCCGTGGAAAGGATTTGTTGAAGCTCTTAGAGGAAACCGAAGATGAATGGGGTATTTATTGACTCAAGTGTCTTCCTGGACTTCTTAGAAGGGAAAGAAAAGGCAAAAACACTTCTTGAGGAGTATTCTGGTCTCGAAGGGTGTATCAATGATATTGTCTTTTCGGAAGTCTTGTTCGTCTATATTAAGGCGGAAACAGGAAAGAAGTCCTACGAATTGAAGAAGCAGCCTGAGCTCGTGAAGTCCGTTGAACTCAATGATATCGTGGAGCTACTGGGAAGATACAGGACGCTTGATGTCGGTGAGGCTGTCAAAAGTGGAGCGGAGGGGCTCATCAAGAAATATGGCTTACTTCCAAATGATGCCCTTATTGCTGCCACCTGCAAACATTATGGAATAAGAAAAATTGCCACATTTGACCCGGACTTTGACAGGGTTGATTTTTTGGAGGTTGTTACACCGGAATAATTTTTCCTGTTTTGTTTACCTGTACCAAAATGCTCATTTTACCTTTTGTCCTCAAGTACGATAAAGAATAGAAATGAGAGGAAAATAAAAAACTTTACCCTAACAAAATTTTCTTGTTTTTCGTGTTGTCTCTTTTATTTTCGCGTTTTCTGTTTCTGTTCCGGGTATTGTATCTGTGCTTGATACCATTAGCTTTATATTTCCTTTATTTTATGAACGGGTCACCGGGCATCACGCGTGGGACGAAAAAAAAATCAGAGTAATGATAGCAAGGAATGAGAAAATATATCTGAGTGTTTTGAGAGTGATATACTGAATATGGGTCATCTTTACTTCTCGTCATTCTTTCCGATACCAAATCAGT
Source organism: Candidatus Methanophagales archaeon (assembly GCA_030602585.1). Classification (GTDB taxonomy): domain Archaea; phylum Halobacteriota; class Syntropharchaeia; order Alkanophagales; family Methanospirareceae; genus JAFNKG01. The sequence continues at coordinate 32,567 of JAUVZJ010000005.1, read as the reverse complement.
GCATCCCTATATTTACACCTTACCCAAAGTTCTCCGTTCTTTTTAAGGAGTCTGTTACTCTTTTTCAAATAATCACGCACCCTTTCCTCAGAATCCATGTCCAGATGGACGAGCTGCTTTAGCAATGATTTATATGATATATCATAATCACGAGTAAAACAGGAGAAGCTTTTCTTTTGCGATTCCCCTTCCATCCAGCCTCAGAACGTCTCTTCTTCCACTCTTCGCTCCAATCTTTCATTATTCACATCCTCAGATTACCATCTTTCTTTTAAAGATTACTATGGCTAAAACAACAGCTATTATCGCTGTTATCCAGACATACCCGACTTGGAATAAGAGAATGCCATTCCCTCGCAGACCTTCAATCGCCTGGGTGAGAGGAACGAGTTCTACTAAAAGCCGAATTTGCTCTGGATAGAGATTGAGAGGGAAGAAGACACCACATAGAAAAGAGTATCATTAACATCTCTTCATTTTCCGTTCAGGCTTAAGATAGAACTCCACAAATTCTTCCGGGGGAAAAAATGAATGGAGAAGGAACGCTTTCTCCCTCCTCCCTACTTTTACGATTTTGGTTTGCGACCTTTCCCTGCGTCTAACTCACTGGCGGATAAGCCCAGACTCCTTTGTATTCCATGTCGAGCCATTCTTCAAAGTATTCCCTGTGATATTCCTCTGGTTCCAAGTCCTCAAATTGTTCTGGGTAGAACCACTTGGCGCAATAGCCAACTCCGACGAAGGAACGGCATGCTCCTTCCGCTACGTAGCCATGGAGCAAATAAACACGACCCTCTTTTGCTGCGTCCGTCTCCATTAGACCTGTTCGATTGTAAGTTTCTTCTAAGTATTGTTTCGTGTCGGCGATATCAGATTCATCTGCAAAATAATCGAGACCGGGACCAGGAATCCAATCACTCATTGTTGCTGCAATAACTATTACCTCAGGACTTTCATTAACAACCCACTCCGATTCAACATCGACATATTTACCAGGGAGGTCACCTGCGATGTTGTTACCGCCTGCCGTTGTTATTACTCCGTGGAAGCCCGAATCTTTCGTGGGAGTAAGCCAGAATCGTGCGTTACTTTCACCATACACCTTTATCTTCTCTTCTGGTTCCAACTCCTCTGTTCTTTCTTTGATCTCGTCTATACAATTCTGTCTCCACGAAATGAATTCTCTTGCTCTTTCATCTTTCCCCAGTATTTTCGCGAGGATTTTAAGATCGTTATCGAATTTTTCTTGACTTCTGAAGCTCATTGCAACTACTGTTATACCAGCAGGCGCTAGTTTTTCTGCAATTTCTTCTGCCTTGTTTGAACCGGTGATTACAATCTGTGGGTTAACTTCGAGTACCTTTTCGTAATCAAGCTCTTTGTAGGTGCCAACGGTTGGCTTATCCTGGATTCCTAGAAGCCATGCACCAGCGCTTTCTTTTAGAGTTGAGGTCACACCCACCACTTTATCCTGTGCTTCGAGGATCCAAATGGGTTCATAGGACCACGAGGACATAGGAATTATTCTTTCTACCGGTCTGCATATCGTCACCTCTCTACCAGCAGAATCCGTAATCTCTTCCGGCTTTCCATCCCAATATGCATATACCCACGCAGCATCTCTAACCTCATCTAAAGTGTGAGAGCCTTCACCGAGCATGTATGGAAGAATTGCATTCACAAGTTCATCTCTCGTTAATTCATTATTCCCATCATCACATGGTATTCCTGCTTGTTGTGCAGCCGCGGGCATAACCACCAATGGCAACGCAGATGCAAGAAGCACCATTACCAATACAATAGATGTTATCCTTTTCGTTTTCATTTCACATTACCCCCCATTTTTCCCGCTCCGCAAGGGTGTCGTTCAACTTCAATATCGCCATGGCACTCTCTTATCTGCTCTGGCGTGCACTCCTTTGGGTCGTGTTCATAATCCTTCAAACATTCTTCAAAACGTTTCGCAACAAACTTTAAGAAAGTTTGATCAAACTGCTTCGCACTCATTTTTCACATCACCTCCTTTTTCTCCTTCTTCTTCCACCTTCGCCACATATTGCATCACGTAAGTGGCACTATTTAGCCATATCCCTTCCCTCACCCACCGCTTTTCATCGCCCATATTTTCGTTTTTATCTTGTCCTTCATGTAAGATATTAACAAATTCTTGTTATAATTAATAAAAATATTTTCGGTTTTGATATTATAGAGAAAATTCATTTATCGATTTTGTGATAAATCAAGTGTTACATAATATTATTTTTCATATCCTTTTCTGGGAGGGCACTCCACAGAACATAGCATCATGCAAGAATCATCTATATTACCATCATCAATATACTCATAACTCCCCGCCTTCTCTCAGAATCTTGGTGTATAAATCATCACTTATCCAGAATCCAGTTTCTTTTAGCTTCTCTAAGATCTCTCCTAAACTTGCTATCTTTCCCTCGTCTTTCGCCCTTATTAAAACACCTATCTCATTAAAAAAGTGTTTCAATAGGTTTAGCTGCCCAATCTTGGCTAACTGGATCAGAGGCGATGAATTACTTACCACTTTTGGCAAAGGCTAAGTCCTCCTCCAATTCTCTTTCTGTGTAATGCCTTTCGATTTTTCTTTTCCCTAATTCCTCTATAAATTCCCATTTGCTCATCCCAGCTAATTTTCTCGCTTTACCCAGTGAAATAACCCCCCTTTGGTATAGAGCGGTGGCTAATTCCCGCTTTAATTCCTGTTCCATATCCTTCTCGGGTATTTTTATCGAGATTAATACATCCTCGGGTATGCTTATCGATTTCATAGGTCTTCACTTCACAAAATTGTTTGGTGTTTCCTATAATTAAACTTTAAATCAGTATCCTTTTCTTAAATCTAACACCCCCAACTTCAGAATGTCTTTCATTACCCACATCCTCATATTATCATCTTTCTTTTAAAGATTACTATGGCTAAAACAACAGCTATTATCGCTGTTAGCCACACATACCCAACTTGGAATAAGAGAATACCATTACCACGCAGACCTTCAATTGCCTGGGTGAGAGGAACGAGTTCTACTAAAAGCCGAATTTGCTCTGGATAGAGATCGAGAGGGAAGAAGACACCACATAGAAAAGAGAGGGGCGTTATGACAAGTGAATTTACGATGCTCATATGGTGTGGATCATCAAAGTATATACCAGCGGAGAAGCCTGTTGCTGAGAATAAGATGCCCAAGCCGACGGTAAAGAGTAATAGAAGAGGAAGCGATACAAAGATTGTGTGGAAGAAAATGTATATGGGGATAAGAAAAATTATCACGTTAAAAATGGCAATCATAACCCCTGTGAGTATATAACCTATGACAGCTTCATAAGGACGAATTGGTGCGACCATGGTTAGCAGCTCCAGGTACTTTTCATAGGTTCTCGCAGCCAAAACTTCAAAGCCGAGGTGAAGGTGTGTCACCTGTGCTGTGGTCATCATTAAGATACCTGGAATTAAGAATTGTATGTAGGAGACATCATCTGACATGTCAACCATTGACCCCAATCCAATACCAATAACTAAGAGGTACAATGTTGGAGTTAGCAAGCTCCTGAGCGAGTAGTGAAAGAGGTTCTTGTAAAAGTCATACAACTCACGCTCAAATGTAATGGTAATCGCCTTGAGAGCTCTTATCATTTTCATTCCCTCAGCTCCTTTCCAGTTAAATGTAAAAACACATCTTCTAAGCTCGCTCTTTTGATGTCCATTTCTAAAATTCCCGCATCCGTTAAAATTAGACTTATAATCAACTCTAACACATATTCATCTTTTAGATATATTTTTAGCGAGCTATCATGCCAGATAGCGTCTTCAACGCCTGTAAATTCCTTGATTTCTTCTATGACTCTCTGGCTGATTGAATTCCTGGGCTTTATGGTAACTATATTCTCTACCTTGAGGATATGCTTAAGCTCATCAGGCGTGCCTTCTGCGATTTTTTTGCCGTAATCAATGATAATCACCCGGTCACACAGCATTTCCGCCTCCTCAAGATAATGCGTGGTTAAAATGATCGTCTTTCCTCTTTCTTTTAAGTCCAAAATGTAATCCCATAAAGCATGCCGAGCTTGGGGGTCGAGACCAGTCGTTGGCTCGTCCAAGAACAGAATTGGGGGATCTGTGACCATTGCCCTTGCCATAAGCAATCTGCGCTGCATCCCGCCAGAGAGTTGATAGCCTATCTTTTCAGCATGGTTTTCTAATCTTGCCCATTTTAATGTCTCCTTTACTCTTTCTTTCGCTTCTTTTCTCGATAAACCATAGAGCCTCACATAGAAATACAAATCCTCTATCAGGCTGAGATGATGGTCGAAGCTGAGCTCCTGTGGAGATATGCCAAATAATTCCTTCACTTCTATTGGGTTTTCCTGGACATCATATCCACCGATAATTGCTCCGCCTCTTGTTGGCTTGATGAGTCCTATCAACATCTTAATCGTCGTTGTCTTTCCAGCACCGTTGGGTCCGAGCAACCCTAAAGTCTCACCTCTGTGAACAGTAAAGGAGAGATTATCTACGGCTTTCTGGTCTCCAAATACCTTTTCCAGGTGTTCAGCCTTGATTATTTCGTTCATTTGCATACCTCAGGCAATAATAGTCTATACCATATTCAGTTTTATTAGCTAAGCAACCTCCTCCACAATCAGGATATAACTCACAGTTTGAGCTAAGGTGGTTCAGCTTTTTCACTTCATTCCTTTGTTTGTTCCAAAGATCGATCAAAGATGATTCCTCAAGTGATCCAATCTTCTTTGAAGAGTACTTACAAAGTCTAAGATGTCCATCTACATCAATATGTGAGCTAATAAAAACTGCCGGACAGATGTTTCTCAACGACCTATTCGTTGCTCCAGCAAGGGGGAAGTCTATAAACACCTTTTTTGGATACTTTTCAATGAGAGATTCGATATTTTCTATGGCACGGTGATATTCTTGTCTGGTTAAGGCAGCATTTATACTAAAACCTTTCGGATAAGGGAAGAAGTTGCAGTAAAATCCTATATCCACAGCATATTTTGCCACTCGTTCCATCTCATTTAAAAGAAGAGAAATACTCCTGAGATATTGCCCTCTTGCACATATTTGAACCTAATTCCCTCTTTTTTGAAATAAAAAAGCGAGGAAGAAACAAAAGGACCTCCCTCCTAATAAACTTTTTACTTTTTGTTGTTCCTGTGTTCTCCACTGCTTTCATGTTTTTAATCTAATAGCGGATAAACCCATATTCCTTTATATTCCACGTCGAGCCATTCTTCAAAGTATTCCCTGTGAATTTTCTCCGGCTCTAAGTCCTCAAATTGTTTGGGGTAGAACCACTTGGCGCAATAGAGAGCTGCAATGATACTTCTGCATGCTGCTAACGTACTACAGCCATCGATTACATAGACACTGCCATTGCTTACTGCATCTGTCTCCTTTAGACCTGTTCGATTGCATGCCTCCTCTATAAATTGCTCCGCATTTTCATGGCTATCCATGAAGTATCCAGTGAGAGCCGTCTGTCCAAACTCAGCAAATGCTGGAAAGAATATTACCTCTGGATTCTCTTTAGCGACCCATTCTTGATCAACATAGCCAAAATATCCGACCTCATCACCAGCGATGTTATAACCACCCGCAGTTGTTATCACAGAGTGTCCGCTTGAACCTTCTCCACCGGTTCCCCAGAGCGTACCAGGATATTCAACATAAACTCGCACCTTTGGTTCTATTCCTTCTGTTCTCTCTTTTATCAGATCAAAATGGTTTTGTCTCCACGAGATGAACTCTTCCGCTTTTTCGTCTTTTCCAAGTATTTTTGCGAGGATTTTAAGCTCGGAATCAAACTTTTCTATCTCAACGAAGTTCAGTGCAACTACTGTTATACCAGCCGGCTCTAATTTTTCACTCGTCTCCTCTGCTTTACTCTTACTACTTATTACAATATCCGGCTCGAGTTCCATTATCTTCTCGTAATCAAGCTCTTTGTAGGCGCCAACAGGTGGCTTATCTTGGATTCCTGGAAGCCATGAATAGTCTTCCTCCTTCAGTGCAGTTGTGGTCACACCCACGACTTTATCTTGTGCTCCAATGACCCAAACTGGTTCATATGACGCTGTGGGTTGGAGAATAATTCTTTCCACCGGCTTGTATATCGTCACCGTTCTATCAGCAGAATCCGTAATCTGTCGTGGATACTGCGGATAATAACTCGCCGATTCCCTCAGTTCTTCTAATGAAAGATGATTTATTCCTTCACCAAAATATGTTGCTCTAAGATACAGCATGATTTCATTGGAAAGCACAGCCCTCGCTACTTCTTCTATTTCTTCATCAGTGGAAGGCACACTGTCTTGCGCACTCACAGGCACAACCGCCATCGACAAACACGATGCAAGAAGCATCACTACCAACATACAAGCTAACACTTTCTTCATCTTTCACACCTCCGGATACACGAATATCGCATCTCCGTATGATATACCACCCATGAATTTCGTTAGATACTCCCTGTAAACTTCTTCTGGATCCAAGTTTAGCTCGGGATGAATCAATTTAGCCCAATATGTGAGTCCAACGACACTATCCAACCCATAGAGTGGTTCATTACAGAATGCGTAAACTCTGTCGTCCTTCACTGCAAATATGCTTTCCGCACTTGGTCGGCCCTTAATTTCGTCTATCAGTCCTTCAGGCTCGTCAATGCTGCTCCAGCCCCAGTCATCCGTGTATACTCCTTTGATTATCACATCTGGATTCCACTTCAAGACCTCTTCCCACTCTACATGCGGATACGCTTTGTCCAAATCACTTGCGACGTTATAGCCACCTGCCATGGTGCACATGATGTGGTCGGCAGACCCGGGTCCCTTGCTCGCAATGTCTCCCAATCCCGTTACCGTTCCTTCTATGAATACCCATGGCGTCAGTTCGTAAGAATGGAACCAAGCAAGCCTTCTCAACCTATCCAGCTCTAAATGTTCTACCGTCTCCCCAAGGTATGTTGCCCTAAGATATGGCAGAACCGCATTAGCAAGCTCCTCTCTTGATACCGGTTCAAGACCCGCAACAGAATTTGTGACTGCGGTCCTCTTTGCCTGACACCAGTTATTATATCCCTCTGCGGCATCTGTTGCATTAAGGACCATCCCAAGTTTTGTTACTTCTTCATGCAATGTCTCGTGCTTATAAAAGTCAAATACCACCACCGTGATATTTTCAAAATCTTTTAATTTTTCAACAGGCTCTAATTTAAACGTATAAGTAATTACGAGTGTATGGTCTGTTTTCTCTGTGGTCTCGTTCGTTGCAAGCTTTGCAATCTCCCCATAATCAAACTCCCTCCATGTGCCAACAGATTCTGTATCCCCCAATTCCGGGAAGTAATAACTCTTCTTTGTTTTTATGTCTTCAACCACGCCAACGATATTGTCGACCACTCCAAGCACTTTGACAGCTTCCGCAGCGTCGGTGTTCAAGACAATTATTCTTTCTATTGGCATCTGAATCGTTACTTCTCTCCCAGCTGAGTCTGTAATATTAAAAGGATAATCTGTTGCATTCACCGGCGTCACCATCAGTAGTGTACATAATGCAAGAAGCGTCGTTACCATTGAGTAAGAAGCTATCTTCTTTTTCATTCCGCATTACCTCCTTTCCTTCTCATTCCAAACACATACCCTATTATCAGCGCTACCGATACGAAAAAAACCACGAGTATCAAATAAAGTGCTGGTAGGGTAACTTCAAAGCCCGGCACCTCAGACGCTAATGCTGGCGTTGGACTTGACGTTGGTACCGCTGTTACAATTTCCACCGTCGTTTCATCCGTATGTCCATCTCCATCATCTACCTTTACCGTGTACATTCCTCCTATTGCACCTGTTGTGTCAAACATTGCGTTGAACGTACCTTTTTCTACTTTAACGGTCTGAGGTGCAAGCTCCGTTGGTCCCTTAACCGAGATAACGATTGGAAACCCTTCCTTTCTGTTAGTGGTTCCGGTTACAACCAGCGGTTCTCCAACTCCTACAGTTGCAATTGTATCGAGCCTCACGTACGCCGTTTCCACTTTCTCCTCACCGGTTACTGCGAACGTAGAAAATCCAGGCGTTTCTGCTTCGAAATAAACAAAGCCCTCATCATCCTCACCGACCTTTGTAGTTGGAAGCGCCATCCATCCTTCGTTTTCATCGTATCTGTTCAGCTTGACCGTTGCCTCGTCAATATTGTTATCCACGAGCCACGATTTCATTACTTTGAACTCAACTCTGCCTTCTATTTTCGCACCTGCCGTATTTTCCACATTCATGTCGAGATAAGTGTATGCTACGCCCGAAGGCTCAGGTATGTCCGGAGTTCTCTCTATTCGCTCGACCTCAACCTTCACATCGTTCACATTTTTATCCGCTTTCAGCGTAATCATTGAAACGTCCATGTCCTCGAAAACCATCGCTGCTTCTTTTTCCGCTTCCATCACCGGAACGACCCTGCTTGCTTTCGTTACTGTAGGAACTGCTGGCGTTGGTGTTGGTGTAGGTGTAACTTCTTCTTCTTGTGTGCCCGCACCTCCACCACCGACTATGACTGTAGTATCTGCTATGTTCCCTTCTTTCTCGCTTAGCATGTCTATCCATTTCCCTGTGAAAGTGCCTTCACCAGAAGGAGGCGCTATCACTTTATATTTTATCTCCTTTTCGTTTATCACCGCAAAAGCAATCATCTGCCCTGAGACACTGTAATTGTCCGCCGGATGCGTTGTGCTCACAAAGCTAAACCCACTCGGAATCGTCTCAACAATACCAACGACTAAAGGAAGTTCACCGTTAATCCTTAACGTCACGTCAAACTCCGCCTCCGGAGCGGGACCAGACGGAGCATACCTCGTCACGCTCTCTACTTCCGCTCCCTGCACCGCCGTAACCGTCCACGCAAGTAAAGCAGCAGTCGCTAACAGCACGAACAAAGACGGTAGCATCAATCCTTTCCATTTTTCTCTTTTTTCCTTCATCTCTTTTTAATCACCTTCCTTTTATTCTTACAAAATTCCTTTTTTTATGCTTTTTGTATTCCAATATATAAATATGTATGATTTTAATAAAACCGAAAATCTTTTAATATGACTCTATACATCGAACTATCCAAATAATAAATAAAAAGAGATAACAAAAAAATAGAAGATGTTAAAAAATCCAATAAAGTGTGGAAAAATTCCACATTAGGATTTCTGAGTTTCCATCTGGATGGGATGAAAGGTGGATGCAGCATGTTTTAGGAATGGGCGAGCTTTTTGTACATTCTGGCAATAAAATCCAAGTTTTCTCTACCTGTTAATTCCGTGTTTACACTGGGATCTGGAAAAACAACACCGATAGACATTCTTAGTGCATCTTGCTCATTTTATATCCCCTCTCTTTTATTGAATAGATAAGCGCTCAACAATATTAAACCAGCACAGAATGCGGTTACTGCCAAAAGGTCGAACCACATCGGCAGTGCAGATACGCCGATTAATGCACCATGCAAACCATCAACTCCGTAGAACAGAGGGTTAAAGTAAGCTATTATTTGGATTGGATAGGGCAGTTTAGTTACGGGGAAAAATGCGCTTGATAAAAGGAAAAGAGGAAGAGTCAAGAATGTTTGTATGCCTTGAAACGAGCCCATGTCCTCCATTTGCGTTGATAGTACTATACCAACACTTGTAAAAGTTAATCCAATCATTAAAATGAATAACAAAGCAATTGGTATGTAGAATAAGTTTAAATCAACACCTATCAATGGTGCCAATAATATTATAATGATTCCCTGCAGAATTGAGATTGTGGCAATGCTGAAGTTATTTCCCAATACTATACTTACTCTAGATACCTGAATTTTTGGCTTTATAGGCACCATGCCTTGAATCTCTGCATACCTGCGTTATTATCACCAATAAGGCGATAATTACGCAAACTATTTATATGATATAGTGCCTATTAGGCACCATGTCATTCATACGCACCAAAATAAAGAGCTACTAAGAAGCGATTATTACTTATGAAAGCGTTGGAGATTGATAAATTTGTACATGGTGCCTATAATCGCTAAAATTCAGGTAGATATAGGCGCCACCATCATCTCTTTTAAAAATCCAAATTTCTTGTCCCACAAAATTCTCATTCCGCCCATCATCGAGGAAAAGAGGAGGCTCATTCCTATTATTCCAGGTAACATAAAAGTCATGTAATCTATCCCGTTGACTCCGCTAAACCCATACTACCCATGCGTACCGAGCCTCTAAGCCCTGTACCCAGGAGAAGCAGCCAAAGTAGTGGCTGCCCCAAATGACTAATGAAACCTACCTTATATCTCGAAGACAACTTTATTCCCCGCAGCCAAATGATATAGATCGCCTTTATATTTACCATCTTATCTTATTCTCACTCCGGATGTCATTTTGCTCGCAACCATTCGCAATCTACGATCCGGTGGTGCCCTCTCATCTCGGAGTGTTTTACCCGTATTGTGTATAAAAACATCATCTAAGGTTGGTTTGTGTAAATCAATAGTGGTTATCTCGAAGTTTTTGAACTCTTTTAAGGCATCTTTGACTGAAATAAGAGCATCTATCAGTAAAGCATCGGAGTTTTTACTTTCGTTATTGATTCTCAGGTCGATTTCCAACACAACTTCGTTAGCGCTAACTCCATTCCCAGCATTGTTTTGAGTTATATTGACATCCGTTATATCAACCCCAAGTTCTCTACGCTTAATGCTTCTTTCAAGTTCCTTCTCGAACACTAAATAATCATAGTTTTTAATGAGTTTTATAATAAATTTATAATCGTTCAAATTGTTTTTCATCTCCTTCGGGCTGCCAACCGCCTTTATTTTACCTTCATCTATTATTGCTATTCTGTCACAAATGCTATCAGCTTCTTCCATGTAGTGAGTTGTGAGAATGATCGTCATTTCTTTTTCGTTCGCTATTTCACGTATATAGTCCCAGATTTTGCGTCTCGTCTGCGTGTCCAAGCCCAAAGTAGGCTCATCCAGAAACAATACCTTTGGATGATGCAATAAACCACGTGTGAGCTCTAACCTCCGTTTCATGCCTCCAGAAAAAGTCTTGACAAAGCTGTCTGCCTTGTCATCAAGCTCAACCAGCCTCAAAAGCTCTAATATATTCGCTCTTTCCACGGGAATATCATATATCATGGCGTGGAACTCCATGTTTTCATAAGCTGTGAGGTCGTCGTCGGAACTCGGATCTTGAAAAACAATCCCAATTGATTTCCTTACCTTGTCAGGTTCTTTGATTATGTCAAATCCATTGATTAAAGCAGTTCCAGAAGTTGGTCTCAAAAATTAAGATGAGAGAAGAGATAATAATAAATAGAATTTTCCTCCCGATAAACTTTTTGTATTGTGCTTTTATTTCCGCTCTCTTTGTTCCTATTCCAGATATGGTTAGTGCTCGATGTCATGTTATTATCTTGGCCCTCCTTGCCATAGTGGACATAAATATTTTTTTCACCCCTTCCTCCTTGTTAATTCTTTCTCATAATATAACATTTGATGATAATCTATCAATATTTATATATTTTAATTTAAAATTCAATTTGTAAATGTTAAAACGATAGGAGGATGAAAATATTGGAATATTCTATTGAAACGTATGACCTAACGAAGAAGTTCGCACTGCAAAAAGGATTTACCGACTTTCTCATGCATCCCTTTAGAAAAGATGAGATAACGGCGGTAGAGATGGTGAACATAAAGATTGGAAAAGGGGAATTGTTTGGTATTCTCGGACCAAATGGAGCTGGCAAGACTACGTTTATAAAAATATTATGCACGCTGATTTTACCCACAGAGGGAACTGCATATGTAAACGGGTATAACATTGCAGAAGATAGTGGAAAGGTCCGCGAATCTATTGGTTTTATCACTACTGATCCTGAATTTTTGGCTTTATAGGCACCATGCCTTGAATCTCTACATATCCGAGTTATTATCGACAATAAAGCGATAATTACGCAAACTATTTATATGACATAGTGCCTATTAGGCACCATGACATTCATACGCACCAAAATAAAGGAAGGTAGGAAATATAGATATCTAGTCGAGAATTATTGGGACAAAGAGAAAAAAGCACAAGGCAGAGAGTGATTCAGTATCTCGGTGTGGATACCGGAGAAGAGGGGAACGAGAAGCTCATACCACCCGCTCATAAAATGGAAGAGATTGAACGAGCTGTCCCTGTAGGAAAGCTTGCACTGTATTATGATGCAGCACAATATATTGATCTACGGAAGGCATTGGAGAAGCACTGTCCTTCTCAAAGTTTCCCCGTTCTTGCTCTTGTAATGAATCAAGTATGTAATAGACTTTCTCTGGAAAAGGCTGCTGCTTGGGTAAATAATACACCTTTAGCAGAGTGGGAAGGCTATAAACAACAGACACTAACCAGAGTGGATTTGGACAACGGTCTTAGCCAACTCTGTTTCGTTAAAAACGGAATTAAATCCGGCGTCGGGCTTGCCATACAGCGGACAATGGCAGAAAGATGTCAAAAGCTTGATTCCGAAAGCAGAAAGCATCTGTTCTACGACGTTACAAAGATAACTTACTTTGGTAACGGATGTAGTTATTCAGAGAAAGGCTATACTCTATCGCAGCGAGGCAAATGGACAATTGGTGTTGGATTTGTAATTTCAGGAGAGCATGGCTTCCCGGTTAGATGCGGTGCTATCCCCGGTTCTAAGAACGATACGCTTACGATGGAGGATATGCTTGCAGCACTCGAATCATGGGGATATCGTGGTATTCCGATGATTGTAGACAGAGGAATGTTGAGCACGCGAAACATCAAGATAGCCCGGAAAAAAGGTTTCCATATCATCGGCTGCTGTCCTGAAACCCGCAGCGAAGTGTTCAGTGAACTATCTTACTGGAATGACGAAGATGTTTCTACATGGGAGAATGCCGTGAAACGGTCTTCCGAAGGGATGGTGTATGTTAAAGGTAGGAAAGGAACCCTTTATGGGCAATCCGGTTTGATAGTTGTTGTTTCAAATCCCACACAAAAAGCGATGGAAAAAGCAAATCGAGACATGATGATCAAAGAGTTGAGTGAAACAACCGATAAGAATCGTGTTAATGAACTTAAAGGTGTCATTTCATCTGTGATCGTCAAACAAAGAGGGAGACGAGGTTTTAGGGTGGATGATAATCTTGTACAACAGGAAGAATTCATCGACGGTCGTTTTCTAATGTTCTGCACAGACCAAAGGATAAGTGCAAAAAATGTTTTCACGATTTATTTCCAGCGGGATGAGATCGAAAAAGCCTTCAGATGCTTGAAAGGTGTACTCTCTTTAGGACCCATTCGTTATCAGCGCCCGGAACGGATTGATGCGTATCTCACAATCGTGTTTCTTGCATACCTGCTAAGAACAATTGTCAAATTCCGGTTGAAGAACGCTAACATAGATATGTCGGTTGATCTGGCAGTGGATGAACTAAAGAATCTCACTCTTGTTGAATATTCCTATAAAGGTAAGGTGAGAGGTAAACTCACAAGAGCCACCAAAAAGCAAGAATTGCTTATGAACGCGATGGGTGTCGACAAATTTATACATGGTGCCTATAATCGCTAAAATTCAGGTTATAAAAGATAAAAAGTGAACAGTGAAACAATAACGAAAATTTCTGGATTGTTATTCATATTGATGAGCATGTCCTTCTTTTTATTTTAGGGTGTGCTCTTTCCCTGACTGTCTTCAAGTAATTACTTTTTTCTTAAAGAGATGCAACCCTATCAAAAATACTGCGATTGTAAATGCGATAATATACGCCAGATTTTGCCATAGATAAGGGTTGCCCGTTGATAATGCTATCGCTCTGGCTGCTTGTACCGCCACGGTAAGAGGAATTGCCTCTATAACGGGCTGCACCCAGTTCGGAAGATCAGTAACAGGTATAAATATCCCACAAAAAAAACTCATGGGCATGACAACAAGCGATGTGACAACCATTAGATGATGTGGATTATCCAGCACCATGGATATCGCTACTCCGAGGGAAGAGAAAAATGCGGCTGTTGCTATGATAAGTAACACTATCAGGGAAACGGAACCAAAGGGTATTCCTAAAAAATAATTCATCAACACAATAAAGATAGCGCATGCAGCCAGTGCTTGAGTTACACCTGCAAACACATAGCCAAGAACAATCTCAAAGGGTTTTATCGGAGCACTGAGCGCAGTAATCAATGTTTTGTCCCAGTCTCGTGCAATCATGAGCCTCATTGATATTGTCATATAACTGTTGTTTACCGCAACCATAAACAGTATGCCCGGTGCCAGGAAATATAAATAATTTACGTCTCCAATCACCACACGCTTGCCAAGTCCCATTCCAAAGATAAAAATGAATAGCAATGGCTCTACTGCAAGACGCATGGCATTTACATGCAGATTGCTTATGTACTCATGCATTTCACGTTCCCATACCGCAAGCATAGCTTTTATCACTCTTGCAATCATCTCATCGTATCTCCCTACCAGTTAGATGAAGAAAAACATCATCAAGCGTTGGACGGATAATATTAATTTCACTGATTTTAGTTCTTATAATAAGGCTTTTTAATACCTGTTCTACGATTGCATCATCAACCACTCCAATCTTTATTCTATTGCTTTCCATTCTTACATAATTAACACCAGAGATAATGTCTAAGTCTCTTTTGATGTGGTCGCCTGCGACTTCAGGATTTAAAGTTATATCAATTACAATATTTTTATCCAGCATCTTTTTTAGTTCATTCGGTGTTCCGCTGGCTATAATTCTCCCATGGTCAATAATAGCAATCCTGTCGCAAAGAAGATCTGCCTCTTCCATGTAATGGGTTGTCAGGAGAACTGTTTTCCCTGCCTCTTTCAGATTCTTTATGAATTCCCAGACCTGCCTTCTGGTTTGTGGGTCAAGACCGGTTGTAGGTTCATCCAATAAGAGTATTTCCGGGTCTGATAACATTGCTCTTGCCACAACAAGCCTTCTTTGCATTCCACCAGATAATTGGTGAAATTTTTTATTCCTGTATTTTTCAAGTTTGCTCCACTGTAAAGCGGTATCCACTCTTTTTTTGAGCTCTTTTCTGGGCAGACCATACAACAATCCATGGTAGAAAAGATTGTCTTTGATGCTCAGATGGTGGTCGAAGTATGCGGCCTGGGCTGCTATGCCAAGTCTTTTTCTTATTCCTATTGGATGTTTTGTCACGTCGAGTCCAGCTATTTTTGCAATTCCAGAACTTGGAAGCGATAGACCTACCAGTATATTGATTGTTGTGGTTTTACCTGCTCCATTGGGTCCTAAAAAGCCAAATATCTCTCCTTTTCTTACTTTGAAACTGATCCCATCCACAGCAGTTGCATCTCCAAATTTTTTCACTAAATTTTCCACTTCTATCATAATAATAGCATTAGCTGAAAAGGTATTAACGATTTAGGTGACAGGCTACCTGGTGCCCATCTCCAATATCAATCATCATTGGCTCTTCGATCTCACATATCCTTTCGCGGTAAGGGCACCTGGTGTGGAAGCTACAGCCAGATGGGGGATTGATTGGATTGGGGATTTCGCCC
This sequence comes from Candidatus Methanophagales archaeon, assembly GCA_030602585.1. GTDB lineage: Archaea > Halobacteriota > Syntropharchaeia > Alkanophagales > Methanospirareceae > JAFNKG01. The sequence continues at coordinate 16,925 of JAUVZJ010000005.1, read as the reverse complement.
CCTAACACTATTCTTTTCCTTTTCGCCTCTGGGTCCAGAACAGGAATTGCAGACAATAATGCCTGTGTGTACGGGTGCACTGCACCATTGAATATATCGCTTGTTTTTCCGACTTCGACCAGCTTTCCAAGATACATCACTGCGATTTTATCGGTCATAACCTTTATTACTTCCAGGTCATGGGAAATAAATAAACAGGTAAGCCCAAACTTTTCTCGTACTTTTTTCAGTAAAAAGAGCATCTGCGCTTGCACATTAACATCTAAGGAAGATGTTGGCTCGTCGGCAACTATGAACTTAGGGTTTATTGCAAGAATCCTTGCAATCACCGCTCTTTGATTTTGTCCACCGCTGAGTTCATGAGGATAGCGATTTATATGTTCCGGATTTAATCCAACCATCTCTATTAATTCTGAGATTTTTTCTTCTCTTCCATTTTTGCTAACAATATTGTACAGTTTTAAAGGCTCTGCAATGCTTTCCCCTATTTTCATTCTTGGGTCAAGTGATGAATCGGGGTCCTGAAATATTATCTGCATTTTGGGTCTTAACTTTCTTAAATCCTTCTTGTTGAGTTCGAGAATATTCGTGTTTTTAAAAAAGATTTTGCCTTCGGTGGGCTCGATGAGCCTTAGAATCAATCTGCCAACTGTTGTTTTTCCACATCCACTCTCACCTACTAAACCGAGGGTTTCACCCTTTTCAATCGCAAAACTAAGGCCATCCACCGCTCTAACGTATTTTTTGCTGAACATTCCAGTTGAAAAATATTTCTTTAAGTTTTCAACTTTAATCATATAAGAAACACCTCACAAAATGTTTTTTCCCTATTTCTACCATTTCTGGTCGCTTATTCTTGCATCTCTCTCTTGCGAATGGACACCTTGGATGGAATTTACACCCTTCTGGAAGATCAATTAGAGATGGACTCATACCATTCATTGGCTTTAAACCTCTGCCTGGAAGAGAACCAAGAAAACCCTGTGTATATGGATGTTTAGGGTTTTTGAACAATTCTTTAATATCTGCGTATTCGACGATTTCACCGGGATACATTACTGCAATGTTATCGCATAACTCGGCTGCAACACCAAGATCGTGAGTTATCAGCAGCATAGAAGTTTTGGAGTTTGTCGTTAGTTCTTTCATCAGGTCTACAACTTGTGCTTGTATCGTGACATCCAGACCCTTGGTCGGCTCGTCCGCAAGGATTAATGAGGGCTCACAAGCAAGTCCCATCGCAATCATAGCCCTCTGTCTCATTCCACCACTGAACTCATGAGGATATTCATTTATTCTTTCCGATGGTGACGGTATTCGCACCAACTTTAATATCGCAATCACTTTTTGTATTGCATCTTTCTTTTTTAAGCCTTGGTGCAACTCAAAGGGCTCAGAAATTTGTGTTCCTATTGTAAGAACCGGATTCATCGAGGTTAATGGATTTTGAAATATCATCGCTATCTCTTTTCCCCTTATCTTCCTCATCTCACCCTCATTGAGTTTGAGCAAATCTTTTCCCTTGTATAAAATTTTACCCTCTACCTTTGTGTTCTCAGAGAGCAGACGCAGTATCGAGAGCCCTAATACAGTTTTACCGCATCCCGTTTCCCCGATTAAGCCCAGGGTCTCTCCCTCTTCTATCACCAGATCTACATCATTTACTGCTCTTACCGCACCATCTTCGGTATGGAAATGGACTTTTAGATTTTGTATACTTAGCAATGTCATTTCATCATCACCTCCTTCATCCTCGGATCCAGTGCATCCCGCAGTCCATCACCCAGGAAGTTGAAAGCTAACACTACGACCATGATCATCAATCCCGGAAAAATCATTAAATGCGGAGCGGTCTCCATAAAGGGTCTTCCTTCATTGAGCATCGTACCCCACTCAGGTATCGGTGGTTGCGCACCCAATCCGAGAAAACTCAGTGCTGCAATTGAAAGTATTATATGACCCATATCAAGGGTTGCGAGAACTATTACTGGTGATAGAACATTTGGCAGTATGTGGCGAATGGCGATATGTGTGTCGCTGCAGCCCATTGCTCTCGCAGCCTCAACAAACTCTTTTTCCTTCACAGACAAAACAGAACCACGAATTATTCTTGCGTAACCTACCCACCATATTGCACTGAGAGCAATCATAACATTGGTGAGAGAGGGACCAAGAATACCTGCAATAACTAATGCCAGGATTATATTTGGAAATGCCAATAAAACATCAACCACTCGCATTATTGTTCCATCAATAATACCACCAAGGTATCCTGCAATGGTTCCCATCGCTATACCCAAAAGCATAACAATCACGACAACAACTGTTGCCATACTCAGCGAAATCCTTGCCCCGTAAATGACCCTACTTAAAACATCTCTACCAAGGTTATCGGTACCCATCAAATGATTCACATCTGAAGATGATAAGCGGTTCTCTAAGTCCAACTCTATTGGATCGTATGGAGTTATATGCGGAGCGAGTATTGCAATACCAGCAAGAAAAAGGATAATTACCGCTCCAATCATTGCTATTTTATCCTTTTTAAGTTGTTGAACGATTGACATCATTTCATCCCCTTTTTTACATCGTATCTTATTCTCGGGTCTAAATAGGTGTATAAAATATCCACAGCCAAATTTGATAAAACAAAGAACAATGCAATAATCAAAATAAAGCCTTGAATTACGGGATAGTCTCTGGCGTATATCCCATCAACCAGAAATTTGCCTACCCCGGGCCATGCAAATATTGTCTCGACTATTACAGCACCAGCCAATAAATGACCAACTTGCATGCCCATAACCGTTACTACTGGAATTAGCGCGTTCTTAAAACCGTGCTTCCATATCACCACCCTTTCCATCAAACCTTTGGCTCTTGCCGTTCTAATGTAGTCCTGGCGTAAAACCTCAAGCATGCTTGCACGCATCAATCGCATGAGGGATGCGGTCATACCGGTTCCAAGTGTAATGGCTGGCAGTATCAGATATTCTATGCCTCCATAGCCAAAACATGGGAACAAATCGAGTCTGACAGAGAAAAATAGAATTAAAAGTAAGCCCAGCCAGAAATTCGGCATAGATACACCCCACAGCGCTACAAACCTGCTGCCATGGTCTAAAACCGAGTTTTGCTTCATCGCCGCGAGGATTCCCAATGGAATGGATATGAGTATCGCTATGAACATCGCAGCTACTGCCAGTTCAAGGGTTGCTGGGAACCTGTCAATAAATTCCACCAAAACTGGCTCTTCAGTCCTGAAAGAAGTTCCAAGGTCGCCATGTGTAATCATATACAACCATTGCGCACATTGTGTAAAAAAAGGAGCTTTTAAACCATGTTCTTGAAAAAAGAATTCGATTTCTTCAAGCGTGGGTTCTTCTCCAATTTCTGCCCTGATTATGACCTCAGCAGGATTGCCTGGCGCAAAAAAAACGAGAGAAAAGGAGATTAATGAAACGCCAAGCATTACCACTACGGCTATCATCAATCTCCTGGCTATGAACTTTATCATCGCTACTTCACCGTGGAATCTACACTATCTCCACATCACTTAAATCCATCTCGAACATGGTCGGTCCGAACTTAAAGCCGTGCACGTTCTTCTTGAATACCACCGGCTTCGTGATGTCGTAGAGTGGAATACAGGGCGCCTCTTTATGCAATAGTTGCCAGATCTGATCGCAGAGCGCTCTCCACTCAGCTTCATCAGGAGTAGTCCATGCTTTCTCTATCAGTTTGTCCAGCGTATCGTTTTGGTAACCATGTGGCCATCCACCTGCGTGATAGTTTCCGCCTATTTCTATGTATCCTGCGACAGATGGTAAACACCCGCTATGGTGCACGTACAAATCATATTTACCCTCTTTTTGCCTTTTTCCAGCAGCACCGCTTTCAAGAGTGATAATATTCATCTGAATTCCAAGTTTCTTTAATTCGGATTGCATAAAGGGAGCTACGACATCGGCATTCGCCTCGCCAGCCGGGACTATAAGCTCGCAGGTAAAATGCTTCCCATCTTTATCCAGAATCCCGTCTCCATCAGTATCAGCCCAGCCAGCTTCAGTCATAAGCTTTTTCGCCTTATCCAAATCATATCGGTAGTACTTCTCGTCGATGTTAGAAGGACCCCACTCGAATCTTGCGTCAGTTATGCGATAACTCGGCTTCGGAATATCCGCAAAAAGCGTATGAACCATAAGTTCCTTGTCAATCGCATAGTTACATGCCTTCCTTACCCTGACATCATTGAATGGCTCCTTTTCGCAATTGAATCTGATGACCTGATAGCGTCCGTAGGAATGCAAAATGACCCCTAAATTTGGGTCTTTCTGCAACTCCGCAATCTCGATATAGGGTAGGGAGCTATGATGCTCAGCAGCTCCGATTAAATCGAGTTCGCCGGCTTTCAACGCTAAAACCTGAGTATAAGGGTCCGGGACGGTCTTCCAGATAACCTTCTCAAGCTTCGGCTTCTTTCCCCAGTAGTCATCATTCCTTACGAGGACGGCTTCCTGATCCTTTTTATAGTCCGCAAGCTTGAAGGGACCTGTGCCTATATAATTAACCAGCTTACCGTTCACATCCCATGCAGGCTCCACCGCATTGGGGCTGATGACTTTGCTACTGAACTCGCTTGCCAAGTCAAGTAAAAACGGGCGATAATATTCCTTGAGGTAAACTCGAAGGGTATGGTCATCCACTATTTCTATCCAGTCAATATACTTTCCAAATGCCTTCTTTTTTCCAGACCATTCAATAGAAAATTTTGCCACCGATGCGTTGAACGGCGTCCTGTCATGAAACTTAACACCCTTTCTTAGATGGAATGTATAAGTTTTCCCATCGGGAGATATTTCCCACGATTCGGCAAGTTTTGGAACGGAATTCCCCTGCTCATCTACGCCCATTAGAGTCTCGAATACAAGGTTTCTACCCTCTACAGCCTGTTTAAAGTCTTTATACGCCCCCTGGATTAGCACCTGCTCTGTTGGTGTGGGAGCCTCCACCTCATATTCAACTACCTCTACATCACTTAAATCCATATCGAATATGGTCGGTCCGAACTTAAAGCCTTGCATGTTATTCCTGAATATCACGGGCTTCGTGATGTCGTAAAGCGGTATAGAAGGAGATTCTTCGTGCAATATCTTCCATATCTGGTCGAATGCCTTTCTCCGCTCGGTTTTGTCGAGGGAAGTAAAAGCCTTCTCTATCTGTTTATCCAGTTCGTCGTTGTGATAAACTCCTTTTCCATAGGCATAAGCGGAATGATATTTACCTCCTATACCCAGACATGCCATCGCAGCTGCACCGCAGCAATGGTGCACGAACAGATCATATTCCCCTTCACCTTTCTTTCGCATGTCCCACGCAGCGCCGCTTTCCATAGTGGTGACTTTCATCTGCACGCCGATTTTTTTAAGCTCGGATTGAACGAATACGGCGACCACATCGGCATTCGCCTCGCCGGACGGAACTATAAGCTCGCAGGTAAAAGGCTTCCCGTCTTTGTCCAGGATCCCGTCACCGTCTGTATCTCTCCAGCCTGCTTCAGCCAGAAGCTGATTCGCCTTCTCGGGGTCATATCTATACCCTTCGATGTTACGTGGTCCCCAGTCGGGCGCGGGTGGGCCAAGTAAATATGCAGGCTTGGTTAAGTCTGCAAAAAGCGTATGAACCATAAGTTCCCTGTCGATCGCATAGTTAAACGCCTCCCTCACCCTGACGTCATTGAATGGCTCCTTCTTAAAATTGAAGTCAATGACCTGATAGCGTCCGTAGGAATGTAACATAACCTCAAAATCGTGGTCTTTCTGCATCTTTGCAATCTCGATATAGGGCAGGCAGCTATGATGCTCAGCGGCACCGATCAAGTCAAGTTCGCCAGCTTTCAGAGCTAAAACCTGGGTGTAAGGGTCCGGGACAACCTTCCAGATGACCTTCTCAAGTTTCGGCTTCTTTCCCCAGTAGTCATCGTTCCTTACGAGGACGGCTTCCTGATCCTTTTTATATTCCACAAGCTTGAAAGAACCTGTTCCTATGTAGTTAACCAGTTTACCGTTCACATCCCCTGCCGGCTCCACCGCATTGGGGCTGATAAGCTGACCTAACTCACCTAAGAAACCGTAATAGTACTTCTCGAGGTAAACGCGGACAGTATAATCATTTACGATCTCTGTTCGATCCATATACTTTCCATACGCCTTCTGCATTCCCTGCCACTCGATGAAAAATCTTGCAGCTTCAGCATTGAACTGCGTTCCGTCGTGAAACTTAACGCCTTTTCTCAGATGGAACGTGTAAGTTTTCCCATCGGGGGAGACATCCCACGACTCGGCAAGTCCAGGAATCGGATTCCCCCATTCATCAACGCCTACCAGAGGCTCCAAGACAAGGTTTTTGCCCTCTGCAGTAGCTTTAAAGTCTCGATACGAGCCCTGGGTCAATACCTGCTCTACTTGAGTGGTTGTAGCTGATTCCTGAGTTTCTCGTTCTATACACCCCAGCATCATGCTGCTCAACAATACCAAACATATTGCTATACCAATTTTCTTTTTACTCGACATTCTTTTATTCCCTCCCTCTTTATTTTCACTTTCACGCTTTTCTCTTTATTTTATTTCATACATAAACATATTAAGATTTTATTGTTGAGGATATATATATTATTTTCGATTTTTTTCTTACTTACAACTATGAAAAAGCGAAAAGATAAGATAGGATCAGCGGCGCTATGTATGCTTAGCAACTGATTGGTCATTTCATCATCACCTGCCTTAGTCGTGGGTCTAATGCATCTCTTAATCCATCACCCAGGAAGTTGAAGGCTAACACCGTGATCATGATCATCAATCCCGGAAATACCGACAGCCACCATCCGATCGGAGGAGAATTTGTGGAGAAATGCAAAATACGTGTCCCATATCGGGATGTTTGCGCTTCCGAGCGATGCAGATATGCCAGAGATTAGAACTAAAAAGGATGGAGTGAGGATGAAGAAGACTGTTCTCCCGATGGACTTCTTGTATTGCTCTTTTAGCTCAGTTCCGGTTACTGCGATTTCTGCTCTCTTCTTCAATGTAGTTTCACCTCAATCGTTATTTTCAGGTATGATGTTTCATAAAAACAATATCAAGGCAAAAATCATCAAACCAGTCAATCCGAGCCGTAATGTTGCACTCACCGATGTTATCTTCACACCTACTACAGGACCAAAAATTCCAAAATAATACGGTAGCCTGTGTGCAAAAATGTATCGTAAACTCACAAAAGCACTAGCAATCAGTAAAGTCAACAGTGCTAACTTAAAATCCAAAATTCCTGTCTTCATTAAATCTGCAAGTGTGATATATGCCGCCATGGGATTTGCAATTTTCAACGGTATTATAGCCAGTGCCTCAGGAGGTAGCGGCATCCAACCAAGATATTTAGGCAATGCATCAAATATTCCTATATTAATAAGAGCAATTGCTACAATGCTCACTGGAAGCCCTACAATCATAAGTCGTTTTAAAAGATTTATCGAACTCTTTACACTTCTTTTAAGTGCTGCTTTAACGGCTATCTTTTCATTATCCCTAACAAATTCGTAGTTCTTCTCGGTTAGCAAGGCTCTACCAATAATAAACATTAATATTGCTACTATTATTCCATTCAACACAAATAAGAATATATATGCAATACCAACCATTCCGAGCAATGGTATTATAGGGAAGATATAAGCGATGGTTTCATAAATTGTCTGCGGAAACCAAGTTGCTACGGTCACTAACAAAGCCTCCTTTTGGTCTATTTTTTTCTCAGCATAAAGTTCAGCGACCATCGCTACGGCTGCGATTGGCGAGCCAAATGCCGTTATAAACGCAAGTCCTGACCCTGGACTAAAATGTGCTCGTTGCAATATCGGTTTTAGCACTGGAAACAATCGATTAAATATTCTGAATTCAATGGCAATACTTGCTAACAATATACCAACGATCGTAAAAGGAAGCACACATATCCAAAGCTCGAGCGCACGAATTATAGAGTTTATTATCATTTCCATCGTACCATCAACTTGTTAAATCTCTTCTGTGATACTTGTCACTCATAATTTTTCCCCTTTCACCAAAGTCAATTTTTTGAAACTTTGCACAGACACATTCACCAGTCTTGCATCTTCAAACATTTTGACAATCTCCTCTGGATCAGCACCGTTGTAAAATGGTAACTCTTTGCCTATTCCCTCTCCAAAGTGATGACTCCCAACATGAGAATATTTTTCTGGTACATCTACTATGACTTTGCCACCGGGCTTTGTTACTCTCGCCCATTCTTTAAATGCCGCTTTTGGATTTGCTAATGTCCAAATCAGATGCCTGCTAACTACCGCATCAAATAGATTATCCTCGAAGGATAGCTTTTCGGCATCCTCCATCACAAACTTTATAGGAATATTGGTGTTCTTTATCTTCTGTTTTGCCTTTTCCAGTTTACTCTTTGACCAATCTGCCCCTGTCACATCATGCCCTATCTCAGCCAGCAACAATGCCAAAAAACCAGTACCAGTGCCTATATCCAGTATTTTTAGCTTTTTTTCGATTCTAAGTAATTGAGTTAAAGCGTTTCTCCATATCTCTTTTTCTTGCTCTGAATGAACACCATGTGCCTGAACCCAATCGTAGTTCTGATGTGCGTTATCCCACCACGCTCTGATTTTATCTTTTATTTCATCATCACCTGCCTTAGCCGTGGGTCCAATGCGTCTCTTAATCCATCACCCAGGAAGTTGAAAGCTAACACTACAACCATGATCATCAATCCTGGAAAAATCATTAAATGTGGTGCCGTTGTCATGAAAGACTTTCCATCATTGAGCATAGCACCCCATTCTGGAGTAGGGGGTTGTGCTCCCAATCCTAAAAAACTTAATCCGGTGATTGAGAGAATTGTGTGTCCCATATCTATGGTTGCAATCACGATCACTGGAGAAATAACGTTTGGTATGATATGACGAGCAATAATATACAAATTGCCACAGCCCATCGCTCTTGCTGCCTCTATGAATTCTTTTTCTTTTACAGACAAAACAGAACCACGAATTATTCTCGAGTAACCTACCCACCCAGTTGCGGTCATAGCAATTATAAGGTTCATAAGCGAGGGCCCCAAGATTCCTGCAATCGCTATTGTCAAAATCAAACTTGGAAACGCTAATAATACATCAACCACGCGCATTATTGCTTGATCGACTACGCCACCAAAGTATCCTGCGATTGCCCCTATCGTTACACCAAAAATCATAATCATAAGGGTAGCCATTGTCGCTGCAGCTATTGAAACCCGTGTCCCATAAACTATTCTGCTTAAAAGGTCTCTGCCCAACTGATCAGTTCCCAGAGGATGTTTTTCACTTGGGGTCAGCAAACGATTCTCCATGTTTACTTCCATTGGATCATACAGAGACAAGTATGGGGCAAATATCGCAAGGAAGGCAAGAATGAGGATGATTATTACTCCAATCACTGCCATTTTATCTTTTTTAAGCTGCTGAACGATCTTAAGCCTCATTTTATCCTCTCCATCTCATATCGTATTCTGGGATCCAAGTATGTATACGAAATATCTACGATCAGATTAGCAAAGACAAAAAACATTGCAATAATCAAAACAAAGCCTTGAATCACTGGAAAATCTCTTGCATGTATCGATTCAATCAAAAATCTGCCAACTCCGGGCCATGCAAATATCGCCTCGACTATCACCATACTTGAAATGAGATGACTGATATGTAAGCCAATAACTGTTACGACTGGAATCAACGCATTTTTTAAAGCATGTTTTACTATAATGAGCTTTTCGCACAAACCCTTTGCTCTCGCAGTCCTTATATAATCCAGGTGTAAAACCTCGAGCAGACTTGCCCTCATTAGCCGCATGATCGATGCACATCCTGATACCCCCAAGGCTATTGCTGGAAGGATTATGTGCGTAATCCCTCCATAACCAAAGGCTGGAAGCCAATCCAAATAAACCGCAAAGAAAAGAATTAAAAGCAAGCCCAGCCAAAAATTTGGCATGGAAGCACCAAACATTGCCATAAACCTGGAAAAATGATCCACCTTCGAGTTGTGTTTTACTGCCGATATAATTCCTAAAGGAATCGCTATTGTGATGGAGATTATCTGTGAGAGAAGAAATAGCACAAGGGAAGCGGGAAATCTATTTAGATACTCCTTTAGTACTGGCTCTTCGGTTCTAAGCGATGTACCGAGATCACCACGCAATATCTTATAAAGCCATCTTGCAAACTGGATTGGAATTGGATCGTTTAATCCATGCTCCTCTTTGAACGCATCTATCTGTTCTTTAGTTGGAGCACCCTGCAGCTGCCTCTCAAGCATTAGCTCTGCAGGATCTCCAGGAGCAATATAAAGGATGGAAAAGGAGAGTACAGAAGCCCCAAGCATAATCGGGATCAATAAAAGCAATCTTTTTGTTATGTATTTCTTCATTTTTATTTCAATTTGGTAGCACTCAGCAAAAACTCATCACTTCCCCAGTAACCATACTTCAGCCGTTCGATGAACGTTCTGGTTATCGGAATTGTCACCTTCGACATATTAATATCTACAAAACCGCAGTACTCAAGAATTTCGATGTCTGCCTGAGGACGTTTTCTCTGCTTCATCGGTAAGTTCTTCTCCATATCTTTGTCGTAATGACCATGCCATGGGATTCGATGCTCTGTGATCAAAATCAGAGGCACGGCAAGGAAACGCCAAACTCGTTTGCGTAGTGCTTGACCATTCCAGCTACCATCGATTATTATCACCCTGCCTTCTGGCTTTAAAACCCTTTTCCACTCGCTTACTGCTTTCTCAGGGTTTAGCATAGTCCAAAGGAGATGTCTATTAACTACAACATCAAAATTTCCGTCATCGAATGGAAGGTCTTCTGCATCACCGAACTCGAACTTCACTGGAATCTCTATGCTCTTTGCTTTCTCCCTTGCTCGTTCCAACATTCTCTCCGATATATCAACGCCTGTTACCTCATGACCCATCTCTGCAAGAAGTAATGCAATCACACCGGTACCGCAGCCCACATCTAATATTTTGAGTCTTTTCGTCCCGATTGCACGAGTTAAAAGATTTATCCATGCTTCCTCTTCTTCTTTTGTGCGTATTCCATGTCCTGCCTTGTTATCAAAGTCCTGAGCTAACAGATCCCATTCCTCTTTGATAATATCCTTTGCCTTCATTCTATCCACACCCCGCTAAAGCAAGGCTCTGAGCTTACATATTTGATCCCTTTCACCTTCTTATCTGCTACAATAAACACTGCATCATAGTAGAGTGGAACGACACCTGCCTTCTCGTGGAGCAGTTGGTAAAACTGTTTGAATTCCTCTTGACGCTCCTTGCCATCGAAAGATGATACAGCCTTCTCAAGGACATCTGACAACTCAGGATCATCGTATGCCCCGTACCCAAACTCAGGAGCGTTTGGATTAAACCTGCCGTCCGTTCTCGTGTAGCTGCGCCTTTCGGGACCGCCAATATAATATACCATAAGATCATAATCTCCTTTATTCCTTCTTTCGCTGTATGCACCACCCTCCAATACGCTCAGCTTCACCTGAATGCCAATTTTTTTGAGTTGTGCCTGTATAAGTTCGCAAAGCTTAACCTCATCGGGATTTTCGCCCTGCAATACGAGGTCTGCTTTCAATTCCTCATAGCCTGCATTCTTAAGTAAGGTCTTTGCTTTATTTATATCGTTGGTATATGCTTCTACCTTTACCTCTTTTATGGAGGGTCCTTGTTCACTATACAATCCGTGTCTTGCCGGATTCACCCAGTTATCGAAGAGTGCCGAAACCTCATCCTTCTCGATTGCATAGTTTACGGCTTTTCTAACTCTCACATCGTTCCACGGCTCTTTTTTGTAATTGAACTTAATTATCGTGGTCATCGGCATCTCATTTTTGATTACATTGAATCCTTCGCTTTTCAATGGCTCTAACAAATTTCTAGGAGTATAGCTGGATCCACCATGGTAATAGTCAACAATCATATCCACATCGCCCGATCTGAGAGCCAAGACCCTTGTCTCGGCATCTGGTATAACTTTAACAATAATCTTATCCAATTTTGGTTTTTCGCCATGATAAATCTCGTTCCGCACAAATATCGTGTACTGATCTTTTACATACTCGTCTACCTTCCAAGGACCAGTTCCGATGGGATTCACGATTTTTTCTTTGACATCTCCCTTTGGTTCAACCGATACGGGACTCATAATACTGCAATGATATTCCCCAAAAGCAGTCAATGCAATGTATCCTTCTTTCCCATCCTCGTAATGAAAAGCTATCGTATGTGGATCAATCACTTCTACACTTTTTATTCGATCAACTTCAGTCCAATGGTAATATTTCAGTGCTTTCAGCCTATCGAATGTAAATTTTACATCTTCAGCAGTAAATGGGCTTCCATCCGAGAATTTAATGTCCTTTTTAAAATGAAAAACTATCGTCTTGCTGTTATCCTGGATGTCCCACGAAGTTGCCAGACTTGGCAGTACTTCACCATCTTTGTATTCTATGAGCCTCTCCAGAACCATCATCTCTGGCATGAAATCCATCATTTTCGGAGAAGCAACATTTGTATCCTTGCCATATCCAATCGTTAATGTTTGTCTTGAGTTTTGAGTGCCTTGTTCTATGCACCCCAACATTATACTGCTCAGCAGTACCAAGCATATTGCTATACCAGTGCTAATTTTCTTTCTAGTCGACATTTTTTATTACCTCCTTCATTTAACCTTAACTCCCTTTACCAAAAACTGCTTACTCCAATAGCCATATTTCAGTGAGTCGAGAAACGACTGGGTTCTTGGGATTGATACTCCCATCACATCCACGTTGAATCCGAGATTCTCAAGAAGTTCAATATCCGCCTGCGGGCGTTTTCTGTGCCTCATTGGTAATTGTTTCTCAATATCCCTGCCATAATGCCCATGCCATGGATTCCTTCGCTCCGTGATTAAAATCAAAGGCATAGAGACGAGATAACGCCAGACCTGTCTACGTAACCTGTTGTAATCGCCCCAACTTCCATCAATTATTAGCACTTTACCTTCTGGTTTCAAAACACGTTTCCACTCGGACATCGCCTTCTCAGGATTTGGCAGTGTCCAGAGAAGATGACGATTGATAATATTTTTTATTTCTCTATCTTCGGATTTTATTTTCATTTCGCTTTTTTATTCGCCTCCTTCTGGTTCTGGTTTAACGGCAGTATAACAGTATTGAATATGGTTGTGGTTGTGAGCTATTCTGTAACATAAAGGCATTTTTTCGGTTTTTAACCTGCTTATTTCGTGCATCGGCTTGGCAGAGACCTGTTCAAACCCGGCATCCTCTAAAAGCTCCGTTATTACTGAAGGTTCTACACCGCCTCTAAAAGGAAGTTCCACACCCAATTTCTTATTATAAAGAGAATGCCATGGATTTCTCCTCTCTATAAAGAGGATTAGAACATTCCCAAGTTGCCGTCGTAAGCGTTGTGTTATTCCATTGTTATGTGGTTCGTGAAGGAAGAAACAGAGCTTTCCACCAGGGTTTAACACGCGTTTCCATTCACTGAGTGCTTTTTTCGGTTCAGGGAGAGTCCATAGGACAGCTCTATTTACAATTGCGTCAAAAAACCCACTTTTAAAGGGCAGAGCTTCAGCATCACCCAATTTGAACTCGACTTTTAGTTCAAGCCCTCGATCCACCGCTTTTTTCTTCGCGCTCTCTAACATCTCTTCTGAAATGTCAACACCAACAACGTCATATCCCATCTCAGCCAAAATAAGAGAAAGAAAGCCAGTTCCAGCACCAATATCGAGTATTTTTTGTATTCCTTTGCCAAATTTGTCTTGAAAAAGAGATACCCATGCTTCTCTTTCCTCTTTGCTACCTATAACATGACCTGGGGAAAGGTCAAAAGTTGAGGACCTTTCATTCCAGTAGTCCTTTATCTTATTCTTTATGTCGTTCATATTATCACCTACACAGGTTTACAGCCCCTAATATAGTACCACACACGATCACCGAAGTCACCCCATACGAGTTTGTATCTTAACGGAACTTCCTCCTGTTTATTGAGTATCTCGTTTACCTCGTCCATCTTGAAGAGCGTCACATCTTCGAATTCACCCTTCCTGAAGAGTTCCACCTTATTGATAGCACTTGAAGAAGCTTTATCGTAGCACAGTGGGAGATTTTCCTTTATATCCTCACCGTAATCTGCCATTCTGCTCCAGGCATTCTTCCGCTCAATTATCGTGATCAAGAGCAATCCCAGATTCCTCTTGATCTTTCTACCTGTTTCTTTCCTTTTACCAGGCGAATCGATTTCAAATGTGTACACCTTCCCGCACCTTCCCGCCGGGCTTCAACACTCGCCTCCATTCGCTAATTGCCGTCTCAGGATGAGGAAGCGTCCAGAGGACAATCCGACTGACAACTGCATCGAAATACTCGTCTTCAAAATCCAACGATTCGGCATCACCAATCCTTAGATTAGGGTTGACCCCTCTTTCCTTTGCCTTCTTTCTTGCTACTGATAGCATTCCCTCTGAGACGTCAATTCCTACAATATCATGTCCCATCTCGGCGAGAAGGAGAGCTAATGAACCGTTGCCAGTACCAACGTCCAATATTTTTAGTTTTTCTCCATCAACACCAAACTCTTCACGAAGCGAGTTCCTCCATGCCTCTTCTTCCGCATCATCTTTGAAGAAAGCGTGCTCCTTTGTGCGATCCCAGTATTCTTTTATCTTCTCCTTTACCCTGGCTGATTCAAACTTTTCTTTTTCCATTTTTCACTTCTTTTTCGATCTTCATCTCTCCTTTCTCAAGATCAACTCCTGCATAAGCGTATCTACCACCTCGATACTTACATGCTCAACCGGTGTCACATTACCAGATGTATCCATCAGAACAGTCTTTCCATCCCTCTTCTTTGCCTTGATTATCTTCCTTGCCACCACTTCTCTTTCTTTACTCCCATTTTCCTCTAAATACACAACAAATTCGCACATTTTAAATTTAACCCTCCAGTATCTCTTCTTTTATCCTTTGTATATCCTCTACAACTGATGCCTGCGGTGCGTAATCGAGAATCAGAAGCCCCTTCTTATCCGCCTCAATGACTTTCTTGTCGCATCGCACAGAATACATTTGGTCTGCATTGAGCCCCAGTTCTCGTGAGATTGTCTCACATTCCGTGCCATCTTCAACCTTATTCACGATTACAATCTGCTTCTTAACACCCAGGTCCCTTGATAGCGTCATCACATGCCTTGTCACTTCGATTGCCTTTGGCATCAGTTCTGTAATGACAAGAGTAAAGTCGAACTCCGATGCCAGCCCCCTGCCAAAGATTTCAACTCCTGCTTGAGAATCCACCATGACAAAATCGTTATCTCCAGATGCAATGTATCCTATCAGCAGCTTCACCAGCGCAATGGATGAACACAGGCAGCCGGAACCACCATAAGGAATCGTTCCCATTACAATCAACTTCACTCCATCCTTCGTTTCGACAATATAGTCCTCGATGACTTCGTCTATTTCGATTTCGTTTCCATTTTCATGCGCATGTTCATCGTCCAGGTCCAGCTCCAACTTCGCATGGATATTCGCTTTATTTTCAGCAAGAGGGAGGACATCAGAAAGCGAAACGCCAAGTGACATCGCAAGATTCATGCTTGGGTCGCAGTCTATCACTAAAACCCGATGCCCCTCCCTTGCTAATAACCTCGAGAGCGTTGCGATGATTGTCGTCTTTCCTACCCCTCCCTTCCCTGTAACGATTATCTTCTTCATTCAGCCCCCCTCGTCTCCATCACCAACGTGCTCACGAAGACAGACTCATCGTACTCTTCGCTTACTTTCTTCGTTGGGTCTCTGTGTCGCACCAGAAACATCCATTCACCCTCGCATGCGATTGGAACCTTGGCGATACCGTTCTCATCAGTGGTAACCAAAGCCATCTCCTTACCTTCTTTCTTTGATACCGCTTTTACCTCTGCTGAAGCGAGATTTTTTCCCTCATAGGAGACGTTCAGCTCAACCTCGCTGCCCACTTCACAACGAATGTCCTTTGGCACGATTTCGAGTATTCCATGCACGAGTTCACCACTATACGCACCAGCATCACCAATTGGAACAATCCTCTTTGCCATCTGATGGAAAGCCCCGGCATAAATCACGTCTTTGAATTTGAACCTCGGACCGACCTGATACCCTTCCTTTGTCCGCGAAAATATGATTGAAGCGAGGTCAATGATTGCAGTATAGTACCCTTCTTTTTCTACTTGAAACGTCATCAGATGGTGGTCCTCTTTAGATGCCATTGTGGGCTCGAGTGTCGTTCCATCGGAAGAATAAACAATAGGTGTTATCTTCTCAGGGTCTGCGATTCCATCTGCACGCATGTTGTGCCCATATAACAACGCCAGTTCCACACTACCGCCTTCAATCTTCGCTTTTTCAAGCCATATTTCATGACCTTGTGCCATCAATGTCAGTGCTCTTTTTCTCATTTTCATTTTTTTCTTATTACCTCCTTTTTTGTTTTTGCAATGAAGAGGGAAGAAAAAAATAAACTCCCTCCAACAAACTTTTTCATATTTTTTGTCTCCTTCTGTTTCACCTATCTCTTTCACTTCCTCCTTAGCAGAATAAACGCAATTGCTATCAATCCCGCAATTGCAAATACAGCCTCGAATCCTGGTATCTATGGGTTCTCAGGGTTAGATGTGGGATTTGATGACGAATTTGTTGTTGGAGCAGGTGTTGGTATCGAAGCCGAAGATTCAGGCGTTGGCGTTGCTGTCACTGTCGCAGTGGGTGTAGGCGCTGGTGTTGCACTTACCGCTGT
>JAUVZJ010000018.1 GCA_030602585.1 Candidatus Methanophagales archaeon | reverse complement strand
GGCCATCAGGTAAAGACGTGGTATCTCAATGTTACAAAAAATGTCCAAGAGACGCTTAGAAAGATGGGGTTCCCTGACCTACTTAAAGAGTCAATTGAAATTGAGTTCGAAATGTAGGGGGGAAAAGCCAACTATACAGGTCTTAAATGTATCGGAGCTATCAAATTTTTTAGTTAACCTTAGTGAATTTTTAGATAGCGCATGCTTGAAAAAAAGGTTTGTAAACACTTTCTTTTTTCTAAAAAATGACTTAATTGAGGGCTCTTTTCTTCTTGCGTAGCTATTTACGCTTTCGATTCTTTCTTAATCAAGAACTCGCACTGCTCAGATGCCTTTTCCAGCCACTTCGATAATACTATTGCCGTGCAATAAAATATAACTAACATAAAAAATCTTATATCTCTGAAGATAAAACCAATTGGCACTAATTCCTCTTCCATGCCTATCAATCTATACCATCTCATCCCGTAATAAATAATAACGTGAAAGTTTATAGCACATAAACCAAGGGCAATCCCATGATAAATCTTTATCATGCTTGGTCTGGTCACTCTCAAAGTCAATGAACTTATGTAACCGAAGAGAGTCCAGCCCATTATGAAAAGACCAACACCTGAACACATACTTTCCCAAAGCGCTATCTCCTTGTCAAGGCTTATGACCGATCGCCATAAGAACGCTGTTCCTATTATCACTATTACCGTTCGTTCATCAGTTATCACCCTGAATAAAGCTTCTCGCACGCCTATTTTATGCATCTCGGGCATTTCTTTGGTTAGCAGCATATAATTATCGTGCATCTTTTTCAGGTAACCCGCCGACCATAATATGCCGCAATAACACAACACTAACATGACGTATCTTATATCTCGTAAAAGGAAATCATGCGGCTCCCAAACTCCTTCGTGCAGTAACTCGAACCATCTCATTCCATAGTAAACAATAACATAAATATTTATTGCGCTCAGGCTAACGGCAACCCCCTGAGCCATTTTATTTGAAATTAACCAGCTCGTCTCTTTCAGGGACATGGAATACATGTAAGCAAAGAGAGCCCAGCCCATGATGAAAAGAGCGACACCCGAGCAGATACTTTCCCAAAGGTCTATCTCTTTGTCAAGGCTTATAGCTATTCGCCACAAAATCGCTACTGCTATTATCACTGCCATTATTCGTTTATCCATCATCGCTTTGCCTACGGAATCTTTTATGCCCATTTTTATCTGAAAAACTCCTTCTCTTCGACAGTATCGCTTTATTTACATTTGTATATCTTGAGCAGGGTATATAAATATATTTCGATTATTTACTCTGACTCTGGCACAATCATAAGTATCTAAAAAATAATAACATTATTGCTAATATTATAAAGAAGAGAAACAATGAGGGATAGAGTGCGGGAAATAATGGGGCAGCAAAACGTAAAAGGATTGGACTATAAAATTCTTATATTGTTTTTCGCAGTATTAGCATGTGTCGTCTTAACTTTTTATCTCGCCAGTAAGGGCGAAACAAGGGTATATACTCATCTTTTCTATATCCCTATCCTCTTAGCCGGGGTGTGGTATCATAAAAAAGCTATTTACGTCGCTCTTTTTCTCAGCTTCTTCTATATTCTCGTAACCTATCCTCTGACCCATCTTTCAGTAGATGTTTTTGAACGGAGTGCTATTCTTGTAGTGGTGGCGTATGTTATCGGGCTTGTAAGCGAGAAAAGAGCAAAAGTGGAAGAGGAGCTAAGAGAAACAAAAGATTATCTGAATGATATTATTAAGAGTTCTGCGGATGCGATTGTCGTTGTGGATAAGGAAGGGATAGTGCGTTCCTGGAACAAAGCAGCAGAAGACTACATGGGTTATACTGCCGATGAGGTAATAGGAACCCCAAACAAAAAATTTTTTGCTGACCCTGAAGAAGCGGATAAAATAATGGAAATTGCGCTGAGAGAAGGAGAGCTTAAAAATTATAGAACAACCGTGTTAAATAAAGATAAAAAGCCTGTACACATCAGCATGTCTGCGGCATTGTTAAAGGACAAAAAAGGCTTGCCGGTTGGCACTGTCCGTGTGAGCAGAGATATAACAAAAATAGCGGAGTTAGAAGAGAAAATAAAAGAAAAGCGGGACAACCTGGATTTGATACTTGAGAGCATGGCTGACGGCGTGTACATTGTATCAGGAGACTATAAAGTAGAGTTTATGAACAGGGTTTTGATTGATGAGTTTGGAGACCAGGTAGGCGGTATTTGCTATAAGGTGTTTCATGATAGGGAAGAGCCCTGTCCGCTGTGCAAAAATACAGAGGTAATGAAAGAAAAGACAGTGAGGTGGGAGTGGCACTCTCGTATGAAGAACAAGACTTATGACCTCATTGAGACACCTCTGAAGAATATTGACGGCAGTATATCAAAATTAACGATATTTAGAGACATAAGTAAGCGAAAGCGGATAGAAGAGGAGCTGAAGGAGGCTAAGGACCGATATATGGTGATTTTCGAGCATGCACTCACCGCTTTGTGTGTTATTGAGGAAGATAAAAAAATATCATTGGCCAATAAAGAATTTGAGATTCTGAGCGGGTATTCGAGGGAAGAAATAGAGGACAAAAAGTGGACTGAATTCATTGCTGAAGAAGACTTAGAAAGGGTGAATAAGTATCACGATGAAAGAAGAAAAGGAGGAGCGCCTGCATGCTGTGTATTCAAGTTCGTTAGCCGTAATGGAGAAATAAAGCACGTGAATACCTGTATAGAACCAATCCCGGGTGCAAAAAGGTGTATCGCCTCTTTGCTTGACATCACAGAGTTAAAAATGAAGGAGTATGATCTGCGTGAGACCTGCGAAAAACTTGCGGAGCTGGATAAAATGAAGAAGGATTTCCTTAACGTGGCATACCATGAGATGCGGTCCCCTCTTGCGCCAATTGTAGGATATGCAAGTCTGCTGGAGCGTATCGAACATACCGATAAGGGGAGAAAATATATTCGTAACATAGAGAAGTGTGCAAGACAACTTGAGAAGATGATTAATCGGATGTTAGAACTCGCACGCATTGACAGTAGGAAGGTAGAGCGGATTTTGGATGAGTTCTCCATCCAGGGAGTGGTGCGGGAAGTGGTTAAGAGTCTTGAACCGGAAGCAAAGGTGAGAAAACAAAAAATCGCCATAGTCATCCCTGAGATAGAAATTCAAGCTGATAAGCTGAAGATAACCGCTATTTTCACTAACTTGATTTCCAATGCAATCAAATATACTCATGAGGGAGGGAGAATAGACATCATGGTTGTGGATAGGGGAAAGGATATACGTGTTTGCGTTGCGGATACAGGGATTGGGATTCCAGGGGAACATCTGCCAAAGATTTTTGAGCGATTTTACATGGTTGATACCTCATTGACACGGAAGTCAGGGAGTCTTGGGCTGGGTTTATCCATAGTCAAGGAGTATGTAAAGTTGCATGGCGGTAGAGTATGGGCAACAAGTGAACTTGAAAAAGGCTCAAAATTCTTCTTTACTATGCCAAAAAGACAAAAATAAAAGGAGGGGTGAAGATGCAGAAGAAGAGGATATTGATTGTGGAAGATGCGGCATACATGCGTGAGATGCTGGTTGAGATGCTGGAACAGGAGGGGAAGAAATATGAAGTGGTGGGCTTCGCTGTTGATGGTAAGGAAGCAGTGGAGAAATATAAAGAATTGAAGCCTGACCTCGTTACCATGGACCTGGTGATGGAGGTGATGGATGGGATTCAAGCGATAGGGGAGATAAAAAAGCACGACTCGAATGCCCTTATACTCGTGATTACCGCATTGGGCGCACCGGAGCAGAGGAAAGCAGCGCTGGAAGCGGGAGCGGATGAATACCTGTGGAAGCCTTTCACCGTAAAAAATCTATCGGATGTGCTTGAAAAATTGTTGAGGAAAAGAGAGGAATGAGCGAGGAAGTAGGATTTGAGGAAGTATTGCGTTCGCTCAGAAGGAGTAGAGTGAGAACCGAGATTGTAATGTATCTCTATAAAATCTATCCTAAGGCTTCATATCCCGCGGAGATTTCCAGGAACACCGGGATAGACCCCACAAATATCCTTGGTGGACTGAGAGGAATGGGGAACAGGTTCGATGCGGCAAATTCGCTTCTCAAACAAGGTGTTGTGGAAAAGATAGAGCGAGGAGATGCAGCATACTACCGGCTTTCAGAACTGGGTAAATCGTTGATAGAGAGCATACAGAAGATTTAGCGAATTGCGCGCCGCGTTTAATTACGTAAGTCGTCAAAAATCCTGTCCTGAAAAATCCCAAATTCCAGGCATCGTGGGCTCTGCCCCACGACCTCGCAAGCCCTGAAAGGGCTTATTGGTATGTATTGAGATTTGGGATTTTTAGGTTCATTGTCGCCGTCAGGTGAAATCTTCATCCGCCTTCTGTCCAAAGGAACATTTCGAAAAGCTTATATATATCCTTCACCCGTAGAACGTTGGAGGTAAAAAAAATGATACTTGAGTTACTTGCGTTTATTATTGGACTGGTTTACGGCTACGTGAAACCCGGGAAGGAAAAGCGATGGGAACTTTTCAAAAAGGGTATTATGTACGGTATTATTCTTGGAATAATTTTTGGGATTATCGGTTTTTTCGTGGGTGGACCCCTTCTCTTTGCAGCGACCACGATTGGAATGTTTATAGAAGTGGTATTCCTTGTGATTATATTCATAGCTGGCACGTTTATCGGTGACTTATTGGAAGTCGCGATAAAAAAATAATGGTAGTGCGAACATCTACGGCAAGAATCAAGCTTGTGAATGTGGAAAAATATTAATCGGCTTGGTCGCTCGCCCTACTTGGTGTGTTGAGAGTGTCGTGCTTGCAACAGCAACTTCGAGGAGAAGAAAATAATAAATAAACTCTCTCTTTTTTATTATTAAGAGGGTTGATGAGGGGATGAACATGACTTTAGAAGAAAAATTCAAAGAGCTGAAGAAAAAGAATGAGAAAGCTTTGATAGGTTTCATCACTGCGGGTTATCCCACTGCTGAGGAGACCACAAAAATAGCAGATGCCTTAATCAGGGGTGGAGTGGATATTTTAGAGCTTGGCTTGCCCTTCTCGGACCCCATTGCAGATGGTATTACGATACAGCGAGCGAGTGAAAGCAGTCTAAGAGCAGGAATGAATACGGATTTATATTTTGATGTCGTTGCGGGAATAAAAGGAGTGGAAAAGGTTTGCCTTACTTATTACAATCTGGTGTTACAAAGGGGGCTGGAACGATTCGTGAACGATTGCGAATCCGCAGGGATAAGTGGGTTAATCGTGCCGGATTTGCCCGTGGAGGAGTCAAAACCGTTGCTAAAATTATGCGAGGGGTATGAAACCGATTTAATCTTCCTTATTGCACCTACGACGACGGAGAAGAGAATGGCGAAGATTCTGGATGCGGCGTCCGGATTTATTTATGTTGTATCACTGCTTGGCGTAACAGGGGCGAGGGAGAAGCTTTCTGATACGATACATCCACTTATCGGAAGGATAAAGGAAAGGGAATTATCGAGGGATAGAGATGTGCCACTGGCGGTTGGATTTGGTATCTCAAAGCAAGAGCACGTAAAAACGGTTTGCGAGGTCGCAGATGGTGCAATCGTGGGTAGTGCGTTCATAAGATTAATAGAGGAGGGATTGAGGTCAGAAGAGAAGAACATGCTTCGCGAGGTAGAGGCATTTGCAAAGAGTTTAAAAGATGAGACCAAAATCGCCTGAGCCTGACACGGCGGCGGTGATGAGAATGCAAAAGTAAAATGGCAAGTGCAAAATAGAAATTATAGAGGTAAAAGATAGAAAATGTCAAGCACCGGGCTTCATCTTGCTTTGACACTTTTCTTCCTCGCTTCTTGCTTGAAGGATGAAGATTTTAAGCCCGCTTTGTTTTTGCTTCCTTTTGGACTCTTAAGCGACTTCGATTCTTTTATAGGCGTGCATAGGGCAACATTCCATAATCTGGTTGTAGTATTCAGTCCCCTACTCCTTTTGATTAGCCTCAAGCGTTTAAAGGTCAACATGGTAAAGGATAAATACTTCATTTTCGCTTCTTTACTCTTAGCATTCCACATATTCTTAGATGCTTTTTATAACGGTGTATTTCTGTTCTATCCGCTTTCTGAAAAGAGCTATAACCTCGAATTCTGGTTTGGTCTGAAGGAGACAGGTTTGAGTGCCCTTTTCACGTGGATAATTCCCGGTAACGTGGGTGAGATAGAATATGTAATTACTCCAAGCCCGTCAGTGCCGGAAATCCCTATCATTGGAAGTGGAATCGAACTCGTGGTTTTGATATTCGCCCTGCTCACGTTCTTTTTACGATTCAAAGTAAACGACATTCTTTACCGCCGAGAGCACGGAGAGCGCTGAAATGAGATGAGATAAATGATTTCCCCGATTCTCTGTGTGCTCTACGTGCTCAGCGGTAAACAAGTATCACTTATATATCCTAAAAAATTATCAAAAATAACATATAATGAAGTAGCCCGGTAGTGTAGAGGTCAATCATCCGAGGCCCTGGACCTTGAGACGGCGGTTCGAATCCGTCCCGGGCTATTTAACTATCTTAATTTAGTAAGTAGCAAGTAAAATGCCGATAAAAACGAGCGAAACAGAGATAAAGCATCTTTTAATAGCATGGCTTGCTATTTCTTTTGCGTTTACCGTGCTAATCAAACGCGGGATGCTTGTAGACTCTAAACTAACTTGGCCTGAGGTATTTATTATTTCCGCTGTTACCGTTGGCTTCGCATTCATCTTCCATGAACTCGCTCATAAAGTAGTTGCGCAGAGATATGGCGCATGGTCTGAGTTCAGGATGGCGCCTTTTATGTTGCTCGTAGCGATACTATCAGCTTTTATGGGGTTCATATTTGCAGCACCCGGTGCTGTCATGATACTCAATCCGTATCTTACGAGAGAAGAAAATGGTAAGATAGCGATAGCAGGTCCGATGACGAACGTGGCATTGGCTTTTCTTTTCTTACCGCTCTCACTTTATGCTTCTGGTATGCTAGAACAAATAGGGGATTTTGGAGTGATGATAAACGCATTGCTTGCTGTTTTCAATATGATTCCAATTAGTGTACTGGATGGGAAGAAGGTGTTAGCGTGGGATAGGCGAGTGTATGGTCTTGCGTTATGCTTTGCGATTATTGTGTTGGTGGTGAGTGTGATAACATAATTACTCACATCACAACGATAACCAGAAGAATCATGAATAGTTTTGAAATCATACTACTCGTGTAATTTATAACACTTAGTTTCACACCGAGTTTTCCAAACAGGGATATATTCATGGAAAGACTGTATTTCAGATATACCATAGTTATAATTAACATGCTCCCGATAAGGAGTGTTAAAATAGCTTGTTTTGCGGTTATTATACCTTCTTTCAGGAGGACAGCTACGGCGGAGTAGCCAGCGGAGAAGTGTGCTAAATCTGCTATTAGTGCGGTTATGCACTCCCCGGGTAAGTCCAGCACCCTTAAGATTGGGTCAAAGAATAAACTGATATTGTTCATGACTTCGAGTTTGAAAAGGAAATCTACAAGTAAAAATGCCACCACCATTATCGGTATTATCCTTTTTAGCGTGGTAAACGATTTTTTAAATGCCGTTTTCAGTTTTTGATTCTGCGATATTTCGTTAATATTAATATCTATCTCCTCTTCGACATCCTGTTGAGGAGGAAAGCGAAATTTGGAATAAAGGAAAGCGGCGAGGGTCTGTATAAAAGCGGCGAAAAGATTAAGAGAGATGTAAATGCTACCTATGAAAGGACCTAAAAGCACGAGTGCAATAGGTGCATGTACCCTGAACAGCGATTCGCCTACGACAATAGGAAAAGTGCACATCACCACCGTGAGTATCGTCTCCTTATCGCCGATTTTGCCTTCACGGTAGAACCCCGCCAGAATTGATTTCCCGGCGGTGGGATTGAAAAAAGAAGCGAAAAGAGAAAATACGCCTTCTTTCGGTAGGTTGGATGCGCGGCATAAAGGTTTTATTAGCGGCGATACTTTCCTTATCCAGTTGCTTTCAAGCACGATGTTCGCGATTATCACGCCTGCGGTAATGAGGATTATTGCTCTAACCAAATAAATCGCTATGTCCATGTCTTATAATTTAGTACCTGGAAGAAATTATATTTGTTTACCGCCGAGAACGCGGAGATCGCTGAGATGAAAAAGAAAGAAAGATTGAACCGGATTACGGAGAGCATTATCGGTGCCGCTATCGAGGTACATCGCGATCTGGGGCCTGGCCTGCTGGAGTCCGCCTACGAGACCTGTCTGGCTTTTGAACTTCTGGAACGCGATCTGAAGGTAGAGCAGCAAAAGCCGCTGCCTGTGGTCTATCGAGAGGTGAAGCTGGATTGTGGCTACCGCCTGGACCTTCTCGTCGAAGAAGCGGTCATTGTAGAGGTCAAGGCAATTGATCGTCTAGCGCCCATTCATAAGGCCCAGATGCTTTCCTACCTGAGACTTTCTGGCTGCGTGGTGGGCTTGCTGATCAACTTCAATGTCAAGGTTCTGAAGGACGGCATTCGCCGGGTGGTAAATGATTTTCCTGACTCTCCGCGTTCTCTGCGGGCTCAGCGGTAAACAAGTACGAAATATTAAATTTCAGAGGAGAGATGGTGTATAAGGTTTTGATTGTGGGGTTGAAGGAGAAGGATGCAGGGAAGACGAGCCTTGCGCTGGCGTTACTGGCTTACTTAAGGGAAAAGGGGTTTAATGCTTCTGGCTTCAAGCCCAGAGCAGGTAACAGCGTGTGGTATGATTACGACGTGGTGCATGAAGCATTGTCTCAGGGGAGACTCTACGGAAAGGATGCAAAAGTTTTGAAAACTGCTTCGGATTACGGTTCTGAGGCAGGGGCAGGGGCAGGGGCAGGGGCAGGGGTAGCAAATGCGAATTTGATAGAAGAATTTATCAACCCTACCCACAGGTTGTGGGCAGAGCCCGCGCTCATCGCTCCGATTTCTCAAATTCCTTATTTTATCCTCGACCGCGTCACGCTCTGGTTTGAGGAAGGAGTGCGGAATCTGGTAGTTGTGAACGAAACGCTGCCAGTTGAATATAGATGCGATGACAAACATTTTAGAAAATTACGTGCCAGAGCATCCAGTATTTACCATGTTCGTGATTTAAATACGTTAAATAAGCTAACAGAGGATTATTACGACTTAGCAGTTGAGTTGGCGTATAAGAAGATGGTCGAGCAACATGACTGTGTGGTCATTGAGAGTTATAGCGATATAGCTTTGCCCTGGAAGGGATTAAACGATTTGGACGTTGTCTTCGGCGTTAAACCCGGGCAGATATCGGTATACGAACCGAAGAAGTATCTGGCAGCGGTCCAACTCTCTGCTTCAACCTATTCCCAGGAAGAGCTCACAACCTCCAAAATAGTGGAATTGGTAAAACCAATTAAAGAGGCAAGGGTGCCGCCATTCAGGTCTGATGAGATAGTGCAGGGGTTAAAGGAAAAAATTCCTTTTCTATTGCGGGTTTAAAAGGATACGAAAAATGCAACTATACGCATACGATGCAGGGCAGTGCGACCCGAAGAAATGCACGGCGAAGAAATTAGCACGTTTTGGGCTGATAACATCGGTCAAGGTGCTGCGAAGAATACCGTATAACACGATCATGCTGGTTCCAATTGCGGATAAGGCGCTCTCTCCAGCAGATAGAGAATCAGCGAACAGCATAACCGTTTTTGATTGCTCATGGAAGCGAATATCCGATTTTGAAGATGCTTTAATGCGCATGAAAAGAAAAAAGCGCGCTTTACCCTATCTGATAGCGGTGAATCCAGTAAACTATGGCAAACCTTTTATTTTGAGCTCCGTAGAGGCGTTCGCCGCTGCCTTGTTTATACTCGGCGAGAAGGAGCAATCACAATATCTATTGGGTAAGTTTAAGTGGGGAACGGAATTTCTGAGATTAAATGAGGAAATGCTGCTCGCTTATGCTAAGGCAAAGGACAGTAGTGAAGTAATAGAGATGCAGAAAATGTTCATGGACGTTGGAACAAAAAAAGCGAAAAAAACTTAAACTAAAATAAACATTTAAATTTATAGTTATGTCTATAACCGAGAAGATGGGCGTATGTTGTTCCATTGAAGAGGTAAATACGGGCGAAAAACACCGTGCATTAAAACTGAGCAAAGAGGATGCGAAGGACGTCTCCGCTCTTTACAAGGAGGTATGGCCGAAGGCATACGAGTATCCGGAGGAATGGCGAGAGCAGCGGGTGATGAGCGAGGAGGAAATAAAGAAGGAGATGGATTCCGGCTATTTCTTCATCGGTGTTCGCGTAAATGGCAAATTGGCGGGCGTTTATAAAGCTTCCATAACCGAAAGAGGTTGTTTCGGCGAGCAACAGGCGGTTCTACCGGAATATCGAGACCAGAGAGTGGCATCGGCAATGTATGAGCAGTTCTACGAGCTCGCAAAAGCGAATGAATGTGAGGTGAATTACGTGAATATCCTCGCAGGTAACGAACCCTGCGAGAGAGCAATGGAGAATTATAACTTCTACAAAACTGGCGAGCCCTGGGAGCAAAGTAAGTGTATGCTCGTTCAGACGTACGAGCGGAAGGTGGATGCAGTGGAATAGACTGTTAAAGTGTAATTAAAGGAAGCACAAAGAATGTAATAAAAAAATATGAGTGATACTCAATTAACAAAGGTGTTTTTGATTTTTGCAGTATTAATAATCTTTAACAGTATTATTGCAAGTGCGAGTACTACTAATCAAAATAGAAATTTTAGCATTATAGTGTTACCAGATACGCAGCGTTATTCTGAAGATTATCCCTGGATCTTCACAAACCAAACCCAATGGATCATTGACAACAAGGATGGACTAAACATAAAATTTGTGATACACGCGGGTGACATAGTTGATGATGCGGATAATGATACACAATGGAATAGGGCTAATAAAAGCATAAGTCTTTTGGATGGAAAAGTTCCTTATGGGATATTACCCGGAAATCACGATGAAAACATTACTGAATACGAGAAATATTTCCCGGCAAAGAGATATGAGGATTATACCTATTGGGGCGGGAGTTATGATCACAATACGGATAATTATCAATTGTTCTCTGGCTTAGGAATAGAGTTCATAGTAGTTAACCTTGGTTGGAAGCCAGATAGTGATGACATAGCATGGGCGAATAACATTTTAAAAAATTATTCGGAAAGAAAAGCAATAGTAGTGACACATGGCTATATGTATAAACATGCTGTAAGAGAACTTCACTCATTCGACACCAACTATATTTGGGAGGAACTAATAGTTCCAAACGAAAATATATTCCTGGTTTTGTGTGGGCATGTACATAGTGAAGCAAGGAGGACAGATATTATAGATGAAAGAGCTGTTCATCAGTTACTTGCTAATTATCAAGTTCGTCCTAATGGAGGAAATGGATGGCTAAGAATAATAGACTTTCGTGAGAACAAAACAAAAGCCTCTAATTTTGACATTGTAGTTAAGACGTATTCGCCATTTCTTGACAGGTATGAGAAAGATAAAAATTCACAATTTGAATTAACCGAAAGGCCATTATATCCTGGCCTATTAGATATTTTTCTATCGAAAATCGAAATAACATTAGACAGACTATGTCCTGGCCTATCGGATATTATTCAATCTAAATTAGGAATACATTAGGCAGACTATAAAGTACTCTTATTATTATAACAAAAACATGACCTCACCAAAAAACAAAAAGCCAGTAGCATCATGGCTCGACTTCGATTTTTTTGATAATAAAGCGATAAAATCATTGACCGTCATATTGAGAACCGTGGGCTGTCAGTGGCGAAAATGCACGATGTGCGGCTACTGGCAAGAATCCGCAGACGTAACCCAAGCGGACATCCTGGCTCAACTGGAACATTCGTTAAGAAACCGTCCTGATGAAGAATTCATACTCAAGATATTCACTTCCGGCAGTTTCCTTGACGAACGAGAAATATCGAGCGATACGAGAAAAGAGATAGCTGAGGTGGTGGAGAAGAGGAAAGAGATAAAGAAGCTAATAGTGGAGACGAGACCGGAATTTGTAAGCGCGGAAAAAATCGCTGATTTGAAAGCTGTTGAGCATCTTGAACTCGCTATCGGGTTAGAAACCGCAAATGATTTCATCAGGTCGAATTACATAAACAAGGGTTTCTCGTTTGAAGATTATAGAACAGCAGCGAAAATCGCGAAGGAATGCGGTGCGACTGTAAAAACGTATCTGTTGCTTAAACCACCTTTTGTATCCGAGAAAAAGGCAATAGAAGACGTCATAAAATCCGCTGACCTCGTCTCCGGCTATTCTTCCACAATCTCGTTGAACCTCTGTAACGTGCAAAAATACACTCGTTTAGAAGATTTATGGAAGAGAAGGTATTATAGACCTCCGTGGCTCTGGAGTGCCGTTGATGCGATAAAAGAGATAAAGAACAAACGGGATGTCGTGGTGATGTCAGACCCCGTGGGTGCAGGGCATAAAAGAGGACCGCATAATTGTGGTAAGTGCGATTTTGTTGTAAAAGAAGCGATAGAGGAATTCAACGTAACGCAGGACCTGAGCGTGTTAGAACGCCTCGAAGCGATAGATTGCGAATGCAAGGAAGTATGGCATGCACTGCTAAAATTTGATGATTTTTTGGTTGGCGCAAACATTTCTTAGAACGAAAGCGTTTTATATGTTACCAAACAATTATAACGCAAGGTGGTGATTATGGGCGTTGCTTCAATAAGCTTGCGCTTTAAGCTTGGAGAAAAGCTAAGAAATAAATATTAAATACAATTATGGGCTTAATAGCAAAAATAAAAGGAACTGAGTATAAGAAATACCTGAAAACGCTTGTTCTATCCACCGCACTCGCTTTTCTCACACTTTACATAGCTCTTGGCTTGATGTTTTTTGCAGAGGTTTTTGCAGGGGAAAGAGAAAATCCAATTCAGAGGCATGTCATTTTGTTAATCCTCGCTATCTTCTTCATTATTTTCACCGTGTTTTACGAACCAGAAGGTAAAAGTAAGAGCAAGGGAAAGAGCAAAGGTAAAGAGAGCTTGAGATCGCTTATTAAAGGCTTATTCCTCGCTATCTGTGCAACATTCGCATTCGTTGCCATCGCTGGCGGTGTGATACTCACGATAGAAGGCATGATACCGGAGGTTAATATGATGATTTCTGCGTTAGCAATATGTATGATTGTAAGCATGGTCTTTCTCAGCCTGCTAAAACCTTCTTAGGTATAAAAACAGTATAAAATAAAAGTATGTGTTTAGCTCGTAAAAAACTACTCTTAAATACGTTTATTCCTCCTTCGAGAAGCTTCCGTTTTGATTTTGAAATTTTTCCATCATAAACAAAGCGGTCTCCTTGGTTATTTCTCGTTTCACCTAAACACATACAAATAAAAAAATCCAACAAAAAGCGCTTCGGGCAAAAATAACATAGATAACATATATACATTCTTGGTATTTAATTAATATTTAGGTGATAAAAATGGCAGGGTATGCAGTTCAGATGCCAAAACGAGTTGTTTTTGGTGAAGGGGTGGAAGAAAAAATTGGTGCGGAAGCGAAAGGATTGAGAGCGAAAAAAGCGCTCATTGTTACCGATGAGATAATAGAAAAAACAGGCTTGCTCGATAAAGTAGAAAGACCTTTGAAGGAAGCAGTGGAAGTGGACGTTTTCGATAAAGTGGAGTCCGAGCCAACGTTAGAAGCTGCGGAAACGATTGCAAAAGCAGCAAGAGCAGCGAAATACGACCTGATTGTAGGTGTTGGAGGCGGAAGTGTGATGGATATGGCAAAAGTTGCCTCTGCGGCAGCCTCGAACCCGGAGCAGGGCGTAAGCGATTTTATGGGTGCAAACAAGATTGTGAACCCAAGCGTGCCGAAAATTTTAGTTCCGACAACTGCTGGCACGGGTGCGGAAGCTACTCCATTCACACTCATCATTGTAGAACTGAAGAAAAAGGCAATAGCAAGCCCGTATAATCTCGCAGACGTTGTTTTGATTTCACCTTCGCTCACCGCTACGATGCCGGCAAAGGTAACCGCTTCCACAGGCATGGACGCATTGAGTCATGCGATAGAAGCGTTTCTCTCTCTTGGCTCGAACCCGCTGACTGATTCTTTTGCATTGGAGGCGATAAGGAAGATTGCAGATAATTTAGAGAAGGCATTTTCACATGGCGATAATCTCGATGCTCGTTTAAAGATGGCGATAGCAGCGATGCTGGCAGGTATGGCATTTGGAAATGCAGGTGTTATAGCAGGTCACGCAGCAGCGCATACCTTCGGAGCGAAGTATAAAATCCCTCATGGTGTATCTGCCACACTTGCTTTGCCTTATATCATGGAGTATAACGCACCTGTGGCGAAGGAAAAGTTAGCAAAGGTAGCGCGAGAAATGGGCGAAGATATATCAGGATTGACGGAGGAAGAAGCGGCATCTAAAGCTGTTGCACGTGTTAAGAACATGCTTAAAAAGTTAGAATTGCCAACACGGCTTGCTGATCTGGATGTGCCAGAGGATGCGCTGCCGGAGTTGGCAGAAGCTATGTCGAAGGAGAAAGGATACTTAGCACGTAACCCACGTAAAATCGAGCATGAAGACGCAGTAGAAATCCTCCGGAGAATGTGGTCGGGGTGAGAATGCGAATAGAAAAGAGAGGGAAAATAATCATCGTTACGGTATTTGTAGCAATGATACTCTTGGGAGTATTTTCCGCATTATTCTTTTTACCGGATGAGAAGTGGTATGTTCCGAGAAACAAAATAGCCATAATAGATGTTGAAGGGGAGATAACAGAGAATTATAGGGGTGGAGCAAATACGGAGACAATTAGAGAACTTTTGATCAGGGCTGAGGAAGAAGTGGAAATAAAAGCAGTCGTGCTCAGGATAAACAGCGGAGGAGGAACTGCGGGAGCATCATGGGATATGTATAGAGCAGTGAAAAGGGTAGAGAAACCTGTTGTTGCATCCATAGGCGATAAAGGTGCTTCAGGAGCGTATTTGGTCGCAGTTGCCGCGGATGAGATAGTAGCTACGCCTATGTCAATGGTTGGAAGTATAGGAGCTTCATTCAAGTTCCCTTTTGACGTTCCAATAAATGTATCAGAAGAAGCAGAAGAAATATCTTCCATGCCTTCCGGCGAGTTCAAGGACGTGTTTGCAGATTACCGGCTAAATGAGAGCGAACGGGATTATTTGGGGGAACGACTGGAAAACGTTCTTGAAGTGTTTTTGAACTGCGTTACCGAGAAGAGGAATATAAGCGAGGAAAATATAACGAGAATAGCGAAGGGAGGCTGGTTTACCGGTGAAGAAGGATTACGTCTGGGTCTCGTAGATAAAATAGGGAACCTGGACGATGCAATAGAAGATGCAGCTAAACTTGCAAATGTTTCCCTGGAAGATACCAGGATTGTAACTTTGAGAATCGAAAATTCAAAGGTAATAGAGAGTGGATATGTTTGAAATAAGAAAAGATAAATTGAGCTAAGGCACATGGAGAACGAGAAGAAAGAGAGGGATAAGGATAAAAAGGAGAAGGAGAAGGCAGAATACGAGGAAGGGTTGAAAAAGACGCTAACACCTCTTCTATTTGGTGTTCTCGCTGGTGTCATCTCCTATGCCCTTTATACTTATGGATATATCGAACCCACGTCAGAAGATGGTTTGCTTATCGCAATCCTCATGGTCTTGATGCAGAAATTCGTATATCCATACCTGCATACAAGCATAAAAGGGGCAAAAGATTGGATTTACATCTCTTTTATGACCGTTTTCTGCTGGTTTCTCTTTTTCTCATTGTTGTTGAATATTCACATTTAACTTCCGGGAGATATGAGTAGCTGCGATAGCGAGGGCATCGGTGACATCGTCGGGCTTTGGTATTTCATCAAGGTGAAGCAGTTCCTTTACTCTGGTGGCGACTTCGCTCTTCGTTGACCTTCCATATCCGGCTATAAGACTTTTCACCTCGGAGGTATTATATTCGTATGCCGGCAGTCCAGTAGTAGCAGCAGCTAAGAGACAAACTCCACGTGCCTGACCAACGCTTAATGCTGTTTTCACGTTGACGTTGAAAAAAATCATCTCGATTGCCATATCATCCGGCGTCGTGTTTTTTATCACAACGAGCAAATCTTCATATATCGTTTTTAATCTCCCAGCGTTGGATTGCTCAGGGGTCGTCTTTATATAGCCAAAATCAATTGATTTTAATGTTCCGTTGTTGAACTCAACAATTCCCCATCCTGTTAGCGCAGTTCCCGGGTCTATTCCAATTACACGCATAATAATAAATAGAGAAGAAGTAAAATATTAAAGGAAGAAGAAAGGGAAAGAAGTAAATGGAAAAAGAAAAAAAAATCGTAGTTCCGGGGGATTTCTTAGGTACTTCAGAGGAATTTACGCCTGGAAGTGGAGTATATGACGAAAAGGGGAATATATATGCCTCGCTGACTGGAGAAATTAGCATAAACGATAAGAGGGTTATAGGGATTCTGCCAAAGGTGGAAACACCGCCAATGCCTGAAGAAGGGGACGTGGTTATAGGCAGAGTGGAGGATATAAGGGATACTGTTGCCATCGTGAGTATAGCGTGTGTGAAAGGTAAGGAGAAGCGGGAAATTGCTGCATCTACACAGGGAATTATCCATATATCAAACATAAAGAGCGGGTATGTGACTGAATTGCAGCACGAGTTTAGCTATCTTGACGTGGTGAAGGCGAAGGTGATAGACGCAAAGGCATTAAGACTTAGCACAGAAGAGAAGGATTTAGGCGTGATAAAAGCAATATGTGCGAAGTGCAAGGGTGATTTGAAGAGAAAAGAGAATGCGCTGGCTTGTGAGCGATGCAAAAGGGTGGAAGTAAGAAAAATATCCGAGGATTATGGCAAGGGAGTAGTATAAACTTTTCATTATAAATGAGAAGAGGTAAGTGATGTGAGGTAAGCATGGAAAAGGAAAATAAAAAGATAAAGATATTGGAGAAGAAGGAAAAAGAAGTGAGGGTAGAGATAGAAGGTGAAGACCATACACTTTTAGCGCCGCTAACTTCCAAGCTACTGGAGAACGAAAAGGTGGACATCGCCACCTATAACATCAAACATACGCTGATGAGCAATCCCGTTTTGTATGTGAAGATGAAGGAGGGAGATGCATTAGAGGCGGTAAAGTCGGCTGCCGCTTCTCTTGCTTCAGACTTTGAGGAGTTCGAGAGAAAATACAAGGCGGCGGCAATAGTCTAGTGGCAGGACACGGGCTTCCCAACAAACAACCTTTTTAAGAAAAAGATTGATCAAAAAGGAAGGGAAACAGCCTGTAACCCGGGTTCGAGCCCCGGTTGCCGCATAAAACTTTCTTTATAAAAGAAGGTTTTATCAAAGAAAAAAAGGATGCTTATGGACCAGATAAAGAAATATGAATTCAAGAAGGCATTGGAAGAACTGATGGAAAAGAGTGGCAGAGGTACAGAGCTTGTGTCAGTTTACATTCCGCCTGATAAACAAATATCAGATGTTACTTCTCATCTCCGTGATGAACATGGACAAGCAATGAACATAAAAAGTAAAACTACTCGTATTAACGTTCAAAGCGCTCTGGATTCTATTTTATCCAAATTGAAGTATGTGCGTGTGGGCGAAAATGGTCTGGTTATATTCTGTGGTGCGGTAGAGAAGGGCGGGGACAGGACGGATATAGAAACAGCCATCGTGGAGCCACCAGAAAAAGTACTTTCTTATATCTACCATTGTGATTCGAGCTTCTTCCTCGAGCCGCTGGAAGAGATGGTGGAGGATAAGGAAAAATACGGTTTGATTGTGCTTGACAAAAGGGAAGCAACGATAGGCATCCTGAATGGGAAGGTGGTGGATGCGATGAAACACCTGACCTCTTCAGTTCCGGGGAAGATAAGAAAAGGCGGGCAGTCAGCATCGAGATTTCAAAGACTGCGAGAGATTGCAATCGAGGATTTTTATAACCGAATAGGCAAACATGCATCACAAATATTGCTTCAAATAGAAGACCTCAGGGGCATTTTGATAGGCGGACCCAGTCCAACGAAGGAGGAATTTATAAAGGGGTCTTACTTGCATTACGAGCTGCAAAATAAGATTCTTGGTGAGTTTGATGCCGCTTATACGGATGAATCAGGTCTTCATGAGCTCGTTGACAAGGCGGGTGATGTGTTAGAAGGGCTGGATTTAATGAGGGAGAAGAAGCTCATGGCGAGATTCATGAAACTATTGGTAAATAACGAGGCAATGGTGGCATACGGAGAGAAAGAAGTGAGAAGGAAATTAGAAATGGGTGCAGTGGACACGCTTTTGGTTTCCGAGGAGCTCGACACTGAGTTCGTGCACGATTTAGTGGAGAAGGCTGAGGAGATAGGCTCTGATGTGGAACTCATCTCAACAGAATTTGAGGAAGGTGCGCAGTTAAAACGCGCGTTTGGTGGCGTTGCCGCTATATTACGATATGCGACAAAGACGGGGTAAATGCAAAATGCAAAATGCAAAATGCAAATCGAAAAATGCAAAATCGAAACAATGAGTGTGAGTGAAACAACTAATATAATCTTAGTAGGAACTGGGCATATATTAGAGAAAAGTGTGAAGGAAGTAGAAGAGGTAATAGAGCGAGAAAAGCCGGATGTAGTTGCTGTTGAGTTATGTGAAGGCAGATATAGGGCATTGAAAGGAGATGTTGGGACTTTTTCTATTAAAGAAGTGCTAAATGGTGGCAATCCTTTTTTGATACTCACGCATTGGCTACTTGCATACGTGCAGAAGAAAATGGGCGAGGAGTTTGGCATTGAGCCCGGTGCAGATATGATGGCGGCGATAAGGAAAGCAGAGGAAAGGGGTTGTGAGATTGCATTGATTGACCGACCTATACAAATAACGATGCAGCGATTCTGGAAGAAGATGGGATTCTTGGAAAAGATAAAGATGATGTTTTCAATCATTTTTGCGATTGCCAATATAGGAAGCATGGGGAAAGACGAAGAGGGAAAAGGAAAAGAAAAAGGAAAAGATAAGAAGAAGCTAATGATTGGTGGTATAAGTGCGGGTAAGGACATAGAGCTCGATAGAATAACGGATGAGGATGTAGTTACGCAGTTGATGAAAGAACTAAGGGAGTTTTCACCGGGTGCCGCAACAGCACTTTTAGATGAAAGAGATGCATATATCGCGGGAAGTTTGCTGGAGCTTCAAACTCAAACTTTTAAAAAAAGTTTGATCAAAAACGATACGCAACAAACTTTTAAAAAAAGTTTGATCAAAAACGCTGCGCAACAAACTTTTAAAAAAAGTTTGATCAAAAACGATACGCAACAAACATTAGAAAAAGGTTTGATGGGAGAAAAAAGAAAAATAGTTGCGGTAGTTGGTGCTGGACATGTGACGGGGATAAAGGAACTTCTCAGCCATCCAGAGTTGATACCACCTAAGGAGGAGTTATGCTCGCTTCCTAAGAGAAGGTTTGGTATAAATATAAAGAATTTGTTGGGGATCGGGTTGGGCGTAGCTCTCGTGATTATCCTTTTAGCGTTCTTTTTCTCGGGCATATCTTTCCATGTTCTTCTTAGAGCGTTTCTTTTGTGGTTTATAATAAATGGTGTCTTGTCTGCGACAGGTGTTGTGATAGCGAGAGGGTATCCTCTTTCTGCGCTTACCGCTTTTTCCGTAGCTTGGCTTACTTCTTTGAATCTCTTTTTAGCGGCGGGCTGGTTTGCAGGCTTGGCAGAGGCTCATTTGCGAAAGCCAACGGTGGAAGACGCAAAGAGCATGTTGAATGTGGAATCGTTGCGAGAATTGATGAGAAACCGGCTGTTTAAAGTCGTCCTTGTAGCGGCACTGGCAAATGTAGGAAGCATTGCGGGAACGTTTATCGGGGCTTATGTCGTGTGGCATGAGTTAGGCATAGATATGCAGGATATATGGATTGGTTTGAAAACACTTTTTTGAGGTTCTTTTGGTAAAATGACGGAAAAAATAGTTATCTGGCCTGCATATTTAACAGCGGGGAAGACAAAGGGGGAAGGCAGGATAATCGCAAGGAAAAAAGCGGTGAAATCACCAAAGGTAGAGGAAATGGAAAAGGTTGCGAGGATGCTCAACTTGGAGCCGGAAGTGGAGAAAGAGAAAGCATATCCGAAGACGCACTGGGAGAAAAGTGGAAGAGTGCTGGTGAATAAAAGAGGTAGAAAGGAGGAGATTGTGAAGGAGATTGCAAAGGGGATAAAAGAGATGCGAGAGAAATCTAAGAGCGCAAGGAGGTAATAAAATTGTTCGATTTTCACATACATTCTATTTTACATTCCCCGGATGATTTTCTAACGGAAGAACTCGCTGCAAGAATCCTTGCGGGTGCGGGGTTAGACACGGAGAAGTGAAAAAAGTGATGGGAGAGAATTCAAGGGCGTTGATGAGAAAAATAGGGAGGCAATGACATGCAAAGCGTGAAGCAAATACTACCGAATCCAAATAGAAAGGAAGTTTTATATACACTTAAGTGAGAAGGATAAAATAGGAGGTATTAATTTGGCAACATCAGAAAGACTTCTGACACATGTAGCAGAGGATTTAGGAGTAAGCAAGGACGAACTACTTGTAGAGAGTTTATTAGAGTATTTAAAATCAAAGAAGAGGGATTGCATGGCTGAGAAGTTCGAGATTT
This sequence comes from Candidatus Methanophagales archaeon, assembly GCA_030602585.1. Taxonomy (GTDB): domain Archaea; phylum Halobacteriota; class Syntropharchaeia; order Alkanophagales; family Methanospirareceae; genus JAFNKG01. Next base: position 16,851 of record JAUVZJ010000018.1, on the reverse strand, counting down.
TGTCGAGGTATAGAAACATATCTTCTTCGAAAGAATTAGAAGAAGCCATAAAGAATGGTAGTGTAGCGGAACATCCCAGTTGGGAGGATTTGATAGTTATCGAAAATCTCGATGAGAAAATAAAAAGGTTAGACAAAGAGATTGCGAATATTGCAAATTTACCTGGAACTTGAATCCATAGCAAAAGGATTTAGCGAAATCGTAATGGACACAAAGATAATAAAGCTCCCATCTGGAGAACCTTTAAAATTAAGGATTTCCATTCTTGACGAAAGCTTTTTAGATGTTTGGATTTCTATTTCTGGGAAGTATTCCTATCACTGGGAAAGAAGACATATTGATGGAAAAATCTATCGCTATGACAATGCACCACATAAAGCTTGGGTGCAGGTAAAAACATTTCCAAGACATTTTCATGATGGCGAGGAGCAAAATGTTGTTGAGAGCAGAATCAGTTCTGAACCAGGGGAAGCGATTAGAGAATTTTTAGAATTTGTCAAAGGTTATTTCTCTAAATAGATAAATGACGTTGGAATAAAATGGAAGACTTACATGTGATTGCAGTAAGGCATTTAAAGGGCAAAGATAAGGAGGTGATAAAAATGTTTTCGTCCCCGGAAGAGGTTTTTGAGAAGGAAAAGAAATACATGATGCCGGTTTACAAAAGACCACGAATAGTGATGAGAGAGGGAAAAGGAGCAACAGTAAAGGATTTCTTTGGAAAAGAGTACATAGATTGTGTTGGTGGAATTGCAGTAAACGCAGTTGGTTATTGCCATCCTGTGGTGGTGAAAGCGATAAAAGAGCAGGCGGAGAAGCTCATGCACGTCTCGAATTTGTATTACACGGAGCCGCAGGTGGAGCTTGCGGAGAAACTATCCGAGAAAAGCGGTATGGACAAGGTTTTTTTCTGTAATTCGGGTGCGGAAAGTGTGGAAGCGGCATTGAAATTGGCGAGTAAAGTGACAGGAAAGCATAATTATATAGCTGCGGAAGGCAGTTTTCACGGAAGAACACTCGGCTCGTTGAGTGTAACTTTTGGAAGTAGATTCAGAAGCGTATTTGAACCTTTACTGCTGAAAGGAGTGAAATTTGTGCGATACAACGATGCAGAGGCAATTAGAACGGCAATAAATGACGATACTGCTGCTGTTGTATTAGAGCCTATTCAAGGCGAAACCGGTGTGATAGTCCCTTCCGAGGGTTATTTACGAGAAGTAAGAGAGATATGTACTGAGAAAGGGGTTTTGTTGATTCTGGATGAGATACAGACGGGGTTTGGTCGCACGGGGAGATGGTTCTGTAAGGAGCATGAAGGCGTAGAGCCGGATATAATGACGGTCGCGAAGGCGATGGGTGCTGGTTTTCCAATAGGTGCAATGCTCGCAAAAGAAGGGATAGAATTTGAAGCCGGCGAGCACGGGTCAACCTTTGGCGGGAATCCGCTGGCGTGCACTGCTGCATTGGCATCTATAAATGTGATAGAGGCGGAGGGGTTAGTAGAAAGGTCAAGAGAGCTTGGTGCGTACTTTATGAAAAATATCTCTGATGAGGGAGACCCAGGCGTGGTGAAGGAAATAAGAGGAAAAGGGCTGATGATAGGGATAGAATTAACGAAGCGCTGTGGTGAAATAGTAGAGAAAGCGCTTGAACGGAACATTTTGATAAATTGCACTTCTGAAAGCGTGATAAGGTTGGTTCCTCCTCTGGTTATAAGTAAAGAGGAGATAGACAGGGTGATTTCGGTTTTGTGTGAGATTATCAAATAGGCAAAAGTAAACCCTAAAGAGAATGGAAACCAATATAGAAAAATAAAAACGAATTGATCTTGCCTCTGCCGCTAAAAATACGCTCAGGATGATTTTGGGGGTTTAACCACGAAGCTGTAATAAATTTTGGGCTTTATTCAAACAAATCCACTAGAGCCAATTTTCTTATATATCTATCATCTATAGCAACAACTAAATCTCCAAGCGTATCCATTAGTGCCTCAATTTTCTCCTTTGAGATATTTGTTCTGCTTGCTAAATCATCAACAGACGAATTTAGCAGATCAATAATTCTCTTATCACTGATGGTTTCATAGCCATCCTCATTGACCTTAATAGCACAAGCAATTTCAGCCTTTCTTATGAGTTCAGCGAGTTTTGTTACTCGTATACCTGTAGTTTTAGAGAGGTTTAGCGCATCTTTTCCCGCCAAATCTCCTATATCCATAATCCCGGTTGACTTTACTATTTTACCCATGTACCTCCTTCCAATTCCATCAACAAATAGGATACTCAAGTTTCTCAACGAGTGGCGTAGGACTCGATATTCAATCTTGTAGCAACCGGCGATATTTACACCTTTGCCACCTTTTAATGTTGTTACGTGTTTGAATCCCGGCTTTCCTTCTGTTAGTATGCATTTAACAAGTAAGTTTGTTGTGCCTTCATTATCTGTTCTGAACCACACAGGCAAAGGATCTATTTGCCTCCAGTACGGTAAAAGGCTTAGATAGAACTTGCCGTTCTTAAGATCAATCTCCTTTGATCGATAATCTTCTAAGTCCCATCGCTCTACCACTTTGTTATCCACAGATCTTATCTTTCGCACATGCACTCCATCAATCCTAACAGCTATATCGGGGTCTGTAATCGTTACCTTGACAAATGTCTCTTTTTTACTTTTACCCATAGGTTTCACCTCTCCACCCTAAAGATGTCTCTTAATCTCATCACCTCAAATAATAAACCATCTATTGCTTGAGATAGATCATTTAATTGTGAAAGGAGTTTCTTGGCATCATCTTCTGTCACACCTGCTTCCTCGGCTATTTTGTCGGCACTCCATTTCGAAATGGCGCTCATATACTCATTGCCAATTTTAGCGAACTTATCTAAACTTACGGAGATACTGCACGACAACTTTACCCTATCAAGTATGGTTGTAGTATCCACCCCAAGAATCTGGGATACCTGGTCCTGCAGATTCTTATTTAACATATCATTTATTACTACGATTCCAATTGAAACAAGTTTTTTCCTATGCTCAATAGTGATACCATTGATGTTTCTTACATCCAATGAACCTAACCAGAAATGCAGTACTCTGTATTCCAGCCTTAAACATGCAGGCACAACAAGGGTTTTACCACTTTCTACAATTCCTATGTCCTTGAATTGTTTCGCTCCGGATCTCTGTAGCTCGCTCAGCACACACTTTGCAATTAGTTTTCTCTCACCCTCATTGTATATTTTAAACCACACCGGCAGGGGATCAACATTCTCAAAATAAGGCCAAAGTCGCAAGTAAAACTTACCATCATTGAGATCAACATCTTCTGTAGATTTATAGTTTCCGAGGTCCCATCGTTTCACAGTTGCATCATTTTTTGTATTCTTCTTATCTACCTGCACTCTATCTACAACATCTGGATCTACTATTCTTATCTTAGCTACATAATTCGCCATTTACTACCACTCCAAACACCATATATTGCCAAATAATTTTTCGTATATGTATCATTTGCGTTTCCTATATAGAAAATATTAAACGTTGCTGTATAAAAAGCTTTCGGCCAATATAAAATAACTTTCGCTTGAATCTTTCAATTCAGCGATGCAAATGGATAAAAATATTATGATTGGAACCAGACAATCAGATTGGAATAAAATAGACGAGTAAAAGGGGAATTCCCCTTTTCTATTTTTATTTTTCAACTTTGACAAAAATAGATTCTTTTGGTACTGCTTTTCTTTTTAAGAAAAGGTTTACAATTACCTATGGCGCCTCTAACCATGACCCTAACCCTCGACCTGCACGTGCATACAAAGTACTCGCATGATGGATATGATTCGCTAAACCTTTTCAGGGTTTTCGGGGACGTGGGCAGAGCCACGAATTGCAAAATACAGAATGCAAATAAATATGCATTTCTTTGATCAAACTTTCTTTGGGAAAGAAAGTTTGTTGGTAAAGCTTTCTTTTTTAAAGAAAGGTTTCACAATAACCTCCGCTGCCTCGGATCGGTCAGCGAAATCACTGACTTTATACGCCATTCAACGTGCTTCTTTTCCCATATAAACTCACCACCTTCTCGTTCTACCGCTTCTAAAACGAAAAAAACCTTATCGCCTTTTATTTCTACGCTTTCGCCTTGTTCTTCCACGTCCATATCATGCCCCACGCAAACGCTCTGGTCACAAAAGAACTGACATTTGCTATCGTAGAAGTAAAAGCAGCGGAATCTCGGCTTTGTCACACCCAGCGTCTTCCCTTTCCAGGCATCGGTATGCAGAAATTCACCACTCTCCGATATTTTTTCCGCAATTCTTATCCGCGCTTCTTCATCCTCTATCCTCCGCGCATCTTCTATTCCTCCGCCTTTTATCCTTATACTCTCCGGTCTTTTGTCCTCTTCGGGGAAGAACGCCTCTACTTCCGTTTCTATCACATCCCATCTATGTAACCCGGTTTTCAAAGGATATATCTTTTTCAGTTCCCGGTATTCATTTGCAGCAATCGCATGGTCTTTTTTAGCAGACAAAATCGTAAACCGCATCTTCTCGGGCAAGAGTTCCTTGAACTTACCCTCTTCAAACCATTTTCTCAGCGCCCAGACAGTTTTTCTTTCTCGTTTGAACCGCACCAGACCGATGTCACCCTGTAACTTCTGCACGTACACATGATACGGCGCTTTCTGTTTTAGTTTCGTTGAACTCTCCTTTATCTCGTTCCATGTAACAGGTTTCGCTTTTTCTTCCAGTATCCGTTCTACCTCTTTCCTGAATTTCTCGTAAACCATAAGCCGTCCTTAATGTTCTTGGCAATCGCACTTAAAGATTTCTCTTTTTACTCTGCACCATCCGATAGCCCGATTCTTTTTTGCAAACGTAGCAAGAAGTATATAGCCAATAGGAGTCTGAAGCGATGCCACCGGATTGCCTATTCCCTTTTTACCAACACGTCTTTTACTTCCGCTATCGGAACACGAACCTGCTTCATCGTGTCCCTTTCCCTTATCGTCACCGTATCGTCTTCCAACGTTTCGTAATCTATGGTGATGCAATATGGCGTGCCTATCTCATCCTGCCGACGATACCTCCTGCCAATACTGCCTGAATCATCATATTCAACGTATATTGATGCCTCCCTTAGCTTCTGAAACACTTCCCTCGCCTTTATCTTCAACTCATCGCGATTGAGCAAGGGAAACACAGCCGCTTTTATCGGTGCTATCCCGTTTTTTAACCTCAGCACTTTTCGTTTTTCTTTCCCCACTTGCTCTTCATAAATAGAACTCTCCAGCAACGCATATATTATCCGGTCTATTCCATAAGAAGGCTCAATCACATGCGGTATTATCTTCACCGGCTCTGCTTCGCCTTGAGCGTCGCTCTGAGCATGCACACTCATATCTGCATTCGAAAACGATGCATGCGCTGAAAGGTCATAATCCCCCCTATCCGCTACTCCCACTATCTCCATCCACCCATATCTTTCGCTAAGGAACTCGGCATCCCAGCAATCTATCGCATAATGCGCCATCTCCTCCCGAAGATGCTGCCTGAACCTTACTTTAGCACGAGGGATTCCTATCCGCTCTAAGAACTCATCCACCTTCGCTATGTGATAGCCCAGATACTCATTTGCAATTATCCCGCTTCTAACTGCTTCCCCCAGACTCTTTTCCTCTTCTTCTCCTCCTTCTCCTTCACCAGAAACAAGCCTTAGCATCCTATCCTTCACATCCTCAAATCTCGGATGGTTGTTCTTCTCCCTCGGGTCCACGAAGACCTCCGCTTCGGCCATCGTGAACTCACGTAACCGGATAAGGCTTTTCCTTGGTGAAATCTCGTTCCTGTATGCCTTCCCTATTTGTATTACCCCAAAAGGCAGTTTATCACGGTTGAATCTCAGCAATCGTTGAAAATTGAGGAAGATGCCCTGCGCCGTCTCAGGTCTCAGATAACCTTCGCTTTTCTTTCTTTCATCACTGTCTCCCTTAGGCACACCTATTCTCGTCTGAAACATCAGGTTAAACTCGCCTGCCGCTTCAAGCTCGCCGCCACATTCCGGGCATTTCTCACTTACATTTACACCTTCCGCTACACGAAAAAAACTCTTGCAGTGCTTACACACCACTGCCTGGTCTGCAAAGCTTTTCAGGTGTCCTGACGACTCAAATATTTCCCTTGGTGCAATGTTCGTCGTCTCTATCTCATAAAAGCCCTCGCGCATGTAAAAATCCCGCCATTCCTCTTCTATTCGCCTTTTTAACCGCGCGCCTAAAGGACCGTAATCATAGAAGCCCGCTGCACCGCCGTATATTTCAAAAGCCTGCCATAAGAAGCCCCTTCTACGAGCAAGCTCTGCTATTTCATCTTTCTTCACTTCTTTACTATTACCCGCACTCGTCATTTCTCATTTTTCACTTTGCATTTTGCATTGACTACTTCTCTATCTTCGCCTCGTTCTTTATCTTCTCCCATTGCTTGTTCCCATCCCTGAGCTCTGCACTCCCTAACAGCGCTAATTCTATCGCTTTAGCTACATGCTCCCTCTGACGGTCCGTTAAATAAACCAGGGATTCATTATAAGAATCTTCAAAATACCTAAGCCCCTTTATAAGATGCTCATGCATCTCTTTAAAACGCTCCGGCGCTTTAATATATTCCGCTTCGCTAAGTGTGGTCTTCGTAGCATTTCCGCACTTTTGCATCACTTTTTCATATTTGCTTTCTGCGATTTTTTCCCAGAAGAAGTCATGCATGGCTACTATGCCGTCTATAACTGACATTATTTCTCCCAATAAGTCGGAACAACTCATCAAATAAAATTTCTCATCCTCGTTCATCTCATACCGGGTTCTTCTCTGCTTAAAAATCCCACTAAAAAAATTCATTTTTTCCCTTATCCCTCCTTATCGAAATACCCTCAGAAGGTCTCTATCGAGGAGTATGCCTGTCAATTTCCCTCTTGCTGAGGTAACAGGAAGCTGGTCGAACCTGTTTTCGCTCATCTTCCTTGCACATTCACCCACCTCACTATTACGAGTCGCTGTAACCACTTCTTTTATCATTACATCCCCTACAAGCTTATCCGGCAATTTTATCCTCGATACACTATAATACAGCCTCAGCGTATCTCTCATCCCCTCCCATGTCCATTCATCACCGTCAGAGCCCAAAGATAAGCTTGAATGCTCCATTCCATCTTCTATTACCATAGCATTTATCAAATCCCGGTCTGTTATCAATCCAACCAGTTCAATCTCCAAATTTAGCACTGGAACTGCTTTTACCTCCGCAAGCTCCATTATTCGACCTACAACTGATAAAGGCATCTCATCCCATGTAGCTATGGTCTTATCCCCTATGTAACCGCCTATGGGCTCCTTATAGTCCATCTTCGCTATTTCTCTAACGAAATTAGCAACTGTTATTATCCCCACGAGCTTATCTCCCTCCACCACGGGCAAACGGCGTATTTTTTGCGAAAGGATAATTCTCGCCGCTTCTGCAATGCTCGCTTCAGGACTGATTGTAATCGGATTCCTGCTCATCAGCAACGCTATTTGTTCCTCATCTGGATTTCTCAGCAAATCCTGTCTCGTAACTACGCCCACTACTTTTCCTTCTTTAACAATCGGAACTCCGGAGATGCATTTTTCCCTGCATATCTCCATAAACTCCTCTCTCGTTCCCGGCACGCTAACGTAAGCGACATCTTCTACCATTATATCCCGTACTTTTATCCCCTCGCTTTCTTTCGCTTTCATCCCATCCACTTCTTGGAATTTAACGCCTTATCTCTCTATTCCACTTCCATTATTTTGTAAACACTATCCTGTAGTCTTACCCTATCATCCACCTTCAGCCCGATTGACTGCCCAACAGTAGCAGTTTCCACCTTTTCGTTCTCTATCTCCATTGATCCTACAACCTGCTCAAATGAGGTCGTTGCACCTTCTATTCTTATCTTATCCCCCGCCTTTATATCATCACTCAGCTCTATCACTGCAACGCCTATCTTCGAGAAATAATGCGTAATTTTTCCTATTAACTTCTTCTCAGCCATTTCTTATACCCTCTTTCATTTTATATCTATCTTATATTTTCCATCATAATGTAAAAAAGGTATCTCCTTACCGGGTTCAATCCTCCCCTTATCCCTCAATTCCGCTGGTATTTTAATTTCTATGGTTGAATAGTCTTCCAGGTCCATAACTTGCGCTGTATCCTCCAGAACAGAGAGCACCTGACCACTCCTCCGCTCTATTATTGGCACATACATCTTCGCAGTAACCGGCTGAATCGCCGTTCTTTTTTGCGAATCAAAGACACCAAAACCTTCCAGCCTCGCTTTCGCCGCTCCATGCTTTCCAGGCTTTGAAGTTGTCATGCTTATTATCGTGCACGGTTCCTCATCCATAACAACATATTTACCTTCTTTTAACGCTCTTACCTCTGTTAGCTCCTTCATACTTCATCTCACTCCTCCACCTTTGCCCTTCTTTTCACTCTCTTTTTCTCCTTTTCCTCTTTTTTATTTATGCCTGCGATAAATTTATAAATAGTTATAACATAAATATAAGTGGAGGGGACAATAACGAGGTGTCGTGGCTCATCGTAAAATTTGTAGTTCTATTTGTGTTACTACTTCTGTCTGGATTCTTCTCTGGCTCTGAGACCGCCCTGATTGGGATAGGGAGGATAAAAGCCAGGTCTTTGCTAAAACGGGGTGTGAAAGGAGCTGAAACGGTCCAGAGACTGGTAAATGAGCCGGGTGCTTTGCTCACAACCGTGCTTATCGGGAACAATATAGTAAACATAGCAGCGTCCGCAATAGCTACTTCTATCGCCATGGACTATTTCGGCGGTTATGGCGTAGGCATTGCGATAGGTGTGATGACTTTTCTAATCCTCACCTTTTGCGAAATCATACCCAAGACATTTGCATTGCACCACGCCGAGCGGATTTCTATTATCGTTTCCAAGCCGCTGGAGATTTTGACTTTTATATTGCGTCCCGTTATAAAAATCAGTTCCATGCTTACAAACGCTTTTGAGAAGATTTCAGGTCTGAAGATGCAGCAGAGAATGCTGCTTTCCGAGGAGGAGGTAAAGACAATGCTGGACATAGGAGAAGAAGATGGAGCAATTGAAGAGGATGAAAAAGAGATGATGGTAGGCGTGCTCAAGCTTGATTATACCGTGGTAAAGAGCGTGATGACACCAAAGGAGGATATGGTTTGCCTAAAAGCTAATCAAAGTGTGGATTCCGCGGTGGAACTAATAAAAAGGCACGGATACTCAAGAATCCCGGTATTCGAAGGTAATAAGGATAATATCGTGGGTATATTATATGCGAAGGATTTGCTGATAAAAGCAAATAAAAGAAATATTTCGCTAAAAGAACTGATGAAAACGCCTTATTTTGTACCGGAAACAAAAAGAGTGGATGACCTTCTTAAGGAATTTCGGAAGGGTAAATTTCACATCGCTATTGCAGTGGACGAGGGAGGAAGAACAAAGGGGTTGGTTAGCCTGGAGGACCTTTTGGAGGAGATAGTAGGAAGTATATACGATGAGTACGACGTGAGAAAAATAAAAAGCGAGAAAGAATATAAAAGATAAGATAGATAGGATAGAAATCATGCAACAGCAGCTTACAAACTCACTTCTTATATCTCATCTTCTTCCGCCTCTTCTTCAACTTGTGCTTCCGCATCTTTGCCAGTTTTCTCTTCTTTCCGCAGGGAATTTGAAATCACCTCCTTCCTTATTTTTTTACGCTTTCTTTTAATTACATATAATACATAAATATTTTATTTAGTGTGATGATGAGAAAAACATTGGGATGGAGATGAGATGGGAAGGATAGAGAGAGCACCAGATTGGATACTGAAATACGAGGAAAGGATAGAGAAAGGGACGATAACGGTAGAGGACATCCTGGAGGAGGAGAATAAAACGAGAGAGAAGCCAATAAAGATATCGTCAGTGACGAGAGCGATAAGTGCAATGGGCTATCCAATTACAGGATTGAGGAGAGAGAAGAAGGCTGAAGTAGAAGAAACAAAAGCAGAAGTGGAAGAGAGGGAAGAAGGGAAGGAACCGGTTGAAAAGAGTGAAGAACCTGAAGAGAGAGTGATGGGACCGGGCTGGCTACAGAAATACCGTGAAGGGATAGAGAAAGGAACGATAACGGTAGAGGACATCCTGGAGGAGGAGAACAAGATAAGAGCGGTGCCAATAAAGCTGTCAACGGTGACGAGAGCGATAAATACATTGGGCTATCCAATTACAGAATTGCGAAGAGGGAAGAAAGTAGAAGCAGGAGTGGAAGAGGAGGAAGAAGGGAAGAAACTGGTTGAAAAGAGAGAAGAGCCCGAAAGAATAGAGAGAGGACCGGGCTGGCTACAGAAATACCGTGAAAGGATAGAGAAAGGGACGATAACGGTAGAGGATATCCTGGAGGAGGAGAACAAGATAAGAGCGGTGCCAATAAAGCTGTCAACGGTGACGAGAGCGATAAATACATTGGGCTATCCAATTACAGAATTGAGGAGAGAGCAAAGAGAAGAAGTAGAAGCAGGAGCAGGAGTGAGAGAGGAGAAAAAGAAGGTGGAAAAGCCCATTGAAGATAGAGGGAGGGGACCGGGCTGGCTACAGAAATACCGTGAAGGGATAGAGAAAGGGACGATAACGGTAGAGGATATTCTGGAGGAGGAGAACAAGATAAGGGGAGTGCCAATAAAGATATCGTCAGTGACGAGAGCGATAAGTGCAATGGGCTATCCAATTACAGGATTGCGAAGAGAGGGAAAGGAAGAAGTGAAAAAAGCAGGCATGGCAGAAGGGGTCGTTTATTCTTCCAGCATTGGTAAAATATCGGAAGCGACGGAGAAAAGATTTAATGCGATTAAGAAGAGCTGGGAGAAAGATTTAGGTAAATCCCTGCATAATGACTATTTCGTAAATATACTCCTTGCGTTAGCAAAGCTCGTTGAGCACGGGAAAACACTTGCGCCAGTGCCAGTGAAGAGATAAAATAAAATGAGGATAATGGTAGCGGAGTATGCAGTGGGCGGTGGCGAGGGGAATAGTATAGCTTTATTAAGAGAAGGGAAAGCGATGCTCACAACGCTAAAAAGTGGATTTGAGAGGTTGGAGCATGAAGTTGTCTATCCGGTGGCTGAAAATGATTTTGAGACGGCGGTGGATAGGCTATCAAAGGAAAGCGATGCTGGCATCGTTATTGCCCCTGATGATAGGTTATGCAATCTTACGGAGCTCGTAGAATCAAATACCGTTAATTTGGGCTGTCCTTCGGATTCCGTAAAAATATGCGCTGATAAGATGCGGACAACAAAAATTTTAAGCGAAAATGGAATAGCTGTGCCGAGGATTGTGTTCTCCGGGGAAGAAATGAGGAAAGATGGAGAGCAAGGATATGTGAAGAAGCCACGATACGGCTGTGCATCGGAAAACGTTTTTATACTGAATGGGAAGGAAAATCATGAAGATTTTTTTTTTACAATAGTCCCGATTATATTGTAACAGAATTTATAAAAGGGGATGACATAAGCAGCAGTGTAGTTGTTGGGAATTCTTCTGTTCTGCCGCTGACGATAAACAAGCAATTTATAAGGAAGGAGGGGGAAAAGCTGAGATATGAAGGTGGATTTGTTCCTTATTTTATAGGACGAGATGCTGAGAGAGAGATAATGCGCATAAGTAAGAAGGTGGTAACCATGCTTCACTGCGAAGGATATGTGGGAATAGATTTCGTATTGGGTGAAGATGGACAGGCATACGTGGTGGACGTAAATCCAAGACCTACAACCTCCATCGTAGGAATAGCAAGGGTGTTAAATTACGAGGTGGCGGATTTGTTATTAAGAGCGAAATTTGGAACTTTACCTATGACGGAAGAAGTAAAAACCGAAGGATGTTTTAGCTTTTTAGCGAGTGAAGAGTGAAAAGATGCGTAAGGGAAGAAAAATCGCGGGAATAGCAAAGGATACTCTGGATTTCATCCTGGAAGTGAGCAAATCTAATCATCCAATGGAATTCATCGGGATGCTGTGCGCCGATGAAGATCTCATAACCGATGTTTTTTTCCTCCCTGGCACGATTTCATCCGATGAAAATGCAATTATACGAATGGATATGATGCCAGTGGGTCTTGGCTACGTGGGGTCTGTTCATAGCCATCCCCACCCAGCAGATATGAGACCTTCAGAACAGGATTTGTTGATGTTTTCCAAAACGGGAAAATGTCATATCATCACTTTTTACCCTTTTGCGGAGGATAGTTGGAGGTGTTATAATTCAAAAGGAGAAGAGAGAGAGCTGGAAATAGTGGAGAGGGTTTTGGAGGTATGAGGAAAATGGTAAGGGTTTTAGCAACTGGAACATTTGAAATACTCCATCCCGGGCATTTACTTTATCTGGAAGAAGCGAAGAAGCTGGGTGATGAGCTTTTTGTCATCGTTGGAAGGGATGTAAACGTGAAGAAGAGAAAAAGAATGCCGATTATACCGGAGGAGCAGAGGTTGAAGATGGTCTCAGCTTTGAAAGTGGTAGATAAAGCGATGTTGGGTAGCGAAAAAGATATGTATGAACCTTTATATAGTATAAAACCTGACATAATAGCAATAGGATATGATCAGGATTTTGATGAAAGGGAGTTGGAGCGGGAACTCAGGGAAAGGGGCTTTAACTCGAAGGTCATTCGTATAAAAAAGCATAATTTAAATGCCTTTTGTAAAGCTGAAGAGATAATAAAACATATATCGAAGTCAACGGGGGAATAAAATGGAAGAAGAGCGTGGATTGACTCGGATAGGGGTATCTTTACCTTCTAATCTATTGAATAAGTTTGACATGATAATAGGCGGGAGGGGGTATTCATCGAGGTCAGAAGGGATAAGAGATGCGATCCGAGCCTATATAGTAGAGTATGAATGGATGGAGCGTGAATCTGGTGAGGAGATAGGAACCATAACCTATATCTACGACCACAGCCAGAGGGGATTAGGCGATGAGCTAACAGAAGTGCAACATCATTTTATAAGCATGATAAAAACGTCAACACATATTCATTTAGACGAAGAGAATTGTTTTGAGATAGTGGTGATGAAAGGCGAAGCGAAGAAGATAAAGGAGTTGGCGGAAATGATAATGAGTTTGAAAGGCGTAAAACATGTGAAGCTGACAACAACACATGGAGGAATATAAGAAATGGAAATAATGGATCAAATAAAGAAGGGAACGACAACCGTTGGTTTGATATGTGATGACAGCGTAGTGCTGGTGAGCGAGAAGAGGGCGACAATGGGTTCTTTTATTGCTTCTAAAGCAGCGAGGAAGATATACCAGGTGAGCGACCGCGTAGGTATGACAACAGCGGGGATTGTGGGGGATGCGCAGGCACTGGTTAGAATAATGTCGGTGGAATCGAGACTTTATAAGATAAGAAGAGAAGAGACGATGACTGTAAGAGCAATGGCAACGCTGTTGTCTAACGTGCTGAACGGTCAGCGGTTCTACCCGTATATTGTGCAACTCCTGGTAGGAGGCATAGACAGGAGCGGGGCACATATATTTTCGATAGACCCCTTTGGAGGCAATACCGAAGAGAAGGAAATCGCAGCCACTGGCTCAGGTTCTCCTATTGCATACGGTGTGCTTGAGGACAGGTATTCAAAAGATATATCGCTGGAAAAAGGGATAACGCTTGCGATACAGGCATTGCATTCCGCGATGAGGAGGGACAGTGCCTCGGGTGAGGATATAGAAGTGGTGGTGATAACGAAGAAGAAGTATGGGGAGTTAAGTGGAGAAAGGATAAAAAAATTAAGAGATTCTTTCAATTGAAGTTTTGTTCGGATGTTTGTTAGGAATTATGGAAGGGAGAGGAGCAAAAAGTAGAGCAGAGCACTTGTGAAGCTATGAGGATCAAGTTAAGGATTGTAGCTGTAACGTATAGCTAAGATAAATGAAGGCGGCAGGCGGATAAATAAAACGATTAAGGATAGGATTTGGGGTAGACAATGCCAGCAGAAGAAATGCTTTTAGAATTAAAGAGGCGAATAGTAGAGTTATTACCGGCTGGTGTGAGCATTACCGGAGTGGAATTTGAAGGACCAGAACTCGTTATATACACGGAGGACACGCAGAGATTCGTTGACGATGGCGCTATGGTTAGAACATTAGCGAGGGAGCTGAAGAAGAGGATTTCGGTTAGACCAAGTAGCAATATACTGATGGAGCCGGAAAAGGCTTCTAATGTTATTTATGATATTATACCTGATGAAGGCGGAATAAAAGATATTTACTTTGATATGGACAAGGCAGAGGTGATAATAGAAGCAGAAAAGCCGGGATTGGTGATAGGCACTCATGGAGCGACACTTAGAGAAGTCGCAAAGGTGATAGGGTGGCGACCTAACGTTATCAGAGCACCACCTATACAATCTTCAATAATAAAAAGCATACGGAGGTATCTAAGGGAAGAGAGCGAATTCAGGAAGGATTTTTTGAAGAAAGTAGGAAGGAGGATATATAGGGATAAGTTAATAGAGGATGAATGGCTGCGTATAACGACCTTAGGGGGATGCAGAGAGGTAGGGAGAAATGCATTTATGCTTTCTACGCCGGAGACGAGGATTTTAATAGATTGTGGCGTAAGTGTGGGCTCAGAAGGAACACCTTATCTGTATGCTCCTGAAGTGTCACCGATAAGTAATATAGATGCGGTGGTGATAACGCATGCGCATCTTGACCACTCCGGCTTAGTGCCCCTTTTGTTCATGTATGAATATGACGGACCCATATACACGACACAGCCAACGAGAGACCTTATGTCGCTCCTGCTGCTTGACTATATAGAGGTATCAGCAAGAGAGGGGAAGAAGATACCGTATAAATCATCCTTAATAAGGGATGCGATAAGACATACGATTCCGTTGAAGTACGGGGATGTAACAGACATATCACCTGACGTGAAACTCACTTTTTACAATGCAGGGCACATACTGGGCTCTTCGATTGCGTATTTCCATGCAGGTAACGGGCTTTATAATATTGCATTTACCGGGGACATAAAGTATGAGCGAACTTTTCTTTTCGACCCTGCCTTCAATGGTTTCACAAGGCTCGAAGCGCTGGTCATAGAATCTACATACGGTGGTATGAATGACCTACAGCCGTCGAGGCAAGAGGCGGAGAAGAATTTAAAGGATGAGATAGAAAGGACGATAAAAAAGGGCGGTAAAGTGATAATACCTGCTTTTGCGGTTGGTCGTTCGCAGGAGGTAATGATAGCACTGGAGGGTATGCAACTGGAAGTGCCTGTGTATTTAGATGGCATGATATGGGAAGCGACCGCCGTGCATACTGCATATCCTGAGTATCTCAACAAGAATCTAAAGAATTCCATATTTCAGGGTGAGAATCCTTTCTTATCCGATGTTTTTGTGCAGGTGGACGATGCAGAAAAAAGGAAGGAGGTTATGGAGGAGAAGGAACCGTCCATCATACTTTCTACCTCTGGCATGCTAAACGGCGGTCCTGTGCTTGAATACCTGAAAAGGCTTGCAAGAGATGAAGAGAACACGCTTATCTTTGTTGGATACCAGGCGGAAGGGACACTGGGAAGGAGGATACAGAAAGGCTGGAATGAGATACAGTTTTCAAATGAGGGCAGGATGGAGAATATAAAAATGGAGATGGAGATAAAGACAATAGATGGTTTTTCCGGGCATTCGGACCGCAATCAATTGATTGAATACGTGAGGCGGATACGACCTCTGCCGTCCAAGGTGATATGCATGCATGGAGAGAATAACAAATGTATGGCATTAGCAAGTGGAATACACAAGAAGTTTAATATAGAGACGGTAGCGCCTATGAATTTGGAGAGTTTGAGATTGGTATGAGGAGAAATGCAAATTGAGAAATAAGTGTCGTTATATATAAAAAGAAGGATAAAGAGATAGGAAAGAAAGAGGGAGAGCGAAGGAAATGACAAGTATAAGGGAAAGGATGGAAAGGATGGGCATAGGGAAGAGAATAAGGATGGAAAGAATCGTGGACCGTAAGAGCGGGAGAAGTGTTATTGTCCCTATGGACCATGGTGTGACGGCAGGTCCGATATACGGGTTGACAGACATGAAGATAGCAGTGAATGCGGTAGCGGAAGGAGGTGCAAATGCTGTTCTCCTGCATAAGGGCATTGTAATAGCTGGACACCGGGGATATGGTAAGGATATAGGGCTAATAATCCACCTATCTGCGAGTACCTCGTTAGGACCCGACCCGTTAAACAAAGTTATAGTCGCTACGGTAGAAGAAGCGGTAAGATTAGGTGCTGATGCGGTGTCACTGCACGTGAATGTGGGTGCGGAGAACGAGGCAGAGATGCTTGAGGCGCTCGGAGCGACTGCAATGGTATGTGAGGACTGGGGCATGCCTCTTTTGGCGATGATGTATCCTCGTGGTAAAAAAGTGAAAAGTGAGCACGACCCGGAATTGGTGAAGCATGTAGCACGTGTGGGTGCAGAACTTGGCGCTGATATTATAAAAACAAATTATACTGGCAACCAAGACTCCTTCAAGGACGTAATAAGTAGTTGTCCCGTGCCGGTGATAATAGCGGGTGGTCCAAAGGCGAATACGGATGCGGAAGTGCTGAAGATGGTGGAAGATGCGATTGCCGCTGGTGCCTCCGGTGTGTCAATGGGTAGAAATGTGTTTCAGCATAAGAACCCGACTGTTATGACAGTAGCAATAAGCAAGGTAGTGCATGAGGGTATTTCGGCGAAAGAGGCGATGGAGATGCTATGAGAAATCCCAA
>JAUVZJ010000034.1 GCA_030602585.1 Candidatus Methanophagales archaeon | reverse complement strand
CAGCATTAATGTAGCAATGCGCACACGCTAAGTTGCATTTGTTCGTGATGTTCCAGAAAACCACGGGTCTGCGAGTTTCAGCAAATGCTATTAATCCGCTTGGAACCTGATGTGGCGGCTTTTTTCTGTGCTTTAGCGCTTCACTAACGGTTCCTTCTCTGTGAACAAGCTGCGTAATGCGGATCATGCTGCTTCCCTATTTTTGTATTATGTATAATAAAAATATGCAAAATAGCATATAAATAAATTTTGAATTTGTAATTTTTGTCATTTGGATTTGTGTAGGATTTCGGATTCCTACCACAGGATATTGAGTAATTACAACACCGCCTCTACACCACATCCGCCAAATCTTCCAAAAACAACTTCACCGTTTCTTCCTTCACATGCGGCATTATCACCAATCGAAGCGCCTTTGGAACTCTTGTAATAGAAACTCGCCATCCTCTTTCTTCCAACGCATTCGCTACCCTTTCCACCTCTGCCGCCGGAAAACTCAACGTTACCACGTTCATAACTGGCTCTATCACAGGAGAAACGCCTATCGCCTTCGCACCCCGCACTAACATCCTCGTTAACCTCATGCATTCACCTACAATTTCCTTTAGTCCTTCTCTGCCAAGATATTTGAGAACCGCGTAAGTAGCCGCGGCAGATGCTCCGCTTCTCGTCCCTATCAACGAGAACTGCCCCTTAGTCGTCAGATAAGGTGTAGGCACTGCCAACTCGTCTAAATACGACTCATCACGGAACAATATACATCCTGCGGGAATCGTGCTCATCCCCATCTTATGCGGGTCTATTGAAATAGAGGATACGCCTTCAAGCGAGAAGTCGAACTCGTATCTCTCCTCTAAAAACGGAATCACGAAACCGCCAAAAGCGGCATCAACAAGTAAGAAAATGCCCTTTTCCTTCGCAATAACCGAAAGCTCCTTTATCGGGTCTATCTGCCCAAATTCCGTCGTACCCGCTATTCCCACCACGCCTATCGTTTTATCATCTATCAATTCTTCCACCGAATTCACGTCCACTCTCAACTGCTCGTCCAGAGCCGCTTTCCGCACTTCTATGCACAAAATATCAGCGATTTTGTCAAACGAGAAATGCGCTGTTTCCGGCACGATTATGTTCATCTCGCTCAGTCCTTCCCTCCTTTTCCTGTTCCTTATCGCCCTTATCGCCTGTATATTCGATTCTGTTCCGCCTGTGGCGATATATCCGAAAGCGTTTTCATTGCCCAGCAGCGCGCCTATCATTCGTATCACTTCGTCTTCCATCTCCTTTGTCCCCTGGAATAGCCCCGAATCACCTAAATTCGATTCCAAAAACATCTTATATGCATACGCCGCTATTTCATGTGGATACGTGCACATCGAACTCAAAATTTTTTCATACGCTAAATCCTTCCGTTTCTTCTCCTGAAGTAGCGATTCTACCGCCTCTTTGCTCATACCTCGCTCTTCCATTTTTATTTTGTGTTCCATTACATCGCACCAAATAGTTTAAATATATCATATTCTATCTTAATGTTATAACGTGATAGGAGGAAATAAGAGAAATGTTTGAGGCTAAAATAGATGTAAGCGTGCTGAGAGAATGCATAGAGACGATTACAGCAATAGTGGATGAAGGAAAGATAAAAATAGCAGAGGATGGTTTGAAACTCCGGGCTGTTGACCCTGCGAATGTGGCAATGATTTCTTTTGAGTTGCAAAGCGATGTTTTTGACGAATTTCGGTTTGCAGCGAAGGAGAAGGAAGCGGAATCAGGTGCTGAAGACACGAGTGAATCAAAGGCAGAGACTGAAATAGGCATGGATTTCGTGAAGTTGCTTGGAATCCTCGGAATAGGAGGAAGGAAAGAGGTTGAGTTGGAACTGGACGAGCACGCTCAAAAATTGTTTACAAGGATGGGCAGTCTCGCCTATACCATTTCCTTGCTTGACCCCTCTTCGCTGAGAAAGGAGCCGAAGGTCCCGGAGCTTGAATTTCCCGTGCAGGTAACCATCGAAACGGAAGAGTTCAGAAGAACAATACGCGCTGCGGAGAAGATAGGCGACCACATAGTGCTTGGAGTAGATGGAGAAGTGTTCTATATGGAGGCGGAAGGCGAGATGGATAAACTGAGGCTAAGTTTGAGAAAGGAGCAATTAATACATCTGACACCAGGAACGCTTCATTCTTTATACTCGCTGGACTACATCTCGGCAATGAGCAAGGGTATGAGCCATGCGGAAAGTATAACGCTCAACCTTGGTAAGGATTATCCGCTGCAAATAGAATTTGAAGTCGCAGACGGCAAGGGGAAAGTCAGTTATTTGCTCGCACCAAGAATAGAGTCTGAGTAAAGGCAGTAGCAGCGGCTCGTCTTGAAACGATGGAGGAAGTAGTAAAAGAGGGGACACGTATATGCTCTTATCCTTTTCTCTCTGCGGCATCGAGATACGTAGAAGAGTCTGGAGTCACGCTGGATGATTTGATAAGCTCTGCTGTTTTTGAACGCGCGAGGTTGAGAGGAAAAGAGAGGATAATAGAGGCGATAAAAAATGGAGTGGTCCGAAAGCCTGTTATAATCAGCAATGCGCAGGCAGAGATGGAATTATTATCTTATCCTTTTGCACGTATTCTTGTGTCTTGCATCGGTGACGAGTACCTTGTCCGGAGATATGCGCTATCAGAGGCTAAAGCGGCACATGAAGAACTATTAGCCAGCACTGGTTCGAGCTCGGATATTATTTACGAGATGTCCGAGGAGTTTGGCATACGAGTGGATTTCCTTCGATTACCGCATGAGCATGCGCAAATGCAGGTTCAGATGGCTTTCGTTGATTATTTGCGATTCACTTCTAATCTTCGCGATAAAAGATGGAAACTGGTGAACCGTGGGTTGGAGAAGGGGCATGTGAAACTTGGGAAGAGCGAATTTGTTCGAATTATCCAGGAAGCGATATATGAACGGATAAAGAAAGACCTGCCGTTGGACATCCCCGCTGATATATGCGAAGCGATAAGCGGATATACCGTAGATATAAAAAAGGAGTTAGAGGAAAAGCGGAAAAAGTTCGGTGATGCCGGTTTTGAGTCGGGCTCAGGCTTTCTCGTGAAAGACCCAAGCTGTTTTCCGCCCTGTATATCTTACATTCTGAGCAACTTAAAAGAAGGTGTAAACGTTCCACACAGTGCGAGATTTGCCGTTACTGCTTTTTTGTTGAACATGGGTCTAAATGAGAACGAAATAATAGAGATTTACAAGAACTCACCGGATTTTGACGAAGACCGAACGAGGTATCAGGTGGAGCATATCGCAGGGGATATGGGAGGTGTTCGCTATACTGCACCTTCCTGTGGGACAATGCGCACCTATGGGAACTGTGCTGGAAATGATGATATGTGCGAAAAAGTTGCTCATCCCTTGAGCTACTATAAACTGAAGTTGAAGAAGAAGAAAAAGAATGAGAAGATATAGATACAAAGTGGAGTTTTTCCCCATAGAAGAGGAACAGGGCGAGAAGAAAATTGATAAAGAGAGAATAGAAAAGACCTTAAATAGGCACGCTGAGAACGGATGGCGGTTACGAGAGATGGGTTTATGTGGACATTTGGGATTGATATGCGTTCTTGAAAGTTACGAAAACCCTTAAATCTACCAGCCTCGCACCTGCAGCATCTCCTCTTCAGCCAGAGCACTTACTTCAATCCCTTTCATCGGTGTTCCCAATCCTTTAGAAATCTCTGCCAGTTTCACTGCGTCATCATAGTTGTTCACTGCGTCCACAATAGCAAAAGCCATTTTTTCTGGCTCTTCCGACTTAAAAATCCCCGAGCCTACAAAAACACCGTCTGCTCCGAGTTTCATCATAAGCGCGGCATCCGCAGGTGTCGCAACTCCGCCTGCTGCGAAATTCACCACTGGTAATCGCTGCAATTCCGCGGTCTCATGCACCAATTCAAAAGATACTTTCAACTCCTTTGCAACGTCTCTTAGCTCCTCTTCATTTTTGCCCTTTAGCGACCTTATATCGCCCATAATTAATTTCATGTGTCGAACAGCTTCCTTTACGTCTCCAGTCCCCGCCTCGCCTTTCGTCCTTATCATCCACGCTCCTTCCTCTATTCTCCGCAATGCTTCTCCTAAATCGCGGGCACCGCATACGAAAGGCGCAGTAAATCTTCTTTTGTCCACGTGATGCGTGTCCACAGGTGTTAGAACCTCTGATTCATCCACCATGTCAACACCCAACGCTTCCAGTATCTCCGCTTCTACAAAATGACCAATACGGCATTTCGCCATCACCGGTATCTTAACAGCATCAATTATTTCAGAGATGACCGCAGGGTCTGCCATTCTTGCTACGCCTCCTGCCTTTCTTATATCAGCAGGAACTGCATGCAACGCCATAACGGCAACAGCACCTGCATCCATTGCCACCATCGCCTGCTCTGCACTCGTTACGTCCATTATCACACCGCCCGTTAAACCCTTCTCCGAAAGCTCTGCTCCATGCCTGAGATCTTCAATTCCTATCTCCATCTTCATTTTCTTCTCCATCATCTTCCCCGTCTCCATTTCCCTGATGGTTTTACTTAAGAAAGGCACATTTAAAAACATTTACTAAAACCAAAAGAAATAGGTTTAAAATGCAACTTGCTTTTGAGCTATCGGGTGAGCATGGAACACTGCCGAAAGCAGAGGTTTTAGCATGTTTAGATGCGTTAAGTGTTGATTACGAGGAAAGAATGTTCTCCGATGGGATATTGGTGATTGATGCACAACTCTCACCTGAAAGTCTTGATACTATATCAAAGCGATTAGGGATGACGCACCAGATATACGAAATAAAAGGCATGAGCAAGCCAGAGGAAAGTGAAATACTGGCAGTCGTTAAAAATGCGGCGATATGCGATATTATGGAACAATGGCACACATTTGCGGTGCGTGTTAAGGGAAAGAAGCCGCCTTCTTTAGAACGTGGTTTAGAGAAAAAAGCGGGAGAAATCATAAAACGAAAAGGCTATAAAGTGAACCTGACGAATCCATCTAAAACGTTTGTGCTGCTGTTCACAGAACAAACATGCTTTTTCTGTTTGCTCTTACATTCGGTGGATAAGAAGCAATTTGAGGAAAGGAAACCACGGTTCAGACCTTTTTTCTCGCCCGGCGTTATAATGCCGAAATTTGCTCGTGCGCTGGTTAATCTCAGCGGCATAAAAAATAAAGAGCTTTTTCTTGACCCTTTCTGTGGCACCGGTGGGATATTAATGGAAGCAGGCATGATAGGGGCGAGGATAATGGGGATAGACGTGCAGGAGAAGATGGCGAAAGGGGCTAATGCGAACTTGAGATTTTATGAACTAACAGGAGATTTAATCGTAGGAGATGCTTCTAAAATCGCATTAAAGGATAACAGCGTTGATGCCGTCGTAACAGACGTGCCTTATGGCAGGTCTTCTTTAATATCCGGGTCAAGCAACTTTATTACAGAATCCCGCTCCTTGTTTCTGGAACGTCTATACCAGGATGCTCTGGATGAGATACACCGTGTGCTTAAAACCAGAGGAAAAGCGGTTATCGTATCTTGTTCTTCTTCTTTTCTTTCGCTTTCTCGTAAGCGCGATTTCCACGTCCTCGAAGAGCACATATACCGAGTTCATAAAAGTTTAACCCGGTACATAACGGTACTTGAAAAAGAGTGAAGGGAACTTTTTATTAAAGGGCTATTAATAAATGTACATTGATACCTTAATAATTAAAAGAAAGAGAAAGGTGAAGAAATTGAAAGTGCGTTTGCCAAATGGGAGGGAAATAGAAGCGATGGATGTAGATTTTGAGACGAAAAACGAGGATTGGAATGAATATAAGCTGGAAGATGGCACGGTATTGAAGTTTAAGACAGTAGTCAGTAGCATTATTCGCACCGAGGACCACGACCCGATGACCGGTGACCCTGTTTATCACGTTCGTTCTACGAACATACTGCGAGTGAAAGTGCCGGAGGAGTTGAAGCGATTGCCTGCTAAGAGGAAGTCAGGTGGAGAGGCTGAAGGCGTGGAAGTGGGTTAGCAGTATCGCTCAATGCAGAATGCAAATATCAAAATGCAAAATAGCGAAGCATTTTAATCAAACTTTTTTAAAGTTTGATTTTTGCAATTTTCATTTTTCATTGACCTTCTTTTTTACCTCTTTACCTTTTCTCTTTGGCACTATTTCTATCTCTGCGTGCTCGAATTTAGTTTTTAGTTCTTTGCCTTCTTGCAAATAATCGAGGAATAAAGCTAAAGCTGCTATTTCTGAATGCGGTTGATTTCCTACTGCAATGTTCCAGTTCGCAGCATCGAAAATATCATAAGGAACCTTCTCAGCACCTACTACGACCATTATACGAGCTTTTTCCTTTTTCGCTTCTTCTCTTATTTCGTATATCACGTCAAGGATGTTCTCACCGTACATCGTCAGATGACATACTTTTCCGCCTTCTTGCTTCCATTTCTTTAGCTCTTCGCGCCATTTCACACCTGTTTGAACAAAGAAGTCGCCACCCCACCTCTTCGTTACTTCTTTTATACTTCGCGCTATGCCCTTGTCATCCGAAGCGAGTAGCATGCCTTTCGCACCTAATGCACGTCCTACTAATCCGACATGCGTTGTTATTCGTTTATCACGCTCCGGGCGGTGTCCTAATCTCAGCACTACTATTCTCATTACACTTTTTCTTTTTTATAGCGTTATAAACCGATTTATCTTTCTTTTCTAGCTTTTCCAGTTTCTTCCTTAATTTATCACCGATTTCTATGTCGTATGGTAGGCTCATCACATCTCCAATTTTGTTTTATTCCTCAGCTAAAAACTCTTTCTTGAATTCGTCATAACTATAGCGTTTACTTTTCCCTTCTTTTATCTCCTTCTCAGCCTCTTCCACACTCTTCACAAACTCCTCTCTAAACATCTCCTCCGGCGGATAAAATTGTTCCTCAAGTGCGTTAATGATGCTTCTCACAACTCTATATCTTATCCTCTCCTCTATTCTTGGAGCAAGTCGCTCCACAAGTTGTTCCTCCTTAACCATTTCTTTTTCACCTCTTTCTTATTTTATAATTTTTCTTTGGTAAAGCTTTCTTATAAGCCCTTACATGGCTTGCGGGGTCGTGGGGCAGAGCCCCACATAAAGAAAGGTTTTTCATCATATAAATCTTCGCACATTATATCGCCTCCCCACCACTGTATCCCACAAACTTTTAAACCAACAAGTTTTTAATCACCCTTCGCATTCTTTTTCGCTATGCAAGTAATATTACAAACAGTAATCCCTGTATTCTCAATCATCCTGGTCGGGTATGCTATCGGAAGAATCAAAAAATTAGATATTCAAACCCTGATTGACGTAATCGTCTATATCGCAGGACCGTGTTTAATCTTCTCGTCCATTGCAAGCAGTGACATTAACATAGCCGATTTCACAACAATAGCCGGCGCCGCATTAGCAATAATACTCATTATGGCTCTTCTCGTTTTCCTACTCTTAAAACTAACAAATTCAGATAAAAAAGGGTTATATTTACCTATGGTCTTTGGAAATACGAGTTATTTAGGCTATCCCGTTGCATTATTCGCATTCGGCATGGAGGGCTTGTCACGAGCGGTTGTCTATGATATGATGAACTCTTTGTTTATCTTCAGCCTCGGCATTTATATCGTGCAGCACAAAAACGAGTTACAAGAAGCATTCAAAGTTCCGTTACTATACGCAGTGGTGATTGGCTTAGTATTCAATCTCTTAAAAATTCCAATCCCTGAAGTAATATTCACACCAATAGAAATGATCGGGATGGTTACCATTCCATTAGCATTACTCGTTCTCGGCTATAAACTGACAGAAATAAAAATAAGCGATGCAAAAATAGCAGTTCTCGCTTCTGTATTCCGGCTTCTTGGCGGTTTTTTAGTTGCGGTCTTGATAATCAAGCTATTTTCCATAGACGGATTAGTAAAAAACATCATAGTGCTTCAAGCAGCAATGCCTTCTGCCGTTATGGCAATGATATTATCAGCCAAATACGAAAGAGATGCTTCTTTAGTCGCTTCTGTTGTTTTTATTACCACTCTTCTCAGTATGCTCTCTATACCGCTAATCCTGTCTATTATATGAATTTCCTGACTATCCGCGTTCTCTGTGGACTCAGCGGTAAACAAGTATCAGGATTTTAATAGAAAGCTTTTAAGTAAATGCAAACAATATCAAACCATGTTCTGGACAATTCTGGGCTTGACAGCGGGTTTTATCTGCATAAGCAGTTTTATTCCGCAGATGTTGAAAGGTTATAGAACCAAGAAACTTGATGACCTTTCGTATCTTTTGATGTCTTTCATGGGTACGGGGATGCTCTTATGGATTCTATACGGGATTCATATTGATTCTATCCCGGTTATACTTACGAACGTTATGGGAGTTTGCTGTAACGTCCTATTACTAATTATGAAAGTTACTTATTCTAATCAAAGAAGAACATTAACGAAAGCAGAACAATAACCAAAGAGAGAATATAATTTTAATATTGGAGATGACCGAAAAATGGCGAAATTGTATTATGATGTGGATGCGGATTTGAGTGTGCTGTCAGGCAAAACGATAGCAGTGATAGGATACGGGAACCAGGGGTCTGCACAGGCGCAGAATTTGCACGATTCCGGGATAGACGTGGTAGTGGGCTTGAGAGAAGGCGGAAAGAGCTGGTCGAAGGCGAAATCCGATGGGTTGAAAGTTTCTGCAATCGAAGATGCCGCCGAAAAAGCAGATATAATACATATACTCGTGCCGGACGAAGTTCAATCGCAGGTATATAAAGCGAGTATAGAACCATATCTCAGCGAAGGTAAGGTTCTGGGCTTCTCGCATGGATTTAACATAACCTTCGGCTGGATAAAACCGCCAGAGAACATTGATTTGATTATGGTTGCACCGAAAGGACCAGGATATATGGTAAGACAGCTTTACAAAGAGGGTTTCGGCGTTCCTGCATTGATTGCAGTGGAGCAGGATTTCTCTGGCAATGCGAAAACGATAGCGTTAGCAATGGCAAAAGCGATGAAGTTCACTAAGCCGGGCGTGCTTGAAACCACGTTCCACGAAGAAACCACAAGCGATTTATTCGGTGAGCAGGTCGTTCTCTGCGGCGGTGTCGCGGAATTAATAAAAGCAGGATTTGAAACGCTCGTTGAAAAGGGCTACCAGCCGGAGATAGCTTATTTCGAATGTTTGCACGAGTTAAAGCTTATTACTGATTTGATACAGCAGGGTGGTATGGGATTCATGTGGCAGATGGTGTCTAATACCGCGGAGTTCGGAGGCAGAACGAGAGGCAGCAGGATAATCTCAGCGGCAACAAAGGCGGAGATGAAGAAGATATGGGAGGAGATAATAAGCGGTAAGTTCGCAGAGGAATGGCGTAAGGAAAGCGAAGGCGGGATGAAATTCATAAATGCGCAAAGAGAGAAGGAGAAAGCTGAGCAGATAGAGGTGGTTGGACGGAGGATAAGAGAGCTTTTCCAGACTGCGAGGTAGGAATTAACGTCTAAAAGCGAAAAGGAGAGATTTAACGTAGTTTCAAGCGGAAGTTATTTTTGACTGAATGCTTTTTATACCGCAACGTTTGATGTTAATTTTAGTGGCTATCATAATTCCACTTCGGTGATTTTGCTTCTGCCGGAAGGTGATAAATAAGAATGATAGAAGAAAGGAGTGCGGTGGAAACAAAGAAGGGAGATAGGATAAGTGACTATGCTGTATTCGATTGTGTGCTCCGGGACATCACTGAGCGCAAGAAGGCAGTGGAGATGCTGAAGGGAAGTAAAAATTTCGCAGAAAGGCTCATCGCTTCAATGAAAGATGGGTTCTCCATAACGGATAATCACGGCGTTCATGTTGGCGTCAACAAAGCCCTTTGCCATACGACTGGTTTCACGCGTGAAGAGTTAATTGGAACTGGTCCCCCGCATCCGTACTGGCCGGAGGAGGAATACGAAAATATCGAGAAAGCCATTCAAAAGACTTCGAGTGGAGAATTCAGCGACTTTGAACTGATATTCAAAAGAAAAAGCGGTGAACGCTTTCCCGTTATCGTGAGCCCCTCCAGGATAAAGGATACTGAAGGGAATATCCTCGTTTATTTTCAGACTGTTAAAGACGTCACCGAACTCAAGCGTTTGGAGAAAAAGGAGAAGGAACTGGCAGCAATGGATACGGTTAATGCCATGAGCGATGGGGTAATTTTGATAGACATAGATGGTAAAATAACCAGCGTTAACCCGGCATGGGAAAAAATGACAGGCTATGAAAGTAGTGAAGTGGTCGGAAAAGATGCCGTTGAAGTGGCAGAAAGAATGCATAAACCAGAAGATGCGAAAAAACTCAGCGCTGCCCTGAGAACTGCTATGAAGGGAGAAGTCCCCAACTCTCTGGTTTATACTCTAATCAGGAAGGATGGTCAGGAGATTACCATAACCTACACCCCTTCATTCATAAGAGATGCTGCGGGTAAGCCCACGCAAATTCTTGGAACGGTTAAAGACCTCACAGAGATAAAGAAGGCAGAGGAGGAAATAAGAAAATTAAGTTATGCCGTTGAGCAGGCGATTGACGGTATAGCAATATGTGACTTGGAGCTGACAATGACGTACGTGAACAATGCCTTTGCCCGGATGCATGGTTATTCCGCAGAAGAAATGATTGGAATGAAAGTTGAGAATCTACATAATGAGGAACAGACGGATGAATACGTGGATGGTATGAATCAGGCAAAAACAGAGGGTTCGTGGATAAGTGAAACACAGCATCGCAAAAAAGACGGAACTTCTTTTCCCGCATACCGGTCCATTACTACATTGACAGACAAGGATGGAAACCGCACAGGATTTCTGGTAGTTACACAAGTCGTCACCCAAATTCTCAATGAAGTGATTTGGCATGCAGCACAGTTCATGAATGGAGAAACAAACTGCGAAAATGCCATGAACGAAATCGTTAGGACAATTAATCCTTTATGGGATGGAGGAAATTAATTATATTTGCGCTAAACGAAAGAAAAAAGCATAAGTAATAGGAAATATCATTATGCAATAGAAAATTTGCTTAAACCGCAAATATGAGGGAGGCAGAGCGACAACAGAAATTTTGAATTTTAGGCTGCCCGAAAATCACCAATCACTCATCCTTCAGCCTCATTTCCAGTTTAATACCCTCCTCACGCAGTCTGTTCCTTAAAGTGCCGTAACTCACGTGCTCGATAGCCGCAATTTCCGTCAATGGAATGCCCTTTTTATATCTGTCGAGAACCCTGTCGAGGTTTATGTTCTTCCTTGGTCTGTGGCACACTTTTCCTTCTCGCTTTGCCCTTTCTATCCCCACTTTTGTCCTCTCGTAAATGAGTGACCGTTCAAATTCGGCAAGAGCACCCATTATATGGAAAATGAGCTTCCCCTGCGGCGTAGTCGTCTCAATATGGTCATTTACACTTATGAAATCAACTCCGTTCTCTTTTAACTTCTCAACGCTCGTTAGCAGGTCCAGCATGCTCCTCGAGAATCTATCAAGCTTAAGAACAACGACCGCATCGAATTTTATCGCTTCAACATCACGCATAAGCTCCATGAACTGCTCTCTCTCGCTCTTTGCCCCTGAGCCCGTCTCTGAATAAACATTGTATATCTCGTAGTCGTTCCTTTTGCAGAATTCCTCCAATATCCTGACCTGTTCCTCCAAACTTTCTTCCTGTTTCTCGGTTGATACCCTTGCATATACACCCACTTTCATAAAAACCTCACCTTTTTACCACCTATAACAAAAAGGATATACTTTATGTGACAAAAACGTTCTCTTTCTATATAATGGCAATAAGTGGACACTTTTTATCAATGCATTTGCGGTTTATTTTCATCATTCTTAATACTGGTTCCTTTCACTAATTGAGCCATTTAGCTGCCTCCACACATATAATTTTAGAGCATGATAGAATTTTTGACCTGACAACTTCATAGACACAATCCTCTTCCACAGCATCACCACCATCTATACCTTCTGCCTTCTTCGCTCTTTCTATATCTTCGCCCTCTTTTACCGCCTTGACCTTTTCGATAACTGCAATCGTAACTATTTTCATTGCTGCCAGCATATCTATCGCCCCTTTTATCATCGCAATATGCAATATGCAATCTATCTTTCATATTTAAATTTACTTTAACCTTTTTTATCATATTTTATAACTTAACAGTTTCAGGAACACGATCCTCATCAGCACCTTCTTCCTTATTCGCCTTCGCTATATTTTCACTATCATCTATACTTTTGCCTTTTTCGATAAGCTCAATTAGATAAGCCTTCATAGTTATCCCTTTATCTATCGCTTTCTTTCTTATCTCTTTATGCAAACCTTCTTCTAAATCCAAAGATACTTTTACCATTTTTGCTATCACCGATATAACTATAACCTTTGTTATATTTAAATATTTGTATCTATCCTCTAATTAATGACTAACTAAGATACTATGCATCTCACCAAAGAAGAAGAGCGGATATACGAAGGAGAGGAAGGGTGGACGAGGAAAAAGGCTATGGAGATACTTGTCACAATAGGCGATATAAACAATGCTTCAAAATTAATACGGATAAAAAGCGCACACATCTCCGGCGCATCTTACAAAACCATAGGCGAAGCCTTTGAATTCATAAACCGCCTTGAAGGCACTGTAAGAGTTAAAAGCACTTTAAATCCTATCGGCATGGATATAGAAAAACGTAATGAGATAGGCATTTCAGGGGAGTTTGCAAATAAGCAAAAGGAAGTGCTCGAAGCGTATAAAAAACTGGGCATCTCTGCGGAATGTACCTGCGTTCCTTATCTCATTGGTCAAATGCCGAAAAGAGATGAGCATCTCGCCTGGTCGGAATCATCTGCCGTTTTATATGCTAACTCTGTTCTGGGTGCGAGAACGAATATGGAGGGAGCACCTTCTGCTCTTGCCGCTTCGCTTATAGGAAAAACACCTCTTTATGGGCTTCACCAAACTGAGAATAGAGAACCTGAGATAAGGGTGTGTGTGAAGTGCGACCTCGTAGATGCGGACTACAGCGCTCTCGGATTCCTGATTGGGAACCGCATAGGGAACAAAATACCGCTGGTTGAACTTCATCCGTCTTCTGTTCCGAGCAAAGACGAATTGAAGCATTTATCCGCCGCGATAGGAGCAACAGGCTCCGTAGGAATGTATCATATAAAAGGAATAACCCCCGAAGCTGATGCGATAGGATTACCTGCTGAAAAGATAGAGATAGAAAAAGGCGATGTGAAGAAGTTTTATGAGGTAAATGAAGAAGCCGACGTGATAGCGATTGGATGTCCGCATTGCTCCTCGCATGAACTCCAGCGGATATACGAGCTCTTGAGGGCAGAAGGTAAAGGAAGAAAAGTAAGAAAGGATTTCTTCATATTCACCGCAAGAGCGATAAAGCAACGGATGCAGGAAGTGGTGCAGAAGATAGAGAATTATGGCGTTAAGGTAATTTGCGATACCTGTTTCGTCGTCTCGCCGGCTTTTGAGCGGTATAGGTGCGTATTAACAAACTCTGGTAAAATGCAGAGATATGTGCCTCTTCTCTGTGGAGGAGCGGAAGTGAGGTTGTGCAAGACGGAAGAGTGTATTAGGAAGGCATTTTGAAATGTGGACAGGATTTATATAATTATATATTCTTATTTCTTTCTAACTTTAACTGACTAACCTCAGCACAAAAATAAGATGGCTAAAAGACACAGACCAAGGAGGGGGTCGCTTGCCTTTTCTCCGAGGAAACGAGCAAGAAGTGAGATTTGCAGGATAAAAAGGGAAGAAATAGCCGCAGGTAGAGAAATACAGGGCTTCGCGGGATATAAAGCCGGGATGACACACCTTACTCTGACCGATGACATACCCCATAGCCTGACGAAGGGGATGGAAATAGCCGTTCCTGCGACGGTAATAGAGACACCGGCTATACGTGTAGAAGGTTTCCGTCTTTATAAAAATACTCGTTATGGTAAGCAGGCGGTAACGGAAGTATGGGCTGGAGAAGAAACAGGAAATGGTGGCAACCTTGGTGAGATAGAAGAAATAATCAAGAGTAATGCCAGTGAACTTGATTTAAGTATGAGCATGATAGCTTCTACGTTACCGGATGCAGTGAGTGGAGTGCCAAAGAAGAAGCATGAAATAATGGAGATAAAGATGAGCGGAGTGGTAGAAAAAGACCTCGAATATGCAAAAGAAGTGTTCGGAAAGGAGATAAAGGCGAAAGACGTATTTAAAGAAGGCGATTTTGTGGACGTTACGGCGGTGACGAGGGGGAAAGGCACACAAGGACCTGTGAAGAGATGGGGAATTACCATTCAGAATGCAAAGGCGCAGAGGTCTGGAAAAGGTCGTCACGTGGGTTCTATCGGCGGTTGGAGACCTCGAAGAGTAAGATGGCGAGTCCCTCAGCTTGGACAGACCGGGTATCAACAGCGAACAGAGTATAATAAGCGGATATTGAAGATAGGCGAGAACGGAGAAGAGATAACGCCAAAAGGTGGCTTTTTAAAGTATGGCATCGTGAGAAATGATTATATTTTGTTAAAAGGAAGCGTTCCTGGACCGAAGAAGCGACTTGTAAGAATTTCTCATGCGATAAGAACTCATCCCAGGTCGGGTGTACCTGAAATTGTTTATATAAGCAAGAAATCACAACAGGGGAGATAAGAAAACGAGAGAAGTAGAGAAATGGTAGAAGAAGTGAAGAGCAAAGCCAAAGTGGTGGACTTATCAGGTAACTTTGTGAAGGAAATAACACTTCCGCAGGTATTCATGGAAGAGTTCAGACCTGACATGATAAAGAAAGCAGTGCTGGCGATGCAATCAAACAGGTTTCAGCCAAAAGGTTCAAACCCATTAGCCGGGAGGCGAACATCCGCAGAGAACTGGGGTCCGGGTAGAGGAGTTGCCAGAGTCCCTCGCATAAAGGATGGAAGAAGAGCAGCAAGGGTGCCGCAAGCGGTTGGCGGAAGAAGAGCGCATCCTCCAAAAACTGAGAAGGTTTTGAAGAAGAAAATAAACAAAAAGGAACGGAGGAAAGCGATAAAGTCTGCTATCGCAGCTACCATAAAGCCCGAACTCGTAAGAAATAGAGGACATAGGTTCGGCGAGGAAGTGGAGCTACCGATAGTAGTGGAAGATTCGTTCGCAAGTCTTGAAAAAACCTCCGAGGTAGAGGAATTTTTAAGGTCCATAGGTGTGTGGGAAGACGTGTTCCGTGCAAAAGACCGGAAAGTAAGAGCAGGTAGAGGAAAGATGAGAGGCAGGAGGTATAAGTCTAAAAAGAGCATTTTAATTGTCATTTCTGGTGAAGAA
This sequence comes from Candidatus Methanophagales archaeon, assembly GCA_030602585.1. Taxonomy (GTDB): domain Archaea; phylum Halobacteriota; class Syntropharchaeia; order Alkanophagales; family Methanospirareceae; genus JAFNKG01. The sequence continues at coordinate 6,318 of JAUVZJ010000034.1, read as the reverse complement.
GAAACACCAGAGGATAAGAAAGTAAAAACAGAAGCTGATGATTTTTCCGTTAGAGTAGAGCTCGAACAGCCATCGAAGGAAAAAAAAATAAAGAAGGGATCGAAAAATTTACCGGGTGTGGATGTATCCTACGTGGAGGAGCTAAATGCTGAATTGCTTGCACCGGGAACGCATCCTGGCAGGTTGACAATCTGGACGGAATCTTCGCTATCAAAGCTTGCTACGATGGAGTGACGAGAAATGATGGAAAAACTAAAACATATAGTTCCAAGCGAAAAAGCAACTCTGATGATAGATTCAGAGAACAAACTCCAGTTTATCGTAGATTTAAGAGTGAATAAGGAAGTGATAAAGCGAGAAGTGGAAAGAGTGTTTGAGACATCGGTAAAAAGCGTGAGGACGATGATAACATTTAAGGGTGAGAAGAAAGCAATAATAGAATTAGAGGAGGAAGGAAAGGCGAAGGAAATAGGTACTTCACTTGGTATATTATAATTAATTATAACTAAGTAAAAATGGGGAAGAGAATAATAGCGCAACGGAGAGGAAAAGGGTCACCCACTTTTAGGGCACCCTCGCATCGTTATAAAGCAAATCTCGAACACGTGAGGGTGAATAAGAATGAGACGGTATCAGGAAGAATCGAGGAAATAGTGCATGACCCTGCAAGGAGTGCTCCTATTGCTCGTATAAAGATAGAAAGAGAGGACGGAGGAAAGAAGAAATCAGAGGAGAGATTTATAATTATCCCGGAAGGTGTAGGAGAAGGAGATGAGGTGTCTTATGGTAAATCAGCCGCGATAAGAACCGGAAATACAGTTCCTCTTCGCTACATCCCCGAAGGAATAACGATTTGCAATTTAGAGATAAGACCCAACGATGGAGGTAAGTTCGCAAGGTCTTCAGGTGATTGTGCCACGTTATTAGCGCATGAACACGAAACGGGAAAAACGCAGGTGGTGCTGCCAAGTGGTAAGAAGAAGTGGTTATCTTCAGACTGTTTTGCTACTATCGGTGTGGTTGCTGGTGGGGGTCGTACCGAAAAGCCGTTTGTAAAAGCAGGGAAGAAATACCATAAGATGAAGGCACGTGCAGCAAAATACCCGAGGACGAGTGGAGTGGCAATGAACCCCGTTGACCATCCTTTCGGTGGTGGTGCTCATCAGCACGTTGGAAAGCCAAAGACGCCCGGTAGAGGTGCACCGCCTGGAAGGAAGGTGGGGAGCATAGCGGCAAAAAGAACTGGAAAGAGGTGAACTGAATGGCGAAGAAGAAGGCTAAGACGACCCTGAAGAAGAAGGAAGAGGAATTCACGTATCGAGGTTATACGCTGGCGAAGTTAAAGAAAATGAAGCTCGAAGATTTAGCTGAATTAATGTGTGCGAGAGAGCGAAGGAAAATAAAGAGGAAGTTTCGAGCTGAAGAGGAGAAACTGCTGGAGGAGATAAATTCGGATAAAGAAAGCATAAAAACACATCTAAGAGATGCTATCGTTCTGCCGAGTATGGTAGGGAAGAAGATAGGGATACACAGTGGAAAGAGTTTCGAATACGTGGAGATAAAGCCAGAGATGATAGGGCATTATTTAGGCGAGTTCGCACTGACACGTAAAAAAGTGATGCACGGAGCGGCGGGTGTAGGGGCTACGAGGTCTTCAAAATATGTGCCGCTGAAGTAAAGTAAAGAGACGAGAAATGGGACGGGTAAAATTTTGCATGGAAGCTGAAATCGATCCTGAAACGACTGCAAAGGCAATGGCTTATGAACTTCACATATCACCCAAGCATGCATTCGAGATATGCAGGGCGATAAAGGGTAAGAAAGTGGAGGATGCAGAGACATATCTGGAAAACGTGCTGGAAATGAAGGTGGCAGTTCCATTCAAACGTTATAAAAGGAAAGTCGGACATCGTCGGGGGCTAAAGAAGTGGTATGCCGGGCGATACCCGGTGAAGGCAACATACGAGATATTAAAATTGCTAAGAGATGCGAAAGGTAATGCAGAATACAAAGGGCTTGACACGGAAGCATTGCGAGTATGGCATGTAGCCACGAAGGGGGGTCGCACCATACGAGGAATAATGCCACGTGCTTTTGGTCGTGCTACGCCAAAGAATACTGAGACGGTCACTGTTGAGATGGTGGTGAGAGAAGAGGGGGGTTAGGAGAAGAAAGTGGTAGAACGGATATTCGTAGAGGAAGGGATAAAGAAAGTAAGAATGGACGAATACTTCAGGAATGAGTTAGAAAGAGCGGGTTATGGCGGAATGGAGATAAAAAGAACGCCGATGGGCACGCAGATAACGGTGAGAGTTGAGAAGCCGGGGATGATAATAGGAAAGGACGGTAGGAGAATAAAAAAAGTAACAGACGAGATAACCAGGAGGCAAGAGCTGGATAACCCTCAGATAGATGTTCAACCCATAGAGGTGCCGGAGCTAAGTGCACAGTTGATGGCAAATAGACTTGCAAAACTCGTAGAGCGAGGCTGGCATTTCAGAAGGGCGGGAAGGTCAACCCTGCAACGGATAATGGATGCTGGCGCGGTTGGCTGCGAGATCATCATGTCAGGGAAGCTCAAAGGACCTCGTGGTCGGATGGAGAAGATGGTAGAAGGCTATATAAAGCACTGTGGTTCCATAGCTGAGGAAATAGTGGACAAAGGATATGCAATAGCGCAGAAAAAGTCTGGAGTTATAGGTGTAAGGGTGTGGATAGTAAAGCCTGATGCAAAGATACCCGGTGTTTTTCGCATGGAAGTTGTAAATAAAGAAGATGAAGGAGGCGGAGAAGGAGAAGAGGAAAAGGAAAGAGAAGAATGAGCATATTTAGAATGGAAGAGCTAAGAAGCATGAGTGAAAAAGAAAGGAGGGAGGAGCTGGAAAGTTTGATGAAGGATTTGTTACGCGAGCGTGGGATAATAGCCACTGGTGGAGCACCAGAGAATCCGGGAAGAGTAGGAGAGATAAGAAGGACAATAGCGAGGATAAAAACGGTTCAAAGAGAAGAGCAACGGGGAATGGCAAGAGAAAAGAGGAAGTAGGTATGCAAATCTGTGATAAATGTGGATTGCCGGTTGATTTATGCATTTGCAAGGAGATAGCAAAGGAGCATCAGATAGTAAGAGTGTTTACGCTGAGAAGGAAGTTCGGGAAGATTGCCACGGTGATAGAAGGAATAGATGAGAAGGAAGTGGATTTGAAAGCGCTTTCGAAGGAGTTGAAGTCGAGATGTGCATGTGGAGGCACGGTAAAGAAGGGATGCGTTGAATTACAGGGAAACCAAAAAGAGTTTGTGAAGAAAACGTTGCGTGAGATGGGCTATACGTTAGAGGGTGAAGGGTGAAGAATGAAAATAACGTCAAGTAATTTATTGCAGCACGAGCTGATGGGATTAAAAACGGAAGTGGAAGAGAGCAGTAATAGTAATGTGAGTGGGATTTGTGGAACTGTGGTTGACGAGACGAGAAATATGCTGGTTATAGAGAACGAGCGGAGAAAAGAGAAGAAGATACCAAAAGCAGGGAACATATTCATTTTTGAGTTGAACGAAGGAGTGCGGGTGCGAGTAAAGGGCGATATGCTCGTTTCAAGACCTGAGGATAGGATAAAGAAATGAAAGATATAGGGATAGATGTCAGGATGCCGGAGAAGGAATGTGAAGATGTCAATTGCCCGTTTCACGGTAAGTTGCCAGTAAGAGGGCAGATTTTAGAAGGTGTGGTGTTAAGCGATAAAGCATCGAAGACGGTGGTTGTTTTGAGGTCTTATCTTAAGAAGATAAGGAAATATGAGCGGTATGAGCCCAGAAGGTCTAAGATACACGCACATAACCCGCCCTGTATAAATGCAAAAGTAGGAGACGTGGTGAAGATAGCGGAATGCAGACCGCTGAGTAAGACGAAGAGCTTTGTGGTGGTGGAGAAGCGGACATCGTGATCAAGGCAGGAGGTTATGATGATACGAGGAAAAAGAAGCAAATTTGCACTGGAAGTGGCAGAACTTTATCCTCCTCAGGGAGAGTGGACCGAGGATAACTATTTTACATGAATGGCATGAGGATTAGCAGTCTGCCAAAGGGATGTATATACGAAGTAAATTTCGTATATCACTCCAAAATGGGTGGATATACGACATTGATGTCGGATATACCGAAGTTATATGAAATTCCGAACCCCCACTTTAAAGAAGGGAATTTTATATATCTATTATCAGCTTTAATGCTATGGAGATAGTGACAATGAAAATCTTAGGTATAAATGGCTCACAACGAAAGGAGGGGAATTCGTATTTTCTCCTTAAATCTGCTCTTGGGGGGGCAAGAGGAGAAGATGACAGTTTAATAGAAACAGAGTTATTACAGTTAGCGGATTTTGAGATAAAACCATGTGACGCTCATTATTCTGGTTTACATAAATTTGAGAATTGGGGTTGTGGCAAGAAGCCTTACAAATGTATACTTAAGGATGATTTTGAAAAGGTTTTTCAAAAGATGATTGAAGCAGATGGAATAATCTTAATTGCTCCTCTTTGTTATCCGGTACCAGCAAAATTAGTGGCTTTGATGGAAAGATTGATGGCAATAGTTTATTTTGCAAAGAAGGCGGATAAAAATTATGTTTGGTCTCTCACGGGTAAACCATTTGGAGCCATTGCAACTTCCTATGAGGATAGTACAGTATTGGTTCTGAAAATATTAAGAAAATTTGGTTTCATTGCAAGAATGTATTTAGTGAGAGAAGCAAAAAATAAAGTTTTTAGTGTTGATGCCAAAGGAGGAGTTGAAAAGAATCCGAAGAGCTTAGAAGAAGCCAAAAAGCTTGGCTCATTGGTTGCCAGAACACTAATAAAAAGGAAAGAAAGAGCTAAAAAGAAAGGAGGCGGACAAAAATGACCGGCAAAAATTTAGCACCTGTGTGCGGACTATATTGTGGAACATGCGAATACTTTAAAAAACAATGCCGAGGATGTGGCAATGTAAAAGGCAAGCCGTTCTGGACAGTCCAAATGAAAGTTGAAGTCTGTCCATTGTATGACTGTTGCGTTAACAAAAAGCAATTAGAACACTGCGGATTGTGCGATGAATTCCCTTGTAAGACATTTACAGGCTTCTACGACCCATCCATAAGTGAAGAAGATGCGAAGAAAGCTGTTCTTGCACGACAAAGTGAACTTGCAAAGAGAAAGGAAATTGGAACAGAAAAATGGCTGGAAGAGAAAGCTACTTTCAAGGATTAAGGATGAATATTTATAGCGGGGTTCGGAACTCTGCGGTTGCTTCGCAACCTTGCCCTTCGGGTCATATAACACGGTGTATGCGGTTCGCTACGCTCACCCGAATTGCTCCGCTACGCTCCGCAACTTCGCATACACCGGGAACGTTAACCGAAATTCGCCCGCCCCCTTAATAACCTCGAAAGGAGGTTTTTGCGATGAGGAAGAACAAGCTATGGCTCTTGCTGGTAACGCTGGGGTTAATCCTCTCTCCGGTGGCCTGCGGCCCGAAGGCCACGCCAGTAGCCCCGACGCCCGTAGAAGCTACCCCAACACCAAAACCTGCAGAGGTCGCCCCCACGCCTGTCCCACCCACGCCAACGCCAATAGCTGAAGCCACCCCGACCGAGGCGCCACCGGAGGAGGTCTTCGCTGGATCCTATGAGGCTCTAAAGGGCCTTAAGAGCTATCACTATCTCTGTCTCTTCAAGTTCGAGACCGAGGAGAAGGCTGAGATCACCGCCGGCTCTATTGAGATCAAAGGCGAGTACGTGGCTCCTGATAAAGAGCACGCCACCTGGACGGATTTGAGTACCAGGGAGGGGTTTGAGGCGATCCGCATCGGTGATAAGGTCTGGTTTAAGGTGGAAGGTGCATGGATGGAGATGCCAGCCGAGTACGCCGAGAGCATAATGCAAGGGGTCCTCATGTTCGGCCCGGTGTATGGCTGGGGCACCCTTTACACAGGGTTGCCTGGCATCTCTAATCTCGTTGGCAGGGAGGTGGTGAATGGTATCCCTTGTCTTCACTACGCCTCAAGCTATAAAGGGTGGGGGGCGATCTTCGGCGGGGGCCTCACTGAGGCCAAAGGCGACATCTGGATCGCAGTGGAGGGCTTCCCGGTCAAGTACATCTTCAAGGCCTCCGGGACCGACGCCGAGGGCAATCGCGGTTCCATCGAATGGTCGATGGAGCTTAAGGACGTCAACCAGCCCATCTCCATCGAACCGCCGATGTGAGGCCATTGTTCCCCTGTTGAGGGGCTCCGATACACCTCAGTGGGGAGCTCTGGGGATCTTCCCAGCCAAGAAGTGGAGATTTTCCG
>JAUVZJ010000062.1 GCA_030602585.1 Candidatus Methanophagales archaeon | reverse complement strand
CGTGGAATAAAAGAAAAAATAATGGATAAAGTAGAAATAAGAGTGATGAAAAGAGCAACTCCTTCTTATTTTGAGGTTATTGACGGTGAAAAAGTAGTTTTAAAAGTGAATAATCCGAAGAATCCGGGTCAAATACTTGCGATGACGAAGATATGGGATGTGAAATTGGCAAAAGAGATAAGAGAGAAATTTGAAGAGATGTGGTCAGAGGCAAAACCATTGAAGTTGAGTTGAGAATGCGCTTTTGCTTGCAAAAGTGTTTTAGCACAGGTTCTTTCTAAACTATGCAGTGGTGATGTCAGCTCGGAAGAACTGGCGGGAAATGCAGCCAATGCGCTTCGTGACCATAAGGGAATTGTCGTTTAGGGTCATGGCACTTTTGCTCGTGGAGCAACGGTAGATGAAGCGTTTGTGATTCTCAGCTCGATTGAACATGCATGCACGGTTAAATATCCGGTGGATAGTGCGAAAAGAATCAACGTTTAGATGAGATTTTACAGGATTGCGCTGGGGATGCTACTACATCTCTTTTCTCGTATATCAGCGTACTTTTTTCATTTTGGAAAGCTTCCTTCAGTTTTAAATCTGTTCTGCCTTCCGTAAAATTATCATCCCAATCCTCAGCGCAGATATGCAGGAGGTCTTCGCAACTTCCCTTCTCAAAAATCAGCGTTATTTCTTTCTCTTCTTTGCCCTGTTTTAGCTCTCCTCTGATTGTAGCTCCATCAGAAAGCATGAATAGGAAAACAGATGGGACACGAACAAAAAATCCGCTTGACCCCACAGGAAGGGAATCATTCTTCCTTCGGATTAGAAAATCTTTTAAAATTAGCGCCATTTTTATCCTTTTTGTTCTTTTATGTTGTATGTTTCTGCTTTGGTCTTGGTATCTCCAAAAATTGAAATTTTCACGGAGTCAATTACATTTATTTTGATGGTATGTTTTAAGTCCGCCTCTATAAAAAGCGTAGAGGTGGAAAAATGGTATGCGCAGGGCTGGATCTGCACAAAAGTTTTTGTCAGACCAATGTATGTACAAAAGAGGGGAAATTGGTAAAAGAGGGAAGAATAAAGACAGAGAAGGAAGACATAGAGGAGTTCTTTTCTGATCTGGAAGATCTGACGATTGCGTTTGAGGCAAGTGGCAACTATGAATATTTCTACGATTTGCTGGAGAGTTTTGGGCACAAGGTGGTTCTGGCACATCCATTGAAGACGAAGATGATGGCGGAAGCGAAGATAAAGACGGACAAAATAGATGCAAAGACGCTGGCAGAGTTGTTGAGAGGGGATTTTTTGCCAACCTCCTATGTTCCGCCGAAGGAGATAAGGGAGTTAAGGCATTTAGTGAGGCATAGAATCTTCCTGGGCAGGTATCGCGGAATAATAATGAATCAGATAAAGACAGAATTGCGGAGGAAGAACATAAAATATCCAGATGGAGCGGGTATTTTCATGGGAAAAGGAAAGAAGTGGCTATGCAGTTTGAAAAATCCGGTTATAGATTCGTATCTGGCGATATATGAAACGGTGGATAGGGAATTAAAAGAAGCAGAAAGTGAGATAGAGAAGGTGGGGAAAGTGTATGAAGAAGTGAGGTTGTTGACCGGGATAGTGGGAATAGGCATGTATTCGGCGCTGATAATCTATTCAGAGATAGAGGATTGCTCTATATTTTCAAATGAAGAGAAAGTGTTTTCTTATGCAGGACTGGTTCCAAGGGTTCAACAGTCAGGAAAAACGAGCTATTATGGGCGAATAACAAAAGAAGAAAGGTGCAAACGTTGCGGCAACAGCAGCAGCGAGAAAACTCCTTCAGGTAATCTACCACATGCTGAAAAATAAAGAGGAGTTTAGAATAGAAGGTTAGGTGTGCAGACTTTGGTGACTAAACATGCGGCATTGACCGCGAGAATTTGATTAAAGTGCATATCTAACCAAGGACGAAGTCAGCCATAGTGCGGCTAAAGGACCGCGGATAGGTGTATGCCTTGAGGCAAAGGATGCGTAAATGAAAAAATAGAAAAGTTTAAATGTGACAAAGAAATAGGAAAAAATGAGGTCGGACTTAATATAGGTGTTTAGCTGGTTCTGTTATCCTCCATTGGGTCGCGAATTTTTTTCCGCTTACAGGGTCTGTCCAATAATCAAGCGGGGTAATCGTGTAATCCTCTATCAATTCAAGTGAATAATCTGCGTTGAATAAATTTATAGTGGAAGGAATTTCACAGTGTTCCCCGTTGTCCCACCACCAGCTATCGACAACCATTATCTCTCTGAAATCATCCAGTTTTATTGAAAACCACTCATAGGTCCTACCACCCAAAAGAATTCCCCATTGGTGAGACAATGCATATCAACATTGAGCTTCATCATCTCTTCATCTTCTTCTTTTGCTTTTCCATTTACTATTAACTTGTATTGGAAAGGAACCAGATTCTCTCCATTGGTTTTGGAATACCAGTAGTCATAGTTAAATAGCCATTGTCCTCGAAGCCGTCCGACACCAGTTTCCAATGCATCGCTCTCAATACTTACGAGTGTTAAGTCAAGTTTACCTTCAGATGCTATAAGTGGTCCAAATTTCACATTAGTAACGTTTTCTGCAAATCTAAATCAGAAATAGAAAAAAGCCGCGCTGGAGGCATTTTGAAAAAGACGACAAATGCTCCATATTCCGTTCCAGTAGAACTTCCTGTTAAGTGAAAATTTGCATACCACCATTCTATCGGATATGTCATGAGGGGATTATGCTTACTTTCGTCTGCGGGAAAGCAAATCGAGGTCCCCTGAGGACAGTAAGGATAATGTTTCCATTCAGTGCAGGTTAGACCTTGTGCATTTGTCTGACCGCAAGGAGTTCCATTTCCATCTGCTGAAATACAGCAATCTCCTCCCACTACATTTTCTTCTCTGTTATTCGCCACCACTACCGCTATCTCCTTTGACTCACTGAGCGAAATCTCCGAAGGGATGTCTTTCTCAAGTATTTCCACCTTACTGCTGAGCGTCTTTGCCCACTGGTCGGTGTACCGCTTACCGCAATCAGAGCATAGTCTGCTATTGCGGCCCAATGAGATTTCATGGTACTCCTCACACTTAGGGCAATAATAAAGACGGCACCCCCTATCGGGTCCTTTGCAACTCACCATCTTTTCCACTTCTCTTTTCTCTACTTTCCTTATCGTCTCCCTACGGAAGTAATGATACCGGTCCCAATTGTGATTATGCGTGAATATGTGCTTTACTGAGAATTTAGACTTGTGAAAACACCCAGTTCCTATCGGAGACGAGACGATCGCTTCTTGAACACATGAGAGATAAAGAAGAAGAAAGAGAAAGGAAATAGGAGGGGAAACAACTATTTCTTCCATAATTCAGAACGTTGAGGGTCTTTCTATTTAAGGATTGCACATTTAGGACCCCGTAAGGAAAAGGAAAAAGTGGGAGAAAGTTATACTACAAAAATAAAATGGAAGGAAGTTATACTTTATGTACAGTAAAATATCGAAAAACTTTTTTATTCTAAAACTCATGGTTATTCTATGAGTGAAATAAAAAGATTGAAATCAGTTTTTGTAATACCCGGTCTAATAGTGTTCGTATTTAGTGTAATTTCAATAGGTGCGAGTGTAGAGAGCACAAACCACCAAGCGTCTGAAGTAGGAATAGATTTGAGTAGGAACATCGCTATCCTTGATTATGATTATTCTGATTGCCTTGAGACGCTGGAGAATGAAGCTGATAATATGGACGATGATTTTCTAATGAATATCAATGAATTTGAATATAATAAAAGATCTATAGAACAAGGCATCTCATATTTATTTTCAACCAGGGCGGATCCTCATAGAAAAAGAGGAGAATTTGCTTTATTTGAATCTTCAAATAGGGATATGTCAGGCGACGTTTATATAAAAATTAATTTTGGGACTCCATTTGTATATCATTCATTGAGTTTCCTGGAAGATCTTCCTTTAAATTCATCAAAATTGAATGAGATTGATATTATGAGAAAAGATGCGATAGCTTTTATGAAACGACATAAAGAAATTGATAACTATGATGACCCAAATGTGCTGGGTGTTGATACAGGAGGTGCCGTTTGGCGTTATTATTATAAGCCTTACATTCACAAATATCGGATGGGCAATATATTTCGAACATTGGTCCCACCAGATATAGATGATACAGTTGTGATATTACATGCATTGTATGAAAATGGTGAAAATATAGATGATTATTATCCTACTACAGCTACTGATTATTTTATAAATTATCAATTAAGAGATGATTTTGTAACTCATAAAAGAGTATATAAAAAATTATTATCCACTTATTTTCCCAGAAGGATTTTTGCAATCTCAAGAATAATAGAAATCATGGATAATTTTTTAAATCTATATTTTATTCCACCTGTTCACCTTCAATATAACACTTTTAATAGTTGGGTTTATGAACAAAATCAGAGCCGCTTTTCTAAGTTAGAAGCTTATGATGTGGTAGTAAATGCAAATGTTTTATTTTTTTATTCAACCCAACTTAATACCTCGGATCTACAAAATCAAATACCGGAAGTTTTTGATTATATCAATTATGCCAGCGATAAAATGAATGAAAACCGACAAAACGCTATCTTTCCGGGACCTTTTGGTTGCGATAATTGGACAGGAACTGAAATTGTTACAAGGGTTTATCCATCCCCATTTACTTTTACTTATTTTGTATCGCGAGCATATAAAGATGGCGGTGCACCTGTTACAGGCAATCATTTTATCGATATTAATAAGATCAAAGAGTATATACTTGCCGATGATAATAATGATGGGCAACCTGATAGACAAAATACAGACGGAAGTTGGGGTAATTTTGAAATGATTGATGGAAGAAAAATTCTTGTTACTAATGATCTTCAAACAGCATTAGCTACACTCACTTTATTAAACATTTATGACACTTTAAACACATCGGATAAGGTTATAGCTAAAACAGCAATAGATAAATCAATCGAATATTTATTAGAAAATCAAAATCCTGATGGCAGTTGGGACAGTGCATTTTGGTTTTGGGGAGCACCACTCACACCGTATACAGGTTCTGCTGAAATTACCACTGGGTTTGTTTTAGAAGCTTTAGCAAAATATCAAGCTATAATATAGTTGAACTCGCTCTTTGCGGAGATCGTTCTAAACTCGAGGCCGTAGGATGGTGCCCCAAAGGAATAAATTATAGATTATAAAATAGACGATGCCGAAAACCATTAGCGTTGCTGATGCTGCTAGACCTATGATAGGTATCAAGATTGCTGGCATGATATAGATCGTAACAATCTCTTCCGAAGCCATATGCACCAACGACTTATTTCTATCCAATATACGATCCTTTGTAAGCTCATGGCAGAAGTAGATAGCAAGTGATGCTAATAAAGCGAATAATGCGATAGATAACAGGTTAAAACCGAAACGATAGATTATGAAGCAGCCACCCCCGAGGTTTAATAGTTTAACGAACCAACCATAGTATTTCGCCTTGCCCAGTTCTAAGCGATTATTGCTAACCCTTGCCCCCATGTATCTTAATAAATTAGCTTCCCTTTCTGTTATTTCCTTGAGCTCACCCGAAAGGGATATTTGAAATAACCATGTAACAGCAAAATATAAAGCTACGCAAAACATAAGATAACTCATCTCAGTCGCAGCTATATAGTAACCGAATATCCCAAATGATGTGAAACAAATTGTTATTGGAACAAAACTCCAGATCGTAACTTTTGATAGCCCATCGTTATAAGCATGACCCGCAGTAATAAAGATTGTAAACCAAGCTACAGCTAAAAAGGGGCTTCCATCACTTTTGAGTGCAAACCAGATTCCTATTAACGTAAGAATGAATAAACCTGAGTGAATTACTTTATGTGCAGATTCGAGGCTTATATCACCCCTAACCAGAGGATGATGCGATTTATGTTTATCTTTTAAGTCATACCCGGATACAGTGTCCATAAGTGAATTATGCCCGTACGTAAACCAATGAAACAACAGAGCGAATATTCCAAGGAATAAGCTATCAAAGGTAAAGAGATTGCCTCCACCAAGTAAATATGAAACCAATACCAAAATTATCGTTGCAGGAGCAGTATGAGCCCTAAACACCTGCAACCAATCCTTCACCTTCTCCTTTAAGGACATTTCTATCTCCTCCAATTTTTAAAAAGTTTGCTAAAGAATTAGTGCGGGTATGATAAACCAAAGAGCTAATGTGAGGTACATTGAAATCCAGCCCATATTATTTTCTAATAAAGGTGCCACGCAGTTATTTTTAAGGAAATACAAAATCAGAACCGAGGGGATAATCAGTATCAACATTAGAAGAAATTTTTGGTGCAATATGTTTAACCATGTGAAAATGGTTAAAAGAATAAATGCAGATCCCATGAACACACCCATTAAGTATAAACCCTGATTCTCAGATAACCTCACGAAAAAAGTCTGTATTCCATACCTCGAATCACCTTTAACCTCGCTTCCATAATCCTTACTCGCTTGCGCCCCGATCATCCACACTCCAATCACAGATGCGAGGACTATTGAAAAAGAGGTGAATGGATTACCAAATATGGAAAAAACCGCAAAAATAGGTAACATCCCTCTGGCTATCCCCTGCCACATATTGTTAACTAAAAAGAATCTCTTGGCACGAATCGGTGGTACAGTATAAAATACACCAAAAAACGAAATAATACCTATAAATACCCCAAATAACGGTTCAATAAGAAATGCACACATGATCGATACCACAAATAAAATTGTGGCAAATATTTTCCCCTCCCTTAAAGAAATTATGCCCTTCCCGGTGGGACGATAATTCGCCTTCCCTGTAATCTTGTCTATTTCTAACTCCTCTCGTATGGATTGGTTAAGTGTTTGTGAAGCTCCTTGTAAGAGTCCAAGAATTACACCCACATACAGGGCAAGGGGAAAATCAAATGGAATACCATAAACTTTTGAACCTAACAGGGTGAGAAAAAAACCTGCAATTAGTCCCCCGACCATCGTAAATGGTCGCATCAAGTCCACAAATCCTCTAATCCTTTCCCCAATAATTATCGGTCTCCTATGGTCCTTAACGGTTTTTTTTACTTCTATATCATTAGCTTTAAGGGTGAGATAGCCTAACCGATTCCATATCTTATCGTATGAATAATACCAAATTGTTTTCAGTACTTCGACTACCGCAGTTGTTCCTGTAGTTATAAGGATATCTCGTGTCACGATATATACAATGAAAAGGGTAATAAGGATTGAGAGTCCTCGATATGTTATCGTTTTTGCAATGAATAGCTTTTCAGTCATTCCACCACCTTCTTATTTTATGTATCAGCACTTGCAAGCAGCCAAAATTCGGGCAAAAAAAATCCCGCTGGATTATGTTTGGTTATCAAAGCCAGTATAAAATCCCACGCTATTTTCCAGTCGCCAAGCGAGGGTACGTAGTCAATTCCGACACGGGTGTGAGGCTGATAGCCAAGTATCTGCGGCAGCACGCTATCTTTGGTAACTTTCTTGGATAACTTGGTTTCAGGTTCACCCAGTACCTTGCCATCCATGTTGCCCAGAATATTGTAGCCTTGCCACGAGAGTACCTTCATCGCCCTGAATTTGAATAGTAAGGCAAGCACTGACTTGATCAACGTCTCTCCGGTTTTGCCATCATTACCGACATAAGGCACCTGATGCTTCTTTGCAAGTTCCATCAATGCTAGAATTGATGCTCCTGCCGATGGCGTAAAGTTGATAAAAGGGCAACCACTTTTGAAGGCTGCATACGCATAGAGCATACTTGCACGCAGTAAGTCTTTCCTGTCGCTTTGAAGCGCTCTCTCGAACCCATCAAGTGTTTCGGTGTGTGCCCCGATTAATGGAGGGGGTTCGGTAGAGGAGAGATTTACCACTATAACCGACCACAAATTGTGCTTCTTCTTGAAGTCTCTTATATCATCCATGAGCTTCTTCGTAATGTCCACCAAAGGGAGAGAATCAATATCCACTGACTTATCCGCAAGTTTAGAAACGATTTTGCCGCATCCAATAGCAGTTCCTATACGTACATCTTCTTCCACAGCATCGAGCTCATCACTAACCTCTTCTATCAACTTACGGTCGATGTGTGCTACCTCGGACAGGTTAGCAAAAGATTTCCGCACACTTCCATTAGTCACATCATGCCCGCCGAAAAACATTTGATCAAACGGTAAGAACCGTACATCTCTCAATTCAGGAAGTTCGGTTATCAGCCCTGTTGGTGCCACGAGTCTTCTGGCATTTACCTTTGCGCCTGCAATGCTTGCTGCCGCTACAGAGCCATGCACACCTATAACCCAAATTCCTACTTTAGGCATAATCAACCTCTCTCCCCCTCCTTTATACAAGAAGCGTCAATATGTTTCTTGAACGCTCTTCGCTCATAGATTATTCCACAACTTCCCACGGCTGCGTTCGCCGTGCACGATCCGACGCTCCCCTGATCCTCGACTGGAGAGAACCACATTCTCAGTTCCATCTTTTTCTTATACACCTCCTAGTTTGGGTACTTGTATAGCACTCCTCCTTGTCCCTCTAATGCATTTACCTGTAATATCCCATTCGTTTCGCCCTGTCAGATGATATATTTTTCACAACGCCACAGAGGATGCAATATGAATGTGGCTTTAGCCCTCTATTTCTCCCCTCAAATTCGTACGGTAACCATACTTTTTCCGCGGTACCACAGCTTTCATGTTTGCAATGTGCTGCCATATCATATTTCCTCTTATCTCTTATTTTTGTGCTAAATTCCTTCTTCTGTGTAAATCTGTGTCTGCCCTTCTTTCATCACCACCTCACCGTCCCCAGCCAGAATATATAATCCTGGTCTTTGAGCCAATATCTTAACGAAGGCGCCCATGCGAACACACCATTCTCTTCACCATTTTTGAGCATTTCAACTGCTTTCTTAAATCCTCTCTTAAATATTCTCATACCTTTCGTCTCCTTTAGCCTTTCAACAAGCGTCAAAAGCTTCTCCAGAAGCATTCTATTCACTGTATCCCTCGCCATTCCCCCACTCTTCTTCGGCTTCATATACGCCAGTACTGCACGATAAAGAGCTTTCTCCTTCCGGCGGAGCTTTCTCCAATTCCCATTCCTCAACCCTTTCTTGAAATTCGCGAAAAGCTCTTCATAGCTTAAACATTGTATTAACATGCAATACGAATGAATATTCAACAGAGTGTAAAAGCTTTCCGATTTTTTCCTATATAAAAACTTTTCGGATTTCTCGATGTCGAGGGGAAAAAACTTTGTGGGTATTTGTAGTTACTAGTGTTTCAACAACATATTTTTGGAACAATTTTAAGACTTCCAAATACCATGATATCTTCATGGTAGGAATAAAACTTGAAGAGAATGAGGTAAAGTTTCTGAAGGACTTTGTGAAAAAGGGACGGAAAAGTGCAAGAGAGATAACCAGAGCACGTATTCTGCTACTGGCAAACCAGCAAAAAGGGGATACTGAAATAGCAGAGACATTAGATGTCGGCAGGAACACCGTTTGGAGAACCAAGAAAAGATACCATGAAGAGGACCTTCAAAGCGCCCTGATAGAGAAATCAAGACCCGGACAACCCAAAAAATACATGGAACGGCACAAAGCGGAAATCATAGCGCAGGCATGCACCAAATCGCCCGATGGCAGAAAGCGATGGTCGCTTACATTACTCACTGAAGAGATGAAGAAGAAAGAAGGGTTTGAAACAATAAATCGAGAGAGCATCCGGCTTATTTTTAAAAAAGCAAAACAAAGCCGTGGCTGAGAAGGATGTGGTGCATCGAGACGATTGATGCAATATTCAGAGCATGCATGTACGACGTCCTTGACCTGTATGAAGAGCCGTACGACCCGAAAAGACCTCTCGTCAATCTTGACGAGAAACCAAAGCAACTTCTCGGGGAGAAGAGAATGTCCATCCCCATGAAGCCGGGAAGCCCTGAAAAATACGATTATGAATACGTCAGGAACGGCACGGCAAACATATTCGTAGCAGTCGAATTCAAGGCAGGAAAACGCGTGACGCAGGTTACAAAAAGAAGAACGATGAAGGACTTTGCGCGGTTCGTGAAGATGTTCGTT
>JAUVZJ010000015.1 GCA_030602585.1 Candidatus Methanophagales archaeon | reverse complement strand
GTATGTGTTTAGCCACTCAGCCTCAACTTCGACCTCAACATCTGAAAGCTGTTGAGCCCTTGCTGCGCCCACGTTGTCAATACGGTCATGATCCTTTCATGGATGGACGTGCCCTTCTCATTACGCAGTGTTCCGATGATCTTCCGCTGGACAACATGCTCACGAAGTGCTCGCTCTGCCCTGTTGTTGGTCGGTTCCACATCTGAATGAAGAACAAAGGTGAACCAATACTCAAAGCCATTCTCTATCTTGCCAATGAACTTTTCCACCTTCTCGCTGGTGTATTCTCTTCTGATCCATCGTCTGAGCGCTGCTCGCGCCATATACCACAACTGCCGCCGCGTTTCTGGCGGAGGATCGGCTTCCAGCGCGTCATTCAGTTTCCGATAGAGCCTCCTAAGTGCTTTATCCAGGGGAGCAGCCTCCGCAATCTTCTCGGCAAGATACTCGGATTCTCGAAGAAGATGCGCCCAACATCGCTGTATCCGTTTTGTGAACCTGGCATAAGGTTTCCAGCCATCGCACACGATTATTCCCGTGAACCGCCTCGTCAGAATTTCCATGAGCACTTTCATACCTCGACTCCTCCGTATTACGACAAAGGTCTCTTCCGGCGTGGTGAATGCCCAGATCCAGTACTTCTTTCCCTGAACCCTGATTGAGGTTTCATCCACGTACAGAACCTTAGCACCGCGGACCCTGTCCAGAATTTCTTCATATTCTGATCGAACCGCATCGGAGGCACGCCGTGTGAGATCAAGTATCGTGGCAGGACTTATATCCAATCCGTACTGCCGCTTCAAGACATTCTGGATTTTCCGGTGTGGTAACCGCTCCTCGTATTTCAGCACTGCCGCTTGAGCTATCGTGTTATTACCGAATATCCCTTCTTCTGGGCAGTCGGGATCGGTTGCAACAACCGCTCTCTGACATCCCGGGCAGGTATAATGCGCAATTTTGTATTCGGTGACGATAACTGGTTGTGGTTCTGGGATCTCCTCGATGATCTTCGATTCCACGCTGACCGGATTACCAAGCTCGGCATCGCAGTACGGGCATCGTCCCATCCGAACATCTACCTGCTTATCGGGTTCTGCCCGAGGTCTTGTCACTCCTTTGTGCCCTTTCTTCTGACCTGGCTTCTTTCCTCCGCCTTTCTTCTGATTCTTTCTGCTGTTGCCGCCGCGTTTCAGGCTTGGAGGGGTATGCGGGTTCTCATATTTAGCCAGTTGGGCTTCGAGTTCCACTATGCGTGCCTTAAGCGACTCATTCTTACGCTCAAGTTGATCAATCGCAGCTTGAAGTTGTCCGATGAGCTCGTCTTTGTCCATCCTCTTCTTGACAGAGTATTGCTCTCATAGTATAGAAATTTTTCGGGTTTTACCGGATTTTCGATGCTGTTGAGGTGGGAAGAATGAGGTGGTTGTAGATGGTGCTAAACACATACAGTTATATTATAAAGTGATGAACATGGACCGTAAAAATGCAATAATTGCCGTGCTTTTCACCCTCTTAGTCCTATCTGCATCCTCTTATTTCCTCATTTATCAATACCAGCAGCAAATAATAGAAGTGCAGGATATTATCGAGGAACTAATCAGTGCCAGTAGTTCTGAAAGTGCGGGTAAAGAGGAAAAACAGGCTTTTATAAACGAGTCTGAAAGCACTGGTTGCGCTAATATCGTTGCTGTACGAAGCGATAACCATTTAGGCGTGATGGGTAAGGTGCATGTGGAGATAAAAGAAGGTCATGGGGATGTCCTGGTCAATACGAATCCGTTTGTCGAGGCGACAACGCAATATTCGGTAAGAGAAGCAGTAAAAGTTGCTAAGAGCTACACAAATATTAACGTCTCGAATAAAGACATCGTCATTTATTTTGATATAAATGGCACTTTGATAGGCGGACCATCAGCCGGAGCTGCTATTACTGCTGCTACCATAGCTGCGATGGAAGGTAAGGATGTAAGGCAGGACGTGGCTATTACCGGGACTATCAAGGGAGGAGGAGATATAGGGCAGGTAAGTGCTGTGTTTGACAAGGCTATTACGGCTGAGAAGAACGGCATGAATCTTTTCCTCGTGCCAGAGGGTCAGAAAAAACTGACTTATTACGAGAAGAAAATGGAAGAAAGAGAGATATTTGGAATTACGATTCTAATACCAAAGTATATAGAAAAAGAGATAGACCTCGGCGAGTATATGGAAGGAAAGATGGAAGTGGTGGAAGTGTCAACCATTGATGACGTGGCGTCGTATATTTTGATATGAGGTATCTCGTCCAAAAGTAATTGCAAAATGCAGAATGCAAATTGAAAAATGTAAAAACACTTTTTCTTTTTAGAAAACACTTTCTTTCTTAACGAAAGGTTTATTTTGACTTTTGCACTTTGCAATTTTCATTTTTCACTGTCTGTTACTTATCTCTGCATCAACCGGTTCACAGCATTGATAAATGCCTCTACCGAAGCCATCACAATGTCTTCCCGCACACCCCTCGCCGTTACCATTCTACCTTCCTTCTCCACACCCACAATTACCTCCGCAAGTGCATCAGAACCTCCGGTTATTGCCGCTATCCTGAAATCCTTAAGCTCAATGTCACCACCTATTTCACCACCTATTATCTCTTGAAACGCTTTTAGCGCTGCATCCACAGGACCAACACCCATCTGTGCACTTGTGCATTCCTTCCCTCGCACTATTGCTTTCACCGATGCCGTTGGTATCAAATTGCTCCCGGTCATTACCGATAGCTCTTTTAGCGTTACTACTCGCTCGTGCCTTGAAACTTCCCCTGTCACAACCTCTGCTATCGTAAATAGGTCATCATCGGTGACTTTTTTACCGCTCGCACCAAGCTCCTTCACCCTTTCGAGTATTTCATCAAGTTCTTCTTTCGATGGGAACATCTCGATTTCTGACAATTTCTTCTCTATCGAGTGCTTCCCAGTATGCTTTCCAAGCACGATTCGTCTTCTATGCCCCACCATTTCCGGTGTCATTATCCCGGGCTCAAACGTATCGCTCCGCTCTATCACGCCATGTGCATGTATTCCCGACTCGTGAGAAAACGCATTCTCGCCTACAATGGGTTTAGTTATGGGAATTTGTATGCCTGCGAAACGCTCAATAAGCTTTGCCGTCTCGAACAAATATTCCGTCTTTATGTTTGTTTTCAGCCCGTAAATCGAGTTCAAGCTCATCACGGTCTCAACGAGGTCTGCATTTCCTGCTCTTTCCCCTAATCCATTCACTGATACCTGAACTTGCGAAGCACCTGCTTTCACTGCCGCCAAACTGTTCGCTACCGCCAGACCGAAGTCATTATGGCAGTGTATGCTAATCGGAACTTTCACGGCACGATGTATCTCCTCGACGAGCTTGAATATAGAGAAAGGTTCACTCACTCCTACCGTGTCGGGAACGTTTAAGATGTCAGCACCTGCTTCTTCCGCAGTTTTGTATAATTCGATCAGATAATCCAACCCCGTCCGTGTCGCATCCATCGCGGAGAACATACACACAAAACCACGTTCCTTGACATACCTTGCCATCTTATATGCTTGCTCTTTTACCTCCTCTTCACTCATCTTTGTCGTGTGTTCACGCTGAATCCTGGAAGAAGGCACGAATATATGAACCATATCAACACCACAATCACTGCAAGCATCAATGTCCTGCGTTAAAACCCTTGCCAGTCCACATATCTTTGCTGAAAGACCCTCATCACAGATAAACCTCACTACCTCCTTCTCCTCCTTCGACGTAATCGGAGTCCCTGCTTCTATTATGTCCACGCCCAGCTTGTCCAACTGCCTTGCAATTGTCCCCTTCTGCTCTTTGGTAAACGAAATGCCAGGCGTTTGCTCTCCATCTCGCAACGTCGTATCAAAGACTTCTATTAGTCTGTCCTTTTCATGCATGTTACTTCTCCTCACTCTATACTCTAAATTCGATAATACTAATTAATATTTATATATCTAAATGAATGTTTTGATTCTAACCTTTTAATTATGCATACAGAAGGGAAGTCTTTTATGAACACGTTTATCAGAACTCCCCTCCACTGGAAGTCATGTGGAAAATATTATATAGAGTCAGACATAAATTGGTTTGTTGTTTATTTTATTTAATTAAGGTGGAAGAAAGATGAAGATAAGAGTTTATACGACTAAAATATGCCCAAATTGTAAAAAAGTCAAAGAATTTTTAGCCGTGGAAGGGGAAGAATACGAGGAAGTGGATATAACTACGGCGGAAGCACTTACTGAGTTAAGAATGAATGGCGTTTTCACGCTGATTACGCCTGTTGTTCAGATTGGTTCGGTTTTTCTTACTCACAATGATTTATTTAACGGAGATGAGTTGAGAAAAGAACGAATTAAAGAGTTGATTAAGAAAGAGGGGGGAGCATGAAAAGAAAGTTTAATAGTAATAGGGGTATGGATGCGATACAGACTACGCTGGACGGGATGAAATTAAGGTTCCCAAAGGTGCGAACCAGCGACGGGCACATGCTGGAGTGGGACAGAGAAACAATCGTAAAACAGCTTTTACGTGAAACAAAATTAAGTGGGGAGTTCTATGGCAGTTCTCCGATAGGCGAAGACACGGCGAGGGAGATAGCGAAGGAGGCTGAGAAGAGGATAAAAGTAATGGGTATCTCTCAGCTTTCTGGTGCTTTAGTGCGGGAAATAGTGAACCAGATTTTATTAGAGGAGCATCATCATCAGGAGTGGCGGAACGTATGCACGAGGGTTGGGACGCCGGTGTATGATGCACATCTTATTGACATAGGAGAAGGATTTGAGGCGAATGAGAATGCGAATCTGCAGGAGAACGCCGAAACTAGTCATAAGAAGAAAGCGGACAAAATTTGCAAGGAGCAATATTTGTTGCTCTTACCACCTAAGCTTGCGGATGCACATCTCAGTGGCGATTTGCATATACATGACCTCGAATATTTCGGGACGAGAGGGTTTTGTTTTCCGGCTGATGAGCCAGTGGTGCTCAATAATCCCGGGTCGGTTATCGTGGATAGGATAGAGCGCATAGTGGATTCCGCCGTATTTATTGAAGAGAAACAGGGGTGGGAGGTTTATAAGCCTGGTAAACCGATAGAAATACAAACAGAGGAGAAATTTGAGCCGATAAAAAAGATTTACCGCAGGAAATACAGCGGAAAAATTCTATGCTTGAAAACAATTGGTGGTTATCAGATAAGGGTAACACCAGACCACGTCATACCAACAGATAAAGGATTTAAAAGAGCAAATGAGCTTGAAGTGGGTGATTGCCTGGAAATTTCTAAGGATGTTCAACTTCCGGATAAAAATGAGATAGATATTCTCGAGTTGATAAAAGATGATTCTGGGTGGTATGTGAAGCAGGAGATAGATGCAGGGGACTATGGGTATGAGTATGAGAAAATGAGTAAAAAATTAAATGTCCCTTATAATACTGTTTATTATTGGTTCAGGTATTGTTCTTTCCCCCTTTGGGCTTTACGGCAGTTGAACATAGAAATAAAAAAAGATGCGAAGTTGAAGTATACGAGATACGCGCGTAAATGGATACCCAGATTTCTGTCCTTCGACTATAATTTAGGTTTATTTCTGGGTCTTTTGATTAGTGAGGGGCATTACACCAAAGAAGGAAAAGAGACAGGAATAACAAATAAAAACCAGGATATTTTAACGCAATTTTCCTCAATAGCCGATGAGATTTTTGGCATGGTCCCGGTTGTGAAAAATTCGAGCACACCACAAGCGATAATTCGTTCAAAGACCATAAATAAGCTATTTTCTGATTTGCTTGATATTGGTTGCAGTTCTGAAGTGAAACAGATACCGGGTAAGTTGTATTCTAAGCGAGAAGATTATTTATTGGGTTTATTGAATGGCTTGTTCTCCGGTGACGGAGGTGCAAGGATTAAAAAAGACCGTGGAGCATATTTATCATATTCTACACAATCGCCAGTCCTGCAAAAACAGGTGCTTTTACTGCTCAGAGCTCTGGGTATTGACGCAAGTGTTGCCGAGTATGAAAGGGAGGATAGAGAGTTTAGCGATAAATACGTGATTATTGGGCATCCATCAGAGCAGAAAAAGCTCATGGATGCTGGTTTTAAGATGATTGATGCGGAGAAGAATCGTATTTTCAATGAGATGTGTGAGATGGAAAAAGCAGAAAATCAGTATTCTGAAGAGCGAAAAGGGATAGTAAAAAGCATAAAAAGTTATGACTATGATGGATATGTGTATGACTTAACAATAGATAATGAAAGACATTTGTTTTCAAATGCAGATGGGATTGTTGTTCACAATTGCCAGGACTGGGACCTGCGTTACTTTTTCTATTACGGGTTGATGCCTGACGGGTCGGGGACAAAAGCATCAGTAGCGGGACCTGCGAAGAAGCCAGAAGTTGCCATTCTGCATGCTGTTAAGATTTTGGGCAGTGCGCAAACGAATTTCGCAGGCGGACAAGGCTTCTTTAACTTCCTTACCTTCATCGCACCTTATTTAGAAGGGCTTTCATACGAGGAAATAGAGCAGCTCATGCAGATGTTCGTCTATGAAATGACACAGATGCAAGTGGCGAGAGGAGGGCAATTAGTGTTCTCCTCCGTTCAATTGACTCCGGGAGTGCCCAAAATATGGAAAGACAAGCCAGTGGTTTATAAGGGAAAAGTATGGAATGGAGAGCAAGCGTCGCTTCGGACATACGGTGAATTTGAAAGAGAAGCGCGTTTGGCGTTCAAAGCACTTATGAACGTAATGCTCCAGGGTGATTACTGGGGAAAGCCATTTAACTTCCCGAAGCCGGAGGTAGCGATAGAACCTGATTTCCTTAAAGAGGATGCGGAATTCAATAAGAAGAATCCTGATTTGCTTACTTATGAGGAACTTTACGATTTAGCGTTTGAACTAACGGCAAAATATGGCACGCCTTACTTCGATAATAAGATACCAGAGTATAGGGGGGCGGGGGAAGGAATTTCGTGCTACCAATGTTGTGCCTACAGTTTCAAAACTTCGGCTGACGATGAAGAACTTCAGGATAAGATGTATTTCCGGAATGGTAAGCATTTCTCGATGGGAGGCTGGCAAGTAATAACGATAAACTGTCCGAGAGCGGCTTACAGGGCTGATGGAGACGATGAGAAGCTGCTTGCGGAACTTAAAAGACTGATGGACCTCGCAGTAGAGGTATTGAAGGAGAAGAGGAGATGGATGGAGAAGATTGTGGAAAGCGGGAGAATGCCTTTTGCTACACAAAGACCCAAGGACCCGCATTCGGGCGAAAAAGGTGATGTCGCAGTTTATCTCGATGAGCTTGTGTATATCATCGGCGTGGTAGGAATAAATGAGATGGTTCAGTATCATTACGGTAAGCAAATACACGAAGATAAAGGTGCTTTGAGGCTTGCGATAAGAGTAATGACAGAGATGGAGTTGTATGCGAAGGTGCTTTCACAGCGAGAAGATATGAAGATAAGTTTCGCGAGGACGCCGGCGGAGACTACCGCCCAGCGTTTTGCTGTTGCAGACATCCTGAATAAGGAATGCCGAGATAAGGCAATGAAAGTAGTGAAAGGCGACCTTGAGAAAGCACTTTCGCAGATAAACGAGACGAGAAACTTGCCTGTTTATTACACGAATGGCACGCATGTGCCTCCGAATGCGGATATTTCGCTTGCTGAACGGATAAAAATCGAGCAAGTCTTCTTTCCTATTGTTGACGGCGGTGACATCATGCATATATTCCTTGGAGAGGGGTATCCAGATCCGGGGGGGATAAAAAGTCTTGCGATGAAAATAGCGAGGAACACACAAACCGGATATTATGCGTTCACCAAGGATATGACGGTATGCATGGGTTGTTCGCATGTAGCGATGGGTTTGAAGGATGAATGTGAGAAGTGCGGGTCTAAGAATCTGGATTACATATCGAGAATAACAGGGTATTTGCAGGCGGTTAGCGGATGGAACGAGGGGAAGAAGCAGGAGTTGCTTGATAGGATGCGGTATGGGGAGGATGAGGTGAAGTGAGGTGAAAGGTGGGAAGACAGAGGCATACCCACAATATGGGCTATTGTGAAGGAAGGCATATATTCTAAATCAATGGAGAAGCCATTATGAAGAACCAGTACTTTGGGGACATTAGAGATTTGTTCAAGTATGACTTGATTCAACGGATTTTGGAAGAAATAAGCTCATTACAAAGATTTACCTTCATCCCCCTGTTAACTAAAAATGACAATAAAAGAAAAGAGGGTAATAAGAGAGATTTTAATAGTGCTAAGGCAGGGACAAAGAACAAGGATCTCATGGAATTTCTTGAGAAATATAAAGAAGTAGCTAGGGATGAAAGAGATTTTACAGATATAAGGAATTACTTCAAATCGAAGGGCATTGAGATAGTTATCTATAAAGAGCAGAAAAATAAATATTTTAATCATAGGACAAGAGACGAGTATTTCAAAAATATACCCGAAGAATTTCTGCATAACTCTTTGGTCTTTATTGATCCTGATATTGGACTAGAAATTAAAAATTCGACAGAGAACCATCTTTTATATAGTGAAGTTAAATATCTTTATAACCGGATTAATGGGAATTCAACATTGATGATATATCAACATTTCCCACACGAAGAACACAAAAAATATTTAGAAAAGAGATCTGGTAAGTTGAAAGAAAATACAGGATATTTGCCTATTTATATTTCTGATAATCAAATTATATTTTTCTTCTTAACAAAAAATAAGGTTTTAAAGAAGTCGCTTGGTAAAATAATAAGCAATTATAGGGAATCCTATAATTCATCACTTTATAACAGCGGATAAAAGGAAAATCAAAGAGCAGTGGCAACTTCTTTTGGACATAGCAAATGTTATAGCGTTTGTCCTTTGAGAAGAAAAATTTTTGATGCACTGTTATAACTCTAAAACTTATTTTTATATGCGTCCTTTTCTATTCTAATATATCCTTAGTATTTCAGAGCGGGGTAGGGTAGTTAGGAGATCCCGTCGGGCTCATAACCCGGAGATCGATGGTTCGAATCCATCCCCCGCTATTTTGAAGAAATGATAATCAACGCAGATTTACATATCCACTCGCTTTATTCTATGGCTACTTCTCCTCGTATGGATTTACACACACTGGCAAAAGAAGCGGCGAGAAAAGGGATACAGCTACTCGGCACCGGTGACTGCTTACATCCGAAATGGTTAAAAGGGATAAGGGAGCTGGAAGAAAGGAACGGCGTTTTCTATTTTAAGGGTAAAGAAGAAGACAAAAATACTAATTTCGTACTTACCGTGGAGGTAGAAGATGCGAGAAGAGTGCACCATTTACTCATATTGCCTTCCATCGCTAAGGCGGAGGAATTATACGAGTCGTTTAAAAAATATTCGCGGGATATTGATTCAGATGGCAGACCTTCGCTGAGACTGAGCGGTGAGGAAATAGCAGAATGTGCGAAGGATGCAGAAGCTCTTATAGGTCCCTGTCATGCGTTCACGCCCTGGACCGCTTTATATGCATACCATAATTCGCTGAAGGTCTGCTACGGTGACATGGTGGGATATGTTTCCTTTGTGGAGTTGGGGTTGAGTGCGGATTCTTCCTATGCTGATAGAATAGAAGAGCTGAGAGAGCTTACGTTTTTGACTAACTCGGATGCGCATTCACCGTACCCTATTCGGCTGGCGCGAGAGTTTAACAGGTTTCACGTGGAAGATGTGGGTTTTGAGGAGTTAAAAGCGGCAATAGAGCGAAAAAGAGGTAGGAAACCGGTGCTTAACGTTGGTGTGCCGCCAAAGGAGGGAAAGTATAATGAAAGTGCGTGTATCAGGTGCTATAAGCATTATTCGCTCAGCGAGGCAGTTATAAGAAAATGGAGATGTGAATGCGGCGGTATGATAAAGAAAGGTGTGCGGGACCGCGTAAATGAGCTTGCGAATTGCGATGGCACACATCCAGAGCATCGTCCTCCTTATTTGCACTTGATACCACTGGCTATGATAATAGGATTGGCATTGCATAAGTCCGCGAGTTCAAAGACGGTAACGGGGATATGGGAATCGCTATTAGCTGAATTTGGCACTGAAGTTAACGTATTGGTGGACGCTTCGATGGATGATTTGCATGCATCATCTGGTTTTAACCTGGACGCCAGTGTGGTAGAGGCAATAAGAGCATTTAGAGAAGGGAAAGTATCAGTAATACCCGGTGGCGGTGGAAAATATGGAGTTATAGAGTTAAAACCGAAAACAAGTGAAGAAGCGAAAGAAAAAGGTGAAGAAATAGTGGTAGAGGAAGATACAGGAAGGGGACAAAAGAGGCAGCTTTCTTTGCTCGATTTTTAATTGTTTTCTCGTTCTGAAGGCTTTGGGATGTCGTATCGTCAAATACATAAACTTTTCCTGTATTTTTTACCGCCGAGATCGCGGAGAGCGCTGAGATGACTCTGGAATCTCAGTATAAATATCGGACAAAGTGATTTCTACACAATCTTTGCATTTTCCAATTTGCATTTTGCACTTTTCATTGAGCGTCTCGCCTCAACACTTCCCTCGCTATCACCATCCTCTGTATCTCTGAAGTTCCAACGGCAATGCTCAGTATCCTCGCATCTCGGAAATACCTTTCTGCGGGGCATTCTTTCGTGCAGCCATATCCGCCATGTATCTGCACTGCGTTTGTAGCTGCTCTTAACGCAACTTCCGAGGCATAAAGCTTCGCCATTGACGCTTCTTTCGTGATTCTCGCGCTTTTATCAGCAAGATAAGCAGCTTTGTAAGTGAGTAACCTCGCGGCTTCTAACTCCACAGCCATGTCTGCGAGCATGAATTGGACCGCCTGGAAACTGGCGATAGGCTGAGAAAACTGCTTCCTCTCCTTTGCGTACTTCCTGGAGGCGTCTAAGCAAGCCTGAGTAATGCCGACACCAATGCTACTTATCGCTATTCTATCCCTGTCCAGGGTGGCCATTGCTATTCTAAATCCGTCACCCTCGCTGCCAAGCATGTTCTCCTCCGGAACTCTACAATCGCGGAACGCCAGCCCTCCAACGATACAACCTCGCATACCCATCATATCCTCGATTTTAGCATACGAGAAGCCTTTTATCCCCTTTTCCACGATAAAAGCACTCATCCCATCCTTCTTTTTGCTCTTATCCGTGTATGCAAAGACCACGTATATGTCTGCGACAGCGGCATTTGTGATAAACGCTTTTCTTCCATTCAACGTATATTCATCGCTTTCGTGAACAGCAGTTGTTTCAATAGAAGTAGGGTCGGAACCAGCAGTAGGCTCTGTTAAAGCAAAAGCGCCTAATTTCGTGCCTTCACACAAAGGTCTAAGATATTCCTCCTTCTGCTCCTCTGAACCCGCATGGTGGATGGGAAACATGGTGATGAGTCCCGCAGAACTTAAAAATCCAATGCTTGCACTTGCTCTTGAAAGCTCCTCCACCACGACCACGTAGCTCATCATTGTTGCACCAGCACCGCCGTATTGCTTCGGAAAGGGTAATCCAAAAAGTTTGAGCTCCGCCATTCTCTTCGCTATATCCGAAGGGAACTTTCCTTTTCGGTCTATCTCAGCCGCTCTTGGCAATACCTCTTTCTCTGCAAACTCTCTCGCTATGCTCTGAATCGCCTTCTCTTCCTCTTTTAATTCAAATTCCATTCTCTTCACCACAAACCTTTATTTAAAAAAGAAATCTTTACCAAAGAAATCTTTTTTCTTTAAAAAGAAAGTTTTATCAAAGAAAAATAAATGAATGGTGTAAGTATCACTTAAACCTAACACATAGTCAAATATAAAGGGGGGTAAGCAAAACGAAGAAGCCTTCTGTGAACATAGGAATGGTAGGACACGTAGATCACGGGAAAACGACCTTAGTGAATGCTCTGTCTGGCGAATGGACGGACAGACACAGCGAGGAGATAAAGAGAGGCATATCTATAAGGCTTGGCTATGCAGACGCTACCTTCCGAAGATGTCCGGGTTGTAAAGAGCCGGATTGTTACACGGTAGAAGAAATCTGCAAGCATTGTGGCTCAAAGACCGAAGAGCTGCGAACTGTTTCATTTGTTGATTCCCCGGGGCATGAAGCGTTAATGGCAACGATGCTAAGCGGTGCGGCGATAATGGACGGTGCTGTTCTTCTTATCGCAGCTTCCGAGCCATGCCCACAGCTTCAGACAAAGGAGCATTTGATGGCGCTGAACATAGTTGGCATAGATAAAATCGTGATTGCACAAAACAAAATAGACCTGATTTCAAGGGATGAAGCAATAGCGCATTATTTGCAAATAAAAGAGTTCGTTAAAGGAACAGTTGCGGAAAATTCGCCTATTGTTCCTATCGCCGCACAGCAATCCGCTAATCTGGACGTATTGATACAGAGTATAGAGAAAACAATACCTGCACCGCAACGTTCCTTTGATGAAACTCCGAGGATGTATATTGCACGCTCCTTCGACGTAAATAAACCCGGAACGCCTATAAAGGGCTTAAAAGGAGGTGTAATCGGTGGTTCTCTACTCCAGGGTAGGCTAAGAGGGGGTGATAAGTTAGAGATAAGACCCGGAAGGATGGTGACAACCGGGAGCAAGGAAAAGTGGACACCCATAGAAGCGGAGATAACATCAATAATGGTGGGTGGTGAGCGAGTAAACGAGGTAACTCCCGGTGGACTAATAGGTATTGGCACTAAATTGGACCCGAGCATGACGAGAGAGGACTCCCTGGTGGGACAGTGTGCAGGAAAGCCTGGCACTATACCTCCAACCTGGAATGAACTTACCATAGAATTTCAGTTATTGGAGCGCGCTGTTGGTGTAGCAAACGAAGTGGAGATACCGGCGATAAAAGTAAACGAGGGCATAATGCTGAGCGTAGGAACCGCAATCACTATTGGCGAGGTGAAAAGGGTGACGAAGGAGACCATTGATGTAAAACTGAGCAGACCTATATGTGCAGATAAAGGCTCTCGAGTGGCTATCGGACGGAAGATAAGCGAGAGATGGCATTTGATAGGTGCGGGTGTTATAAGTAACCATCATCCGTCTTGAGATGAGAAAAATCCAAATTTCAAAAACCAAAGAACCGCTTAGGATTTTTTCCTTTTTTGGTTTTGGATTTGGGATTTATTTGTAATTTGGTGCTTGGAACTTGTAATTTTTAGCGGATGCGCAGGAATTTATGCAATTGCGGAATTACCATAACGTGGTGTAAAAAAAGCCCGGCTGTTTCTGAAAGCGCAAAAAGTTCCTTTACGCCTGGTACTATATCGGCGCTTTGCAGAGATGGTGGGGCGGTAACCGGCTGTAACACAAACTTTATGTTAAGGTCAGCGAGGTCGCGGCATATTTCTTCTATTTCTTCTACGGCTGTGTTCTTTATCACCACCACCTTTACTATCGTTTCTATTCCTCGGTCAACGGATATTTTTATGCATCCCACCGCATTACTATATAGTCTCTCGTAATCTTTTTCCTCCACTGCTCCATGGTTTCTCAGCTTTATGTCAATGGAAGCGTAATCAAAATAATCGGCTATGGAAGCAAAAGCTTTTGCCGAATACCCGTTTGTCTCTATAAAATTTCTTAAGTGCATGTTTTTTGCCTCCTTTGCTATTTCTTCTACGAAAGAAGGTGAGAGAAGAGGTTCTCCTCCCGTGTATGAAATGCTGTGGAGGTCTGGAGTGCGTAGCTCCTTCACGAATTCAATCACGAGGTGTGCGGGCATTGGATTTTCAACGGACCTTTCATCATTACCAAAAACTGTGCAAGTTCCTAGTGTTTGGTCCCTCGCATAAGGTGTGTCACAATAAAAGCAAGAGAGGGGGCAGCCTGCAAATCTGATGAATATTTGCCTTCGCCCTGCATACGGTCCTTCACCCTGTAACGAGCTGAATATTTCGCTGATGTACCCTTTTTTCATTTTCTTTCTAATAATCGGTTTATCAAATCCCGTCCTTCATCGGACACGAATAACGGTGGGTCCCATTGCTGAACTACCTTGTAGCGTGTAACAGTAACTTTCTCCGCCGCTTTTGGATCGTATCCTTCTTTTTCATACCCTTGCTTAGTAATCAAAATGCCCCTTCTTTGCCATTTCGGCGTTTCATTCAGGTTAATCCCTTTACGAAAAAGCATCTCATGCACGTCCGCCGCCTTCATCCCCTTCAGCCGCTTCTCCGCTTCCTTTTCACTTAGCCCCGCATCACGCAGCCCGTAATACCCATAAGCGTTGATGTGATTTCGCCATGCTTCTGCCTGCCGCTGCGCAAGATACTCCAGGGCATCTTCTCCTCCGCAAACTGGAATCACCCGTGCATCGAACGCAATAGCCTCTTTAAAATCCAGAACAATGGTCAAAGCACTTGCTAAAAAGCCTGCAATTACAGAATCCAGCTTCTCTATCCTTCCTTTAAAAGGGAGATGCTCGAAAAAAAGATTTATCTCGTCAGAGAAGATATAAGCAAGTTTCGGGTCGAACCCGCTGTCCTCGAAAAAGATTTCCACTGCCTTCGCCATTCCTTTTGCGAATCTTTCGTCGTATGGTTTCTCGAATTTGTCGCTTAACACACGCCTGAAGTTCCTTCCATCGGCACGCACGAACAAAGGAGGAATAGCCTTTATCTCTGCGTATATCTCCCTATCCCTGTCCCCGTCCTTATCTTTAAGTCTCGCTCGGTTCTGACCCTTCATCCCGATTCTCTTTTTTCACTTCTTCTTTTATTTCCTCCTCTTTTCTCCCTCCTCTTCTTCCTCAGCTTCTCTCTCCAATGCTCTTCTCCTCACGTGCTTTATCAGCACTATGTCCCCAATTGCCGTTACCCATCGGTAGGGGAGAATCACCCCTTTCTTCTTGCCCACATTGAAAGCGTTTGGATTCACGTCCTTCACCGCCAGTCCCGATATTCTCTTCTCCTTTACGTCCACACTTACGTCCTCTATCTTACCGACGTATATACCTCTATCTGTGTATAAACCCAACCCATACAGGGAAGACAATTCTATTTCCATAATACTATTTAATGGATTAAAGGCAATATATAATTAACGGATTAACTTAGCGAAGAAAAGATGCTGCGAACGTCTATACAAGTGGGTAAACTCATCGGCATACCAATAAGGTTGCATTTTACTTTTTTGTTTATCTTGCTTGGGATTATATATGGATTTGCGAATGGTCCTACTACTGAATATCGTATTCCCTTAGGCTTAGGAGGTATCGAAATGGACGCTTTCTTACGCTATTCATTATCCTCAATTGCCGCTGTTCTTTTCTTCTTTACATTATTACTACACGAGATGTCCCATTCATACGTTGCGATGAAATTTGGGACGAAAATACACAGCATTACGCTTTTCTTCTTCGGTGGCTTAGCCATGATGGAGGATATACCAAAGGACCCGAGAAAGGAGTGGAGGATAGCAGTAGCAGGACCTTTGATGAGTTTTGCCATTGGCGGCATATTTCTTCTCACTTATTTTGGCATGAAAACATTGAATTTAGCTGTTTATCGCCCGGTTACGATTTTAGTATTCATTCTCGGCTTTTTTAATGTGATATTGGCATTTTTTAACTTATTACCCGCATTTCCAATGGATGGAGGTCGAGTTTTAAGAGCTTTTCTTGCGAAGAAAATGCCATTTCTAAAAGCGACGAAGAGAGCGGTGTTAATAGGAAAAATATTTGCTGTTATGATGGTAATAGCAGGTATTAGGGCAGACCCTTTCAGGTTTATTTTAACTGGTGAGTGGGGGCAAAATCTTTTGCTTCCTTTACTTGCTATTTTCCTATACATAGCCGCAACAGAAGAAGAAAGTGCTACCATCACTTTTGCCACGTTGGAGGGAATAAAGGTAAAGAATGTAATGAGAACGGAGAGAACAAGTGTGCTGGAGGATATGTCAATCGCGGAGCTGGCGAGTAAGATGCTTGAGGAGAAAACAGCCGAATATGCAGTGGTGAGGGAAAGCGGTGAATTAAAAGGGCTTGTAACGTTTGATGAGATAAAAAAGTTGTCAGCCGAGCAACGTCACTTTTTAAGAGTTTCTGATGTAATAAGTTCATTCGATAGCATTGGCGATGTTATGTTAGAGGAGGAGGGGGCAGCAGAAGCGCTAAAAAGGATGATAAGAAATAAAAGGAATGTTTTGGCTGTGAAAGAGGAGGTGGACGGGGACTTCGTAGGAATCATAACGAAAAGGGATTTGGCGACTTACATGGAGATGTTGAAAGGGAGTGTTTAGTAACCCTAACCCCACAAAAATTCTGTCTTGAAAATCTGTGGACACGACATTTAGGATTTTCACGCTTCATTGTGCATATCCCTTCTCACATCACAGTGCTTCAAAGCAACCAGATTCAACTCATACCTCATGTTCTCAGGGTCATAAGAAAACAAACCCTCTGCAATTATCTTGTCACCCTTTTGCAACTCTGAGATAGGAATATCATTAGCCTTCACTCGCATACTATATCTGCCTTTTTCGTCGCTAAGATAAAAAATGCGCTTGTAAACGTCCTCGGCATAACCTGCAACACTTATCCTCCTTCCTTCATACTCCTCTGGACGCATTGCTATCTGCGATATGAAAGAAATATTACTTTCATGCGTCAACTTTTTTATTGCGTTTCCAGAGGTTACGAGCTCATACCTGCCTTCATATACCTGGACTCTGCCTTCTGCCTCTATTTTATCGCCATAACTAAGATTTAATAGCTCATTTCTATTATCTGTCGAGTCAACAAATATCAGCAGTTCCGTTTGGTTTTCCCTTATTTTTATGCGCACATTTCCGTATTCTGTGACGCTGAGGTCGGTGATAACACCTTTTGTGCGTATGAGCGCAGTTTCGTGAACCGCAACCTCTTCCAGAGGCACGTAAGGTGGCTCTACAAATAAAGATATACCGTATAAGATGCAAACGCCCAACAAGGAGAAAATAATCACTGATTTACCTATGCTGTCCATAATCTGCATTTCACCCCTTCCGCGTTTTCTAAAACCCAAGCACAAAAGTAATTACAATTAATATCCCTTGCTTTTTGTTCATTCTTACTAAAATATTCAGAATGTTTTATATGTAAAAACTCCTTACGATTCATGGGTGAATATACTAAAAAATGTCTGAAGAAAAGAAGAGAAGATTAACCGCAAAAGAAGCAGCGGAAGTTGCCGCAAAATATTTAGCTGAAATGAAAGATATGAATAGATTGGATATTAGCTTAGAAGAACTCGAATTAACCGATGATAAGAAATGTTGGCTGGTTACTTTGGGACATCCAAGGAGTTATATGGGCACTACGAAAGATTATAAAGTAATAAAAGTAGATGCTGAAACAGGAGAGGTACTTTCTATGAAGATGAGAATTGTAGTTTGTGAATGAACTAATGTCAATTAGAGAAAAGAATATTCGGTCATATTTTAGAAAAGGTATTATCGTTGACACTGGTCCGTTGATACTTTTATTGGCAGGATATTATAATTATGACCGGATAGGTAAAAACAAATTAACAGCGGAATTTACAAGGGAAGACTTTGATTTACTAAACGGGTTTTTATCAAATTTTAGAGCAATTATAGTTACCCCTCATGTATTAGCAGAAGTCTCAAATTTAATTAATATACGGGTTAATAAGAGCAATTTTGCGGATTTTATTGAGAAAATAATTGAAAAATTGTCAGATTTTGAAGAAGTATATGTACAAAAAGATGAAATAATATACAGGGAAGAACTTAAGAAAGTGGGTATAACGGATACTGCTATTTTGTTATCTTGTGAAAAAAAGGGTAACTTGATTCTTACAAAGGACTTCAAGTTTGAAGGTCTATGTATATCAAAGGGATTACCTGTTATTCATTTTGATAAATTAAGAGCTGAAAGTTGGTTTTAGTTATGTGCTCCTCCGAGTAATAATTGAACATAACTTCGACTAATTAACGATTTTCGTTAATTCTCTATAAATGTGATTACATGGTAGCAAGTTCTAATAACAGGGGAGATGTAAACGTTTATCTGATTCGTAAATCAACATATAAAAGGACATTTGATAATCACGTATATTTAACGGATAAGAAGCGAGAAAATAAGAGACTAAAGGGTTTGCTTCTCCCTTGTGGTAATTCAAACGAAAACCCCTTAAACTTCTTCGATGGCCAATCAGAGCGCTAAAGAAAAAAATACAGATTTAAAGTTTCTATGAATGCTGACTTATGTTGATAAAATCCAATTTCGCCCTGAACCCTATGAGAGAAATATCATCCAATCTTACCGCTTCCTTAACTCTCTCTGTAAAATCTTCTGCAACCAGAATCCCTCTCACATCCTCCTTTCCTTCACTCCTAACCGCGTTCATGTACCCTAACAGCTGACCAACGGCGTTATCTTTTGCAGTTCCCACTTTTACTTCTATTACCACCACTCTTCCTTTATTATCTTTTCCTACGAAATCGGCATCTCCTACTCTTGTGTGGTATTCTCTCCTGATTTCCATTAAGCTTTCGTCGAGATCATGGTAGTTATTTTCCATATACTGTTTCACAGCA
Source organism: Candidatus Methanophagales archaeon (assembly GCA_030602585.1). GTDB lineage: Archaea > Halobacteriota > Syntropharchaeia > Alkanophagales > Methanospirareceae > JAFNKG01. The sequence goes on along the minus strand of JAUVZJ010000015.1, from coordinate 20,170 downwards.
TCTTCTGAAAACTCGGTCAAGCCCTTTTCTATCTCGGTAGGCTTTGCTGCCTTCATCACCTCTTCAAGCTCTCGAAAGTCTTCATCTTTGATATTAAACTCTGCCATTGTTCCTGGAAGATGCACAGAGGCTTCATGATACATCTGGAATTTTTCAGGGAGATCTCTGATTCTCACAGGACCCACTTTATAGTAGTGTACTCTCCTCCAATAAGTGTGAGTAGGATTATTAGGTATACCTTCATGGTGGTATTTATATTTCCTGATTTCTGCCATGCCAAGAACTGCACCACTTCCAAGCACGATTGTTATATCACCCACCCTCATAGGTTCAGATCCAGATTCGTCTGTTATCCCTCTAAATTTTCTTATGATGGATGTTGCATGCCCCGGAGAAGCATCAGGATATCTATCCTCAATTCTTTTTATCGTCTCTTCCCTACTTAATTTCTTAACTTCCCCAACATCCCATCCTACGGTAATTATGCTTTCATCCTTCCATGTTCTCCAGCATTCTCCACCTCTTCCTGCCCTAATTTTCCAGTAACGTGTCATTCTTAACCAATCCTTATATTACCAAACGTTGCAACATAGAAAGCTTTCGTTCAAAAAGAACTTCCGCTTGAATTCTATGGCTTATGTTTCCCCTCTTCCATCCTTTCACGCACCGCAGCCACGATAATCGGCAATGCGATTGTGGCGTCACAATAAACAGTAACTGCTTTTGCTTTCCCGCCGACTTTCCCCCACGATTTCGCTTCCTCTAAGGTCGCACCACTTAAACTACCATCTTCGGGCGTATTCGTGGTTATTTGTATGGCGTAATCGAATCCTTCTCGTCCTTCTTCTCGTGACGGCGCTATCAACGCAGTTTGAAATATGAAGTTTTTGGGCACACCGCCGCCGAGTATTATCGCACCCGTGCGCTTTGCTTCGGAGAAGATATCTATCAAATCCTTCATGTCATCGAATGCATCCACTTCCAAAGGACTTGTTTGTTTATATATCCACGCATGTAGCCCAATCATAGAATCGGCAATCGCAGGACAAAATATAGGGACTTCGCTGTCCACCGCACTTCTCAAAATAGAATTTCTGTCCGAGAGTTTTTCGCCTATCGCTGTTAGCAGTTCTTTTATACTATACCGCTTCTTCCGACTGAGCTTTTCAAACACGCCCCTTATAAAATCCTCTAACCTTGCGAATGCCTCATCATGCACAATTACATCGTATATCCTGTCACTACCATGCTCTCTCAGCCTCACATCATCTACCGCTACATCTGCGTTTTCATCCGCCGCCTCTATCTTATAATGATGTTCGCCAAGGGCTTCTATGATGTCATGCACGAGGTTTGCGCCTGTCGTTACCACCACGTCCACGTATCTCTCACGTATCATCTCTGCGATTATATTCCGCATTCCAGCAGGGACCAGTGCACCGGCAATGCCCATGAATTTTGTCGTTTCCTCGTTCAGCATTTCTTCATATATGTCCACTGCTTTTGCCAATCTGCCAGCTCCGAAGGCACAACCTCTTAGCTCCTTTACAAGTTCATCTACATTCATATTTTCCACTATTTTAGCGCCTTTCACTTCCTTTAACCTTTCCAACTCTTTTGTCATCATCACTCATTTTTTACGGAAACAAAAAAAAATGATGCGGGATACAGGATGCCAGATACAGGATACAGGTTTGACTTGTATCTTCACAATTTCTCGTGAAAATTATGGGGCTCTGCCCCATGTAGGGGCTTTGCCCCTACCACCCCGAAAACCCTGTAAGGGTTTACCCGCAAGCCCTGAAAGGGCTTATGTGTAATTTTCCTTGTGGTTAATAAAATAAGCTAAACAAATATAAAAAAAGAAAGTCTAAAAAACAAAAAAGTATCCTCTTTAATAATTATAAAAGAAAATCATATTAAGTGTGGGGCTGTAGGGTAGCCAGGTTATCCTCCCAGCTCGGGGAGCTGGTAACCGGAGTTCAAATCTCCGCAGCCCCATACCCCCATAGAGGGAAATCCCAAATCCTAAGCACCAAATCCCAATGATGAGCGTATCAAAATATGCGTATGTATATGCGAGGATAAGAGCAAGAATGGGCGATATTTTAGACGGTAGGAGATTAAGAGAGCTTGTAGATGCTCGTAGAGAAGATTTCCTATCTTTACTTATGGATACCACGTATAAAGAGAAATTAACAAAAGCAGGTTTGGTAGAAGTGGACGCGAGAAGTATAGAAAGGGCATTGAAAGAAGAGCTGATAGACCTGTATTTGATGGTAATAAAATCAACAGAAGGCGTCGCACGAGCTGTTTTTGAAGAAATTCATAGAAGATTGGAGGTAAAGAATCTAAAAGCGGTTATAAGAGCTAAAGCCACTAACGGAACAAGAACAAGAACTACCGAATCAGCTCTACTTTTCCCGGTTGAAGATTTCTTTAAGCGTAGAATAAGCAGATTGATGGAGGCGGATTCGTTGGAAGGTGTAATAAATCAATTAGAAAATCCCTATCGGAAAGTATTGGAAGTGGCATTACCGGAGTATAAAAAGAGCAAGAGGATATTAGTGCTTGAGAATGCCCTTGATGAGGAAATCAGTGGTGCGGTATGGAGTAGAATAGAGCGGTTAAGGGGCGAAGATAAGGAAACAGTAAGAAAAATAGTCGGGACTGAGTTTGACCTTGTGAATCTAATGACTTTGTTGCGGTGCAAAGCGGAAGGGATAGCGGAAGGAGAGATGAGAAAATATTTTTTACCATACGTATATGCCTTTGATTTCGATGCCGAGGCGGTGAAGGATTCGATGTCGGCGGAGAACGTGAGCACAGCTATCCAGTTGATGCCCGTTTCTGCTTATAAGGAATTGCTAACCGACGCTTTGTCATCTTATGAGGCAGAAGGGTCGCTTATTCCCTTTGAAGATGTTCTCTGGCGATATTTTTTTATGACTGTGAAAAAAATACTGAGGGGTTATCCTATCAATATTAGCACGCTAATAGGTTTTCTTTACCTTAAAGAGATAGAAGTAAGGAATCTTTGCACTATTGCGGTATGCAAGGAGAATGAAATACCAGCGGAAGAGATATTAAAACTTATTTTTAAACAATAGCCAAGGAAGCCAAGGCCCGGATTTGAACCGGGGTAGAGCTGATCTGCAGTCAGCCGCGTCTGCCTCTCCGCCACCTTGGCGCAAACTTTCTTTTTAAAAAGAAAGCTTGGTCAAAGAAAAACGTTTAAAAAAAAGGCGCCTTTGCAACTCTGATTTCATCTGAGCCCAGCAAGAGGGTTGCTGGTGCGGACGTTAGTAGCTGCGGGCTAAAAATCTCGGTTTTTCACCTTGATTCTTACACCCCAGCCCTATCAAACCGTTCTTCTAACGATGTCCTTAATGAAAGTCTCTTTTTGGGGATGGCTTCGAGCTTAGATGCTTTCAGCTCTTATCCACCAGCGCGTAGCTGCCCGGCGATGCCCTGTCGGACAACCGGTACACCAGAGGCGCCGCTGCTCTGTTCCTCTCGTACTAAAAGCAGCTTCCCCTCAGACCTCCAACACCCCCAATAGATAGCAACCGACCTGTCTCACGACGGTCTAAACCCAGCTCACGATCTCCTTTAATAGACGAACAGTCTTACCCTTGGCTGCCGATGCACAGCCAGGATGGAGAGAGCCGACATCGAAGTAGCAAACCTCCAGGTCGATATGGACTCTCGCTGGAGACAACTCCGTTATCCCCGGGGTAGCTTTTCTGACGTCTTTAGGCACTACCAAAGAGCCATAAAGGTTCGTTAGACCCGACTTTCGTCCCGTGACTTCCTGCTATGCGAAGTCACATCAGGCTGACTTTTACTCTTGCACTCTACGGTGGATTTCTGACCCACCTGAGTCAACCTTAGGGCGCCCTCGATATCTTTTCAAGGGCATGGCGCCCCACCTAAACAGCCCACCTACCGGTGTCCTCTTTCGAGTAAGGGACACAACTTCGGAAAGGTAGTGTTCCATTGGCGGCTCTGTGTTTCCTGGCGAAAACACTTCCTCGCCTCCTACCTACGCTATACATCCGAAGTCGTGGCTCAACGGCAGACTGCTGTAAAGCTCCACGGGGTCTTCGCTTCCCCTTGGGGGTCCTTGGACTTTTCACCAGGATGTAGATTTCGCCGGTTTCCAGCTAGGGACAGTAGAAGGCTCATTCCTTCTTTCGTGCAAGCCGCCAATTAAGCGGCTAGGTACTACGCTACCTTAAGAGGGTCAGAGTTACCCCCGCCGTTTATAGGTCCTTCGTCCCCTTGTAAAGGGCTTTCAGATACCTACACTGGGCAGGAGTCAGTGACCGTACTAATCCTTACGGACTTGCGGTCACTTATGTTGTTATTAGACAGTTAGCCTTCCCTTGTCACTGCGACCTGCCTTTTGCAAGGCAGGCACCCCTTCTCCCGAAGTTACGGGGCTAATTTGCCGATTTCCCTTAGCTGGATTTCCCCGACACGCCTGAGCCTACTCAGCTAGGGGCACCTGTGTCGGTTCTCGGTACGGACAGCCAGCCTCCCTTTTCACGGGCTCCCGGGCTCGATTGACTTTCGCATTCACACGTTCGCCTACTTCTCGCCATTACGGCTCTCCATAGGCTTCGATGCTTGGACGGTGCGACGGCACCGCTCAATCTACCCGGAAGCGTCAGGTGTGCTCTAAGCACATAGGCTGGATGGCGCAGGAATATTAACCTGCTTCCCATTTGACGTGCTCCAGTTGGGACACATCTTAGGACCGGCTAACCCTTGGCTGACGAACATTGCCAAGGAAACCTAGCCCCTTCGGCGATCGGGATTCACACCCGACTATGCTGCTACTATCGCCAGGATTCTCGTTTCTGCACGGTCCACACCCTCTCACGAAGATGCTTCTACCCAAGCAGAACGCCCCTCTACCGGATCTCCTTTCGGAGCCCTGGGGTATCGGTGGTCGGCTTAAGCCCCATCCATTTTCGATGCTGCAAACCTCGGCTGGTGAGCTGTTACGCACTCCTTAGAGGATAGCTGCTTCTAAGCTAACCTCCCAGCTGTTTATGGTTTGCAACGCTCTTTAGTGTTAACACTTAGCCGACACTCAGGGACCTTAACCTCAGTCAGGGTTCATTCCCTCGCGGACTGGGAGCTTACCCCCCAGCCCTGACTCCAGTCTTCTACGACGATAGCACCTTCGGAGTTTGACAGGGGGGCGAAGTCTTTCGACTTCGTATCCTCCAATCAGTAGCTCTACAGCGCTATCAATCTCCAACCGGGTCATGCTACGGCATGTTTCGAGGGGAACCAGCTATTGCCGGGTTCGATTGGCCTTTTACCACTAAACGCAGGTCATCCGAGAGATTTGCAAGTCATCACCGGTTCGGCCCTCCATCCTCCTTTCGGAGAACTTCAGCCTGCCCACGCTTAGATCACCCGGCTTCGGGTCATATCCCAGTGACTCCACGCAGTTCATACGTCGTTCCTCTCCAGAGGATGCGAACTTGTTGGTTACCCTACGGCTTCCCTTTTACGGGTTAGCCTCGCCACTGAGATATACTCCCTGGCCCGTTCTCCAGAACGTACGATACGACCCTGTTCCGTAATCCTCGTACTCATCCCTCGCGGGATTTTCCTTCGGACTCCTTCATCACTTTCAAGCCGTATCACCCTATCACCATTTAATTTCAGGCTCTTTTCACCTCCTTACTTGGGGTGCTTTTCAGCTTTCCCTCACGGTACTATTCCGCTATCGGTCTCAAGACGTGTTTAGTTTTGGAGGTTGGTAACCCCCAGCTTCCCGCAGGAAATCCAACCTACGGTACTCAAGTAAGAGTCAAGCCCTCTATTTTACGCCTACGAGGCTTTCACTCCCTATGGCGCCTCGTTCCAGAGGACTTCGGCTTCAATAGGGCGGGCTTTATATGGCTCTTACTTACAACACCACATCTCTCTCCTCTTTCGAGAAGAGATTCGGTTTGAACTGTGCCGTTTTCACTCGCCGTTACTCACGGTATCTCAATTGATTTCTTCTCCTGCTCCTACTAAGATGTTTCAGTTCAGAGCGTTCCCAATCCTTACGGACCGACTCAAAAGAGTCAGGAGTTCCTATTAGGGCATCCCCGGTTCTAAGGCTCCTTGTGCCTACCCGGGGCTTTTCGCAACTTGGCACGCCCTTCTTCAGCGCTTGAGCCGAGTCATCCACTAAATGGCATATCCACCAGCTTTTTACCTCACTGAGCCCATTAGATGTCAGAGTTGCAAAGTGCGTATGATAACTTCATCTGGCAGTATGATATGAAACAACTGCCATCTGTAACTTCCCTAACAACAAACAAGTCGTTAGGTGCATTTACATTCCTTAAAGATGGACTCGCTGGGATTTGAACCCAGGGCCTTCGCCTCGCAAAGGCGACGATCTTCCACTGATCTACGAGCCCCGAATTTATCCCAGCTATTTATTCGGCATACTTAAATATTAAACACCGACCTTAAACCTAACCTGACAATCTTTCAGCTCTGATTGGTTTTTATTTTATTTAAAAAAATTTAGGAGGTGATCCAGCCGCAGATTCCTCTACGGCTACCTTGTTACGACTTAGCCCCCCTTACGAGACTTAGGTTCGGACACGCCAAAAAACATGCCCTCACCTGAATCCCACTCGGCTGGCTTGACGGGCGGTGTGTGCAAGGAGCAGGGACATATTCACCGCACCATTTTGAGGTGCGATTACTGCGGATTCCAGGTTCACGAGGGCGAGTTGCAGCCCTCGATCCCAACTGAGGGTAGCTTTAGGAGATTACCTTCCCCTTTCGGGGTCGATGCCCATTGTACTACCCATTGTAGCACGCGTGTAGCCCGGAGGATTCGGGGCATACTGACCTACCGTGGCCCGCTTCTTCCTCCACCTTAGCGGCGGCAGTCCTCACAGAGTGCCCATCCTCTCGGAAGAGATGCTGGCAACTGTGAGCGCGGGTCTCGCCCGTTGCCTGACTTAACAGGATGTTTCACGACACGAACTGCCGACGGCCATGCGCCACCTCTCAGCTAATCCGGTAAGGTCTTCAGCCTGACCTTCATCTTGCTGTCGCCTCCGGTGAGTTTTCCGGCGTTGAATCCAATTGAACCGCAGGCTCCACCCGTTGTGGTGCTCCCCCGCCAATTCCTTTAAGTTTCAGCCTTGCGACCGTACTCCCCAGATGGCGGGCTTAACGGCTTCCCTTCGGCACTGGCATCACTCGCAGTAATGCCAACACCTGGCCCGCATCGTTTACAGCCAGGACTACCCGGGTATCTAATCCGGTTCGCGACCCTGGCCTTCGTCCCTCACCGTCGGACCCGGTCTGGTCAGACGCCTTCGCTACCGGTGGTCCCCCAAGGATTAATGGATTTCACCCCTACCCTTGAGGTACCTCTGACCTCTCCCGGTCCCAAGCCAAGCAGTATTCCCTGAAATCTTGACCGTTAAGCGGTCAAATTTCCCAAGGAACTTACTCAGCCGGCTACGGACGCTTTAGACCCAATAAGCGTGGCTACCACTTGGGCTGCCGGTGTTACCGCGGCGGCTGGCACCGGTCTTACCCAGCCCTTACTTCAGGTGCTTTTTAGACACCTGAACAGCCTCCTTAGGAGGCACTCAGAGTTCCCTTATCGTGCTTTCGCACATTGTAAAGTTTTCGCGCCTGATGCGTCCCGTAGGACCTGGGTTCTTCTCTCAGAACCCATCTCCGGGCTATTGCTCTCACAACCCGTACCGATCGTAGGCTTGTTGATCCGTCACATCAACAACAACCTAATCGGCCACAGACCTATCCTTGGGCGCCTCAGCTTTCGAACATCGCGCATTCCAGCAACCGATGCTCTATCCGATATTAGCCCCAGTTTCCCAGGGGTTATCCCGGTCCCAAGGGTAAGTTATCCATGTGTTACTGAGCCGTCCGCCGGGTTACCTTCTCCGAAGAAAAAGCACCCTCAACTAACATGGCTTAATCGAACTCTGATGGCAGTAGCCTCTGGCAGGATCAACCAGTGTTAAATGGCAGGTTGACACACACCTTTATTCTGACTCGACCAATCAGATTTACTGGTTCGTCAGATTAGGCTTAAGTATCCATGTCGGACAGGAAATTCCATCTTTTCATGTCCCCATTTATTCTCATCTTTGTAGTGTAGCAGAAGTCCACTTCTCATCTTTTGGGTATCCCCGTAATTGAAGTCGACGCCGGTTGCTACATATATATAATAATCTTAGCCCTATAAAAACTTTTATATTTATCTCTTGAATATCTTCTCTCGTGCCTCCTCTTCCAACTCCTCCACGCTCATCTTCCTCTCAGCCACTCTCTGCTCTATCGCCGTCGTGCCCACTGCAACTGCTTCGCGCACGTACATCTCTCGCTCCTCCATCCGCGGGATTATATAGTCCTCGCTTACCCCTTTCTCTTCCGCATATCCCGCTATCGCATTCGCCGCCTCTATGCACATATCATCTGTTATACACGTAGCACGGACATCCAGAGCGCCCCTGAAAACCGCAGGAAACCCTAAAGAATTATTTACTTGATTCTTGAAGTCAGACCTTCCAGTAGCAACTATTTTAGCGCCCCCTTCCTCTGCTTCCCGCGGCCATATCTCCGGCACAGGATTTGCGCAGGCGAATATAATCGCATCGTCCGCCATATCTGCTATTTATTTCTTTTTATGGATAAAAATATTGCTGACTTTCGACAATATTACAATTTATTAACTATAAATAGCACCAATAAATATTTTAGTATTACCTTTAATGTAAAATAAAGGCGAAGAAGGAAGGCGCCGAGAAAGGGCGCTGAAAGGAAGTGATCCAAGAAATGGAAGGGAAAATAAGAAGGTTTTAAAAAGTTAGGAGGTGAAAAATGAAAAAGATGAGGAAAATATTGGCGATTGGCGTAATAGCGTTACTGGTATGCGGTATTGGATTGGCTATAGCTCAGACTCAGAGCGAAGATGTAGTTACCAGCACTTCACTTAGCGCAACGGGGGAGAAGAACTACACTTACGGTGTTGAAAACGACAGTCAAAACATAACAAAGCTACGACAAGAAATCGAAGCTCAAATGGAAAAACTGGATGATAGAGAGCTTGATTTAATTATGGGAAAATACGATAGACCCCCAGGCGTAAAAGACTACGAACCGCCTAAAGTTCCAATGCCAAAACCTACACCACCTACAGGTTTAAGAAAAATATCTCCAGTTTTTACAGATACGAGTTCAGTATCTCCAACTCATGTAACTGTAAGTACAGCATCTTCAGACGTTAGAGCGGGTTATCAGATATTTGGAAAGTGGACATCGTGGATGACAGACAAATCATATATAGGTGGTGTTTGGAGTCGCACTGAGAGTGTTCAGTATTTAAAGAACTATGCGAAAGAGTGGCATGTAATGCACCAGTATGAAGCAGACGCTGAGGGCGATATTACAGCCGAAAATGCAATAGTATTGATGAAATGGGACAATGACGCACTCTGTAGACCATATATTAGTTCATTAGGAGGATATCAAGAACCATACCCAATAGTGTATCCAGCAAGTCATACTATAAGTATTGGAATACGTCCAGAGCATAGTTCCGGTTCACGAGAATATAACGAGATTTATATGTGGATATGGGACCGGACTACGGATACATTCTGGGGCAAGACGTATAATTTACCACAAACTGAGAAAATTACAATTGTTGACGCTGCATTAGAGTGCGATGAAAATGAAACTCCAGATAGCCAGTGGAAGAATTTTTATAAATTCAGTCCTTCTCTTCCTTCTGGTCAAGATATTGCCAACGAATTCACATGGGCTGAACATTCAAGTCCAGTCTTTAATAACGAACACTCTGAGGACTACTACCATAACTATAAGTGTAATGGAGTGCAGTTGTGGTGATCCATATTTTTGCTTTATGTATCCTGACGACTGTTATTGGTATGAAGTTCCTTGCGAGGGCCCACGGAACTCTGGAACGATGTGGCAGAGAAAAACACCAAAGTAAGGTTTTCGGCTTCTCCTCTTCGGGAAGTCGGGAACTTTTTTATTTTTTTAACATAATATTGAAATAACGATAAACTAAAACACGGAGAAGAAAAACATGAAGAAGAAAATAATGGCTTCGGTATTAATTGCAGTAGCAGTTATTGCTATTATAGCACTCGCATACACATACGTTACAAAACCAAAATTACCCGAATTACCTGTAACACCACCCCCAAAATTTGAAGAACTTAAATTAAAAATAGGAGATAGCGCAATGGTAAAAGGTAATTTGATTAAACTTATTTCTATAGAAAAAGCAAAAGGAATAGTAACGATTGAAGTTTACAATGAGACGATGGCAAAACCAATGGTTGTTTCTTTAAACCCACGAGGTGACGAAAGAGGATTTAAATTAGACGAACATACTGCGATTTTTCCACTATTTGCTTCTATAGAAGACGATAGAGTCACTTTCTTAATTATGGAGGACCCTCATTATAGTGAGGAAGATATGCAAAATCGGTGAGTTTAGTACTGAGATGTAAATGTTGAACAATGATAAAAACATGAAAAAGAAAACAATGGCTTCGGTATTAATTGCAGTAGTAATTATTGTTATTATTATTATAGCACTTGTATACCCATACGTTACAAAACCAAAATTACCTGAATTACCTGTAACACTGCCCCCAAAAATAGAAAAAGTTGAAATAAAAGTAGGAGAGACCGTATTGGTGAAAGGCAACCCAGTTAAACTTATTTCTATAGAAGAAGAGAATAATACAGTAAAAATCGAGGTCTTCAATGAAACGACAGGAGAGCCCATGGTTGTTCCTTTCGATTTCATAAGAGGTGGAGAGGCGTTTAAATTACGCAAGGGGCTATATATTTCACCACTATTGGGTCCTATAGAAGACGACAGGGTCACCTTCTTAATTACTGAGGACCCTCCTTATAGTGAGGAAGATATGCAAAATCGGTGAGCTTAGCACTGAGATGCAACTGTTGATGTTAACAATCACTGCAATATCTTAGTAATATCTTCTTTCGTACTTCCTCCTCCAACTCCTCCACGCTCATTTTCCTTTCAGCCACTCCCTGCTCTATCGCCTTCATACCCACTGCAACTGCTTCGCACAGATACATCTCACTCTCCTCCATCCTCGGAATTATATAGCCCTCGTTTATGCCTTTCTCTTCCGCATACCTCGCTATCGCATCCGCCGCTGCCATACACATATCATCTGTTATACACGTAGCACGGACATCCAGAGCGCCCCTGAAAACCGCAGGAAACCCTAAAGAATTATTTACTTGATTCTTGAAGTCAGACCTTCCAGTAGCAACTATTTTAGCGCCCCCTTCTTCTGCTTCCCACGGCCATATCTCCGGCACAGGATTTGCGCAGGCGAATACAATCGCATCCTCTGCCATTCCCGCTACCCATTCCTTTTTTATAATGCCCGGACCCGGCGTTGAAAGTGCAATACAAACGTCAGTATCACGCATTGCCTCTTTTATCCCTCCTCTTCTACCCTCTTTGTTCGTCTTTTCGCATATTTCCCACTTATATTTATCCCCTTTCACGTCCTCCCTCTCCGCATTCAATATCCCCCTGCTATCTACCATTATCATATTTTCCCATTTTACACCTGCTGTGCACATATATTTTGCAACGTTCATATTCGCCGCACCCGCACCTACCAGCGATATTGCTACCTCGCTCAGGCTCTTTCCCACTACTTTCACGGCATTTATCAAGCCTGCAAGTATCACCAATGCGGTGCCCTGCTGGTCATCATGCCACACAGGCATACTTAACTCCTCCTGCAACCTCTCCAGTATGTAATAGCACTTCGGACTCTCTATGTCCTCCAAATTCACTCCACCAAAAGTAGGTGCAATCCATTTCACCGCCTTTATTATTTCCTCTGCATCCTTCGTAGCCAAACAAATAGGAAATGCATCCACACCACCTAAATATTTGAACAGCATTGCTTTCCCTTCCATCACCGGAAGCGCCGCTTCTGCCCCCATATCGCCTAAACCCAGCACTCTCGTCCCATCTGTGACTATTGCCACAAAATTGCCCTTGTTTGTATATTCAAACACCCGCTCTCTATTATTTTTTATCCCCCGACACGGCTCTGCCACACCCGGCGTGTACCATATCGCAAAATCATCATAGCTTCGAACCGGTGCCTTAAGCCCTATCTCTATTTTACCTTTATAGTAGGAATGATATTTTAAGGTGAGTTCTTCTGTTTTATTCCCTGTTGCTAATGGTTTTTTTTCCCTTGTTTTATTCTTCTCTTCCATGTAACCAGTGCCGATACTTTATATCTTGGATATTTTAAATCTTATAAAGGTTTTTTGCGAAGCGAACTCTTTCTTAAAAAGAAAAAGTGTTGAAAAAAAAGTTATCCACACCATTAGAAGAAGGGGAAATAAATGAATTGAAGCTGGGAGATATTGTGTATCTTACCGGAGAGGTATATACAGCGAGAGATAAAGCGCATAGAAGAATTATAGAATATGAAAGCAGGGGAAAGGAAAAGGAAATACCGATAAGAAACGGCGCTGTAATCTACCATTGTGGTCCGCTCATGCGAATGCTAAAGGGGATGCAGAAGAAAGGCGAAAGAGAAGGAAAGGGAGAATGGGAACTTATCGCCGCAGGTCCTACCACCAGCTCAAGAATGGATGATACAACGCCGGTGGTAATAGAAAAACTGGGCATCCGTGCCATTATAGGAAAAGGAGGTATGGGCATTTCCACGAGAGAAGCAATGAGAAAATATGGCTGTGTGTATTTCTCGATGACCGGTGGAGCGGCTGTTTTAGCTGCTACACGCATAAAAGCGGTGGAAGCAGTATATTGGGAAGACCTCGGCATGGCTGAAGCGGTCTGGTATCTCCTTGTCGAAGACTTTGGTCCTCTTGTGGTCAGCATAGATGCAGGCGGTAATAGCTTGTATGCGGAGATAAACGAAGAAGCTAAGCGAAAAGTGGATAGCATGAGTCAATCGCCAATAGCCAAATAAACGTTTGCTGTTTTAACTTAGCCCGTTGACTTTGATTCACTTACAAATTTATCACCCAATTGTATCATCTTACTTGTTCCGAAACCATATCTGATGACCAAACCTCTTCTTTCCAAATCTGCCAGAATTCTCGAGAGCGAGGACCTCGGAATACCCGTTCTGACGACAAGCTCCGCTTGATTCATCTCACCAAAATCTAAAAGTGTTTTGATAATTTTAGGCTCGCTTCCTTTCAAAACTTCCAGTATCTCTTCGATTTTATCTCGACTTATATCTGGAATTTGTCTTTTGTAATTTGAAGCGGGAGCTTTTTCAACACTGGAAACACGCTCTGATTTTTTCTCCAAAGCCTGTTTGACATCAACAAATAGAAGGTATATAGCACTGATTCCGAGCAGAAGAGCAGAAACAGTAACGATGATCATGTCTGCAAAGGTATAAAATTCCAGAGTATAAAATCCCGGCATCCGACTCACAACTACATCGCTTCCTTCTACAACAATGTTAATGGGCGTAGGAGTTATGAGTTTTATACCTGTTATGAATATGGAAGCTATGAACAACACCGCCATGAATATTGGTACTGTTTTACTTTTGCCGTGAACATCCATTCTCATTCGTGCCATCTCCATCATCCCCGCAACAAGAGCTGATGTTAATAATATAGTAAAAGGTATCATTAAACTTTTTCGCCTCTTCAATATTGACTACTTTCTCGTTGTTAACATCCACTGTCGCTTCATATTTTTTGTCGCCAGCAGCGAAGACAAGCTTAGCAAAGGCTCCTTCTTCACCTTGTGACATCCAACTCGTTAATTTTCTATATTCTTTTCCGGCAATTAAATCTTGAATTCTCTGGTAGAATTCCGCTATTCGGATTGCTTTATCCAACGCCTCACTTTGTTCTGCTTTTGTGAGGTATTTCAGCGAAATCCCTCCATTTTCAGCGGAGGGAAATTTGACTCCGGTTACTCCTTCAGGCAGTTTTAATGATTGTAGAACTTCTCCTTCATAAATCAAGTTCAAAGCCCCCTTGCCCTCATCTATTGCGGTAGTGACATTAGCCTGAAAACTGATGGGCAATTGTTCTGCGATGCCGGTAGCATATGTGGCTGCAACCATACCAATTCCTATCACCGCTAATATGCCCAGGAACATCAATTTGTTTATGATAATCGCTTCCATTATTTTCACCCGTTTATTTTTCAATCGCCGATTATCTATACATGGAGGATGAAAAAGGGGAGGGATGGGGAAAAGACATTGAGCAAAATCCTCTAAATTGGAAATAATCCCCCAAAAAAGAAAAAAGGGGAATTTTTTGGAATTTTTGTGTGCATCCTTTTTCTTTACCTAACTATACACATACAGTCTGCCTGAACTCTCATCTGACTCTTCTCCTCGATATACTCTTCCGTGGTAGTCATAGACACGACCAGGGTATACAAGGAAAGCGGGAGGGCTGAGCGTACCTTCGTCAGAATCACCTGTTCCGAGACCGTCTGGACAAACTTTAGGAGCGGTTCCCCCGTCATCTGTAAATTCAAAGTGCACATCTCCGCATGCCCACCAATCTGTATCGCTAAACTCCCATCCTACCCATGGTTTGACCCATAGACCTTCCTCTGGAACACCTGTTAATGTATGGTCCGTTAGAGACGCTATTGCTGGTGTACCCCAGGACTCATGGAAGTATAAATCTCCAACTTTGAGTTCATAGGCTAAAGGCTCTACCTTACTAATATCAGAGAGATTCAAAGTGCGAATGTGATCCCTTGCGTCTGCTGTGTGGTTTTGTGGTTCGACTGTTTTATCGGGATTAATGTTATATTGAAGCCTCTCACTTAAATCGGTCTCTTTTTCGGCATTTTTCACTGGTGATTCGCCGCTTGCAATAGCTCCAACCAGTCCAGCACCTAATACCAACATCGCTATTACGCCTATCGCCCATATCTTTTTCTTCTCTTTTTTCATCTTTTTTTCCATAACACCCCTAATTTTTTAGTCACACCCTTCAGTGTGCCGATCATCCTTCGGTTGGGACAACATAAATATGGAAGGTGGGACAATTGTCCCAAATATGGGACAAGGTGTTTTAGGGGGTGGAGAAGCGTCTTTTACATTTCTTAATATCTTCTAAAATATCGCTTTTGCCTATCGCAGATATCATCAATATTATCCCGCATTTATCCTGACATAATCATAGGTTAAATCACATCCCCACGCTGTCGCTTCCACTTCCCCTCCCATTCCCAGGTCCACATCAATAATCATCTCCTTTTCCTTCATTATGTCCCTTGCCACACCTGATAAATCCATAAATTCACCTTTCTTCACTGCTAAAACTTCTTTCTCATTCTCGTTTTTTAAGCTTATTGATATTTCGCTCGACTCAATGTCGCCAGAGATGGCGGAGCCGCCGATAGCCGCTATTATACGACCGCACGTAAGGTCGAGGCGTTCACCAAAAATGGCGCTTTTCACAAGCGGTGACCTGACTATTGCCTTCGCTACTTCTCTCGCATCCTCAACAGACGCCGCTCCTCTTACTCTTACTTCGACAAACTTCGTTGCTCCTTCGCCATCCCTTACTATCATCTTCGCAAGCTCCTTGCATACAAAATTTAAACCTTCTTTAAAATCACCTTCGCTTATCTTTCCACCCTTACCCGTGGATACGAGCAATACCATGTCGTTCGTGCTCATATCACCATCCACCACTATCATATTGAATGAATTGTCAACCGCATCCTTCAAACTCCTTCTCAACGCTTCTTCACCCAGAGAAGCATCCGTATAAATAAAAGAGAGCATGGTAGCGGTAGCCAGATGCGGGAATATCATCCCCGAACCTTTCGCTATTCCCCCTATTACCACACGTTCTTCATCGCCGGTATCAATACTTATTGCCCGTTCCTTGTGGAAGGTATCGGTGGTCATTATAGCCTTCGCTGCCGCCGTGCTACCTACCTCTCCAGAAGTCAACCCATTCACCACTTCTCCAAGCTGCCTTTCTATTAACCCCATATCCAATTGCTCCCCAATAGGACCGGTAGAGGCAACAGCCACTTCTTCTTTATCAACCCCTAACGAAGAAGAAGCGAGCTCTGCCATTTCTTCCGCATTCCTCATCCCTTTCTCGCCGGTAAAACTGTTTGCACAGCCGCTATTTGCTAATATTGCGCTTATTCTTCCTTCGCCCTTTTCAAGCTGTTTCTTCGCGAACCTCACCGGCGCTGCCTTTATTTTATTTGAAGTGAACATACCTGCAGCTTTTCCTTTTCCTTCTATCAAGGCTAACCCCTTATTCCCCTCTTTTATTCCGTGTGCTCTTACCCCTTTCACAGCGCAAATTCCGCCTCTCAACACTTCTATCTTCATGTTTTCTCTCCCTTCAAAGATTAAAATGAAAAATTATTTAAATTCACCTTACGCTAATATATGATAAACAAAAAGTAAAGGGCTCGTGGTCTAGTTGGTTATGACACCGCCTTCACGAGGCGGAGGTCATGCGTTCGAATCGCATCGAGCCCATTTTAAACTAAACCGCTTCTATCGTTGACGGCGGCTTCTTCGTTATATTATATGTCACACTCACGACACCCGGAACTTCACCTGTTATCCGCGCACTCAACCTCTCCAATACATCATAAGACAACCTCGTTGGCGTTGCTGTTCTCGCATCTTTGCTTTCCCAGCTTCTAATCTCTATTTGCATCCCATACTCTCTCTTCCCACCACGCATTCCCGTCACTCTATCCTCGTGTAAGATTGCCATGCATTGAAAAGCACCACTATTCCCCAACTCTTCCTCTACTATTACCGTCGCCTTCCGCACCACCGCTATTCTTTCTCGTGTCACCTCGCCAATCACCCTCGCGGCAAGTGCAGGTCCCGGAAAGGGTGCTTTATTATACGCCGACGCTGGCAACCTCAACGCCTTCGCTACTTCCCTCACTCCATCCTTCCTGAGCTGCACCAGAGGCTCTATAATTTTATATCCAAACTCCTTTTCGGGGTCAACACCTAACTGCTCAAGAATATTATGCTGCCTTTTGATTCCAGCAACCGTCTCATCTACATCAGTCAGAATAGTGCCTTGCAGAAGAAATTTCGCCCCGTTTTCCCTTACAAGTTTACCAAAGACATCACGGTAAAAAGTCTGTGTAATCGCTTCTCGCTTCTCCTCAGGGTCTGTTACACTTTTCAAAGCATCAAAGAACTGTTTCTGTGCATCCACGACTTCTACTTTCACACCTACTTTCTCAAATAACGAAACTACCTGTTCTGGTTCGCCTTCCCTCATCAGTCCACTGTCAATGAAATAGGTTTTAAGTCTATCGCCCAACGCTTTATGACCGAGCATAGTAACAGTTGAAGAGTCCACACCGCCCGATAAAGCATTGATAGCCAAATCGCTTCCTACAATAGCTGCTATTTCTTCTGTCTTCTCTTTTACAAATTTTTCGGGCTCTAAATCTTTCACTTTTATTTCTTTAATTTTCATCCTCTTTCCTTACCTACTGCAACTTTTATATTATCTATTTACTATAACATATTATACCAACACAGGTATAAATCAGTTCAAGTAGTTGCCAAGAGTGATATGTATGGCGATGGTAAAGTTAAAGGATAAAGGTGATGAAACCTTTAAGGAGGGTAATAAAATGCATGATGTAGATACAACGAAATATGTTATTCATGCTAACGTCACAGCGGAGGGTTTTGTTGAGAAATCCGATGTGGTGGGTGCAATATTTGGCCAAACAGAAGGGTTGTTGGGTGAAGAGCTGGACCTGAGAGACTTGCAGAAGAGCAGCCGGATAGGCAGGATAGAGGTGAATATAGAGTCAAAGGGGGGGAAATCAAGTGGCGAGATACTTATTCCCTCTGGCTTGGACAGAGTAGAAACCGCAATACTGGCTGCTTCTTTGGAGACCATAGATAGAGTGGGTCCTTGTATTGCGATGGTGGAAGTTATAAAGATAGAGGACATAAGAGCGACAAAGCGAAAGAAGATAACAGAGCGAGCAAAAACGCTAATGCGTGAAGCTACCGAGAAAGGCGTAGATAGTGAAATGATGGTGAGCGAAGTGAAGCAGGCAGTAAGAATGGAAGAAATAACTTATTATAAGGACTTGCCTGCTGGACCGAATATAGAGAGTTCGGATGCTATATTAGTGGTGGAGGGGAGAGCGGATGTGTTAAATCTGCTTAAATACGGGATTAAAAACGCAATAGCCGTAGAGGGCACTAATATATCACCGATAATAACTAAACTGAGCAAGAGGAAGACCGTTACTGCTTTCGTTGATGGTGACCGCGGTGGTGACCTTATATTAAAGGAGCTTTTACAGGTCGCTGATATAGATTACATCGCAACGGCGGCTGAAGGGAGAAGTGTGGAGGACATGACATACAAGGAAATAATGAAAGCACTGCATAACAAAACGCCGGCAGAGCAGCAGGGATACATTAAGGAGGAAAAGGAGCAAGAACCAGGACCAGAACAAGAGGCGAAGAGGGTAATACAAAGAAAGAAAACCAAAGAGGTAAAGGTAAAAGAGGAAGAAAGTCCGAGCGCTTTTAAAATGCACCTGGAAGAGCTCGAAGGCACGTTTAAGGCAAGGCTGTTAGACAAAGAGAAGAACGTAGTAAAGGAGACCACCGTAAGGGACCTCGCAAAAGAATTGAAAGAAACAAACGAATATGCGAATAGCGTAGTGTTCGATGGCGTGATCACACAGAGAATTGTGGACCTCGCAAAAGAGAAGGATTTGGAATATGTGGTAGGTATAAAAATAGGGGATGTAGTTAAAATGCCCACGTCTCTGAAGATACTAACACCTGATTCCGCCTGACGTCAGCGAAAATCCCAATTTCAAATACTACCAAATCCCAAAAATTTAGTAGTATTTAGATTTTGTATTTCTCGCCTCAGCGTGATTGGTAGTATTGGGATTTGGTATTTCTTAAACTTATCTGATGTATCCCAACTCTTCCTCCCTCATTCTTGGAACCTGTGCTTGCTCCATCTCTTTCAGGCGTTCGATAACCTTTTCCATCTCTTCCGCGCGGTCTTTCAAAGCCTGCATGTCTATTTCGAGATTTAATGCCCGACAGAGGATTTTGAGAACCGCTTGTGCACTCTTTGGGTCCACTAAATAACCTGAAGTAAGACCTAGCAAACACACCGCTGGAATTCCCCTCAGTCTTCCAAGACCTAACAAAAGCCCTGAAGCCCCTACTATACTTCCTCCTGGCTCTTCCTCCCTGAATTCCACTCCATATTTTCTCATCTCCTCTACAAGCGCAGTTTCATTCGCAGCCCCAAGCACCTTTTGTCTTTCCACAAGCTGACCTATACCATATCCGCCCAGGGTGTATATGCGAGAAACCTCATATTGTTGTGCGAAGTCGAGAAACGTCTCTGCTATAAGATAATGCCCCTCGTTCGTAACGCTCTGCTGGTCACCGCTGATGATTAACAAATCCTGATTCTTTGATTTCCATGCGTATATTTCGTTTTTACATAAGCGAACAGTTCCGTCGTTATTTACCAATACCTGCGGTGGAAAATGCCACGAGTATATCTCTGCTATCTTCTCTGCATCCATCTCCTGTACCATATGCTCAGCAACTAATTTCCCCACGTTTCCAACTCCCGGAAGCCCCTCTATCAATACCGGCTTGTTCAATTTCACCTTTTTTAACTCATGCACTTCTATCTCTTCCATATTTCATCATCCTTCTATATCTACCATAAGCGTCCTTAGGGGAGAACCTCGGAGGTATTGGATTCTTTGTCGCTCTTCCACACCTCTCGCATACCTCCTTCAATGTATATTCTCCACATACCTCACATTTCTTTATCTTTGACTTCATAAACCTTCCTTTCTTAGAAAGAAAAGTTCATTAAAGAAAAACCTTTTTCTTTTAGTAATATTTCTTTAATTAAACTTTTTTAAAAAAAATGTTTGTTAAGTAGAACCC
Organism: Candidatus Methanophagales archaeon; assembly: GCA_030602585.1. Lineage (GTDB taxonomy): Archaea > Halobacteriota > Syntropharchaeia > Alkanophagales > Methanospirareceae > JAFNKG01. Next base: position 125 of record JAUVZJ010000015.1, on the reverse strand, counting down.
CCCATAAATATTATGTTATATTTTCTTAGGGTATTCAGTGTGAAGATAATTAGCGATTCTATTTTGAAGATGTTCGTTGTCAGGCTCATCAGAGTTTGCCAATACGTTTTTTTCCACATCTGCAA
>JAUVZJ010000079.1 GCA_030602585.1 Candidatus Methanophagales archaeon | reverse complement strand
TCTTAACTCGCTTAGAAATGAATGCTCTCTCTTCTGGTGTGAGTTCCCTAACAAAGCGAGAACTATTCCCATGTAATTGCTTCATTTTGGACACCTCAAAAGAAAATATGTGTCCTAAAATATAACTCTTTACTTATGATGGGTTGTATTTAACCACCATTTTTTATGTGGATATTTGAACTTTTTTTAATGATTTATATAGAATAAAATATGTATACTTTATATAGAGTAAAAATATTTGTATAGCGGAGGTAAAAAACTGCGGGATTCAGAAAATCCGCATGCGCTCGTGGTTATAAAAGGCGCTAAACAAATACCATACCATACTATGCCATGGAAACGCTGGAGAAGATATTTGGAAATAGCACACATCTTGATATAATACTCTTGTTCTACAGCAAGCAGGGATACTTCACCAATATTACTAAACTCGCACAAACACTCGATAAGAGCCACGTTACCGTCAGGAAAGCTGTTTCTGACCTCGTAGCCGTGGGCATACTAACCGAGCTGGACATAGGGAAATCACGCGTGATAAGAATAAATGAGACGAGTCCCTATACCGAGACGCTTTTTAATTTCATCAATACTGTGCGAAGTGTAAAAGAGAGGAAAAGCATAGAGGAGATAATAGCGAAAAGGGCAGGGTCGGGGTCGGGGGTAGGGTCGGCGGCAGCGGAGAGAGCGACTTCAAGCGTGGAGAGTGCTGAGTAACCAGTGTTTATTTTGACTTTCTATTTATAATACTTATACTCAATATAATAAATAAAAATATGTCGGAAGAAGAGCAGGTGTTTCAATTGGAGGAGACGGGAAAGGCAAGGACAAAGCGGGTCGCAGAAGAAGAGAAGAAAATAATTAAAAATTTTTTAACTATTCCAAATATTTATATACAATGTAAATAAAATCAAGAAGCATAGAGGTAATACAATCATGCACGAAGTAGAAAGCGCACTCAGGTTAATGGAAGGATATACCATTTTGCTTAAAGGAGCCCCCGGGACTGGAAAGACCACCTATGCGATGACGCTTCTCGAAAGATTATGCTTGGGGGATGCTAAAGGCGTTTATATCTCAACTCGTATCGATCCTACTGCGCTCTATAAACAGTTCCCGGGTTTGGAAGAGCGAGTGCCGAAGAGAAATGTTATTGATGCCACGCAATCGGAATTTTCAGAAGCAGAGTCACGGGTATTATACGAAAACCTCACAAGTTTCTTGCGCTCTGTTTATTCCGTTGTTGCAGAGGAGGATGTTACAATTCTGATAATAGATAGCTGGGATGCAGTCTCTTTTCAGATAGGAAAAGAAAACGTAGAAAAGCTTGAAACCTCTATGCTGGACATCGCAAGGAAGACGAAAACGCATTTATTTTTAATAAGTGAATACGGCGGTGAGAAAAGACTCGATTACCTCGTTGACGGTATTTTAAGATTAGAAAAGGAGCAGATAGACGATAGGATCGTAAGAAAGGTGTTTATAGATAAATTGCGTGGTCTTCAAGTTCCCCGTAGTAACTATCCCTACACCTTAGAAGGCGGGAAGTTCACTCATTTTGTAACTACCGGGTCAGGATTGGGCAGTGGCAGGCATAAGGTAAAGAACAAAGAAGAAGAGCTTCCTTCTGGTCCTGGGAACTATTCTACAGGGATAGAGGGTTTGGATACGATAATCGGTGGTTACCCGCAGGGAAGCTTTGTCCTGTTAGAAATAGCTGATGATAGCATAAGTTGGAGTTATAGACCCATTTTATACCACACAATTGCCAATTTCCTGCTAAATGACTGTGGCGTTCTATACATGCCGGAGGAGGGTTCTTATTCTTCTTCGGTGAAGAAGCTTCTTCTGGATTATGTCAGCGAAGAAGTGCTCGATAAAAACTTGCGGATGCCTACTATTTCTGAAGCAGAAACAGAAGACCCGTGTTTAGTCCCTCTTGAATGTGAAGCGGAATCACTAAAAGAATGTTTAACGAAGTTTCAAGGAGTCTATAAGGAGCTAAAAAAGCCTGTATTGCATGTGATTGGCTTAACAAGTCTGAATATTTACTCTAAGGATGAGATAAGGGAAGCGTTTTTGGAGATTGTATCGTGGGTGAGAGCAACAAATGATGTTTTGATAGGTGTTTTGAAACCTTCTGCGAAGTTAAAGAACGAGATATGTGAGATGGCTGATGTTCATCTCCGCTTAATCCCCATTAACGGCACGCTTAATCTTTACGGCATTAAGCCCCACACAGCTCTCTATAATATCTCAACCGCACCTCTTGCCGAAACCGAAAAAGAGTACCACGAGCTTAAGTTTACTCCTTTTGTGTGATAAAAAGGTCTTCGTCCTGCTCGTAATTGCGATTCAATCGTATGGCGAGTTCGGCTTTCGTCAATTCTCTGCCCAGATAAGAGGCATGCTCGAACAATGAAACCAAGTCCAATCGCAGGATGGTATCCATTACCTCATTTGCACTTCCCCCTACTACCCACTTCCCGGTAGGCGAATGCTTGACGTATATCTTTCTATCGCTTTTGCTTTTGCCTTCACCTTCACCTTCTACTTCGCAGATACCGATTCTAAAGCAGCCCTTAGGGTCAAGTCTCCACTTCCCATCCTTTTTCGCAACAATAGGCTCTTCATCATGAAGTTTCAAGACTGGCTTCCTTCTCTTTTCCTTTAACATCAAAAGGTCGAACCCAAGGTCCTTAGGTGCGCTTTTGCGTGCCTTCGAGAGCATCATCATCTCTGATGCGACCCGCAACTCTTTTACGCTTCCTACCGCTTTATCACTGTATTCCGGTGTAAAAAGAATGTCAACGTTCAATTCGGATGCTATACCCGCTAAGGTTGCGTTTATACCCACCGAATCCGCATCCATAAGCTCGGTGACGTTTCCAACGCCGAAGAAAAGAGGTGTGCGCGTATCTTGCAATCGGAAAAGATAGTAGTTGTATAAGGATTCTGCAATTCCATATCCAATGGCATTCAATACAGGGTCTGCGATTATGCGCTTTATGTCGTGCTCCTTAGCCATTTTTATGTTCGCAACCAGACTCTCGTTTTTTTTGTTAGATGCGTCAAAATCGGGAATTACAACTGCCGCTATATCATTTTCCGCTATCGCGCCACTTACTTCCGAAAGATTTTCTTTATTTACGCTGAGCACCATATCCACACCGGTTTCTATGCCTGCAAGTATTAGTTCCGCATCCAAGCTATCAACGGAAAGAGGAATATCCGGAGCGAAAGACGAAGCCGCTTTTACCGCTTCTTCCACTTCGCCCGGCTTCGCACCCACGTGAACGCCAATGTCAATAATATCAGCGCCACTTTTCAGGAAGTAGTCCATTTTTCGTTGTATTTCCTCCCCGTTCATCAACGTTGCATCCACGAGCTCTGCGCAGACTTTCATTCTTGTTCCTCCGCCTATTTTCACGCCTTTCAGCGAGAACGTCTCTTTTACACTGCTTTCTAACTCGAACAACAGCTTCTTTGCGGTCTCTCTTCTCTTCTCCGCCAAAAACAGATCAGCCGGTATAAGCGAAGAGAATTCCACTCCTTCTGCGGATTTTAATACCTCACCGAGGTCGTATGCATGTCGGGGTCCCAACCTGATAGGCGCGGCTATTTCTTTTTCTAAACCACTGAAATCTGATTTGCAAAGTCCAGAAACTAAAATGAGATCGTAGTCCGATTTTTTGGAAATGAAATATTTTTCAAGCGCTTTTCGCAGCGATTTGGGCGTGGAAAAAGCGGCAATATCTAAGTCCTGTATAAGCACCTCGCAGTCTAACGCCAAATTTGCAGTTCTTACTTCATCCTTGACCATCCCCTCTGCTTTCCTTCCGGTTGCCAATAATATCTTCATAACACTTTTCTTGTATATAACCACAGATTACAAGATTAAGCACCTGACATTTCCTTAATTCTCTTCAAAACATCCTCAAACTCTTCAATATTTTTCTGCTTAAAACGCTCGCCAATTCGATTTTTAGTATCCTCGGAGCATGAACAGCAAATCTACCCTTTGAGATAGTTTCCAATAGCTCACTGGACTTCTTATATCTATCCCCCATCTTTGGGAGCAAGCTGTCTATGATAACAGAAGCGTCCAGAACCATCATCTTCTCTCGCTGCTAAGTTGACCAGTCAAGTCTTCCTCAATATCCTCAAAATATCCCCTATACTTCTTTATAATGTCGAACAACAACGATTTTTCAATCCGTATCTTTAGCCTTTCCCCTTCCCTCATGTTGACCTTCTCAAGCGGCTTGAAGATGCCATTCTCATATACTGCTTCTATAACCTTCAGCATGTTTATTGTTGTGTTTCACCACTTTATAAACTTTGGTAATAAGAACCTGTTTTTATTGTATTCTACCACTCACACTTCAATCTCCTCTAAGACACTCCATAAAAGGGTCTTCTGGTTTATCCTTTATCGTTTGATACACGATAAACGTCTCCGTCCGCTCAACAGCGCCAAAGGAATGCATCCGCCTTATGAATTCCGTCATCTCATCCTTATCGCGGAAAAGGAGCTCAAGGAAGAAGTCAAACCTGCCGAAGAGGAGTTGAATTTTCCTTACGTTTTTACTATTCCGCAAGAACCCGGCGAGTTCCTTCCTCAATTTCTCTTCTGGCTTCGCAATAATCAACACGTAAGCCTTGAAGGAGAATCCGAGTTTATCCGCATCTAAACAGACTGAAAAGCCCTTTACCACACCTTCTTCGGACAGCTTCTTCACTCGCTCAAAAGCCACTTGCCTGCTTATCCCACACCTTCTACCCAGCTCTGAATAAGAAAGCCGCCCGCTCTCAAGCAGCGCCCTCAAAACACATTTGTCCTTTTTCTTCAACTTCGTTCCCATCAATTGTAAAAATATAAAGATGTAAATTTTTATATAAATAACTGGTATTTGTATAGCAGGGATAAAAAAAACCACGAGATTCCACAAGAAACCTTTTCTTAGAAAGAAAAGCTTTACCAAAAGAACATATTTGTTTTTCTTTTAGCACAGGTTTTCTTTTTGTAAAAAAGAAAAAGTGTTGTGTAATCTTGTGGTTAAAGAAACTGAACATCCATGAAAATCGAAATGGCTAAAAGAGAATTGATGGAAATAATAGAAAAGGGCGAAGATTCATTCACCGAGTTTAAAGAAGAGAAAGTGCATTCTGACGATTTAGCTTCGGAGATTGTTGCCTTTGCAAATACTGAAGGGGGGATAATATTACTGGGGGTCTCAGATAAAAAAGAAATTAAGGGTGTATCAAAACCTGATAAAGAGATGCAAAGAGTGGAAAATATCTGCTATAACAACTGCGAACCTTCTATTGCTGTGGCTATTGAAAAGATAAAAGTTGATGATGGGATTGTTTTATGTATTCACATATCTAAGGGACCTGAAAGACCCTACCGGACTAATAGGGGTGTATATTACATCAGAACAAGTGCAGGTAAAAGGCAAGCAACGAGAGAGGAGCTATTACGGCTTTATCAAGCCACTCGTTCCATTTATTATGACGAATTACCTATTACCAAAACTTCTATTGATGATTTAGATATACTCTATTTTAGAAGATTTTTTGAGGATTTTTACCAAACGAAGATAGAAGAGAGTCTTGACCGGAATAAGTTATTAGAGAATATGAAAATATTAACAGGGATGAATGGAAATTTGGTCTTCACTGTGGGGGGCTATCTCATATTTGGATTGAACCCGCAGAGAGATTTACCTTTTTGCAAAATCACGGTTGCTAAATTTGAAGGTAATGAAATAGGAGAAGAATTTGAGAAAAAAGATTTGGAAGGGAAGCTTGAGGAGCAAATAAAAGCCGCTGATACCGTCCTGAACCTGTATCTTAAAACAAGAGTTGAGATTAGGGGTTTTGAGAACGAGTTGAAGCCGGAAATACCAAGGGAAGTATTGAGGGAGGCGGTAGTCAATGCTATTGCACATCGTGATTATCATATAGCGAGTCAAATTCGCATCTTCATTTTTGATAACCGAATAGAAATCAT
>JAUVZJ010000021.1 GCA_030602585.1 Candidatus Methanophagales archaeon | reverse complement strand
CGAGTTGGCGAAAGTTTTTAGGGATTCCCCCACAGAGATAGCTTGGGCTATCTCCTGATTTTAGCTTATTCTTATACTTATCGCACTGTGAACGGATATTCTGGCTATCCATCCTTATAGATGCAAAGATTTTTCGTATTGGGTGGAAAAGGAGAGATGTTAATAGCTCATGCCAAGGAAATATCTTATTAAAATTGATGTTTTAATTTGACATTGTCAAAGTACTTAAAAATCATTATCTGGAACTCGTTACGGAATATCAAAAAATATATACCGGGGACAAATGGGGGCAGGCATCAGGAGAATATTATAACTCATTAAATCTGATATTTAATGGGATTGCGAAGAAATATAAGATACCTAAACGTATCCCGCCTGCTCTTTATAGCGATATATTAAGTGAAAACGATTTAGTGATCGTTATATTAGAACACATTGATTATCTTTTGAAACTGGAAGGAAAAAAATCACCTTTTAGTTATGCTGCCTATTCAATCTCGCAGTTAAAGGAGCCTTTATCTACTATGAAAGGAGAGCTGCGAAAATTAAAGGGCGTTGGCATAACAACGGAAGCTATTATACGCGAAATACTCGAAACGTGGAGTTCATCCTATTACGAAAAATTGTTAACGCGATGAACAGAAAATAAGATTAGAAAAGGAGATTCGAGTATTGGTTGGAGATTGGGAGTAAACTCAACCAAAAACTAAAAGTTTTATTAACCCCAACATACTACCTGAAACAAGGTGAAAGAAAAATGGAAATACCGAGTTTATCGGAAGAAGAAAAACAGAAGTTGTTTATGGAAATGTGGCTCGGTGCAATGATGGGTTCAATGGGGTTCATCATGCGGAAATTAGGTCCGGAAGCGATGGAAGAATTGAATGAAGAAGCGGCAAAACACTGCGCTGCTGATCTGAAAGGGCGAGGCGTTGGCGACGCATTGAAGTTCACAATGAACTATGCAGTCGTAAACAAGAACATATTTGGCAGCGATGTAAAAGTCGAGGGAAATCCGGCTAAAGCGATACTCGATATGAAGCGATGCCGCAACCTGGAAGCGGCATTGCGATACTCGGAAAAAGGCATGCCAATGACAAAGGAACAGCATTGTTCCGGCTGCATTAACGGTTATTTCAAGCGAGTAGCAGAGAATTTGGGGTTTAATCTGGACGTTGAATACACTGAAAAGGGATGCAGGATGACGATCTCAAAATAACGGGCTGGAGAAAATGAATGGTAAAAGAATAGCAATAGCAACCGCGATAGGGCTATTATGCGGGTTGTTTTGCGCATACGGGACGATATGGATTGCAGAATCAAAACCTGAGCTTGTTATCACAACAGGACTTTTGGCGTTGATAGTATATAACCGAATACTGATTGGTCTTTTTGTTGGATTAGGCGATAATATCCCACTTCATCCGGTGATTAGAGGTGCGTTAATTGGTGCAATAATAAGCCTGGCAATGGCAATAATGACTATGATTGACACGAGTCTAACCGATGGTTTAACACTTATTGCATTCGGCGTAGTGTATGGAATCATCGCCGACTTCGTGGCAACTAAGTTATCGTAAACCAATAAAAATAAGAAATGGTAAACCAGCGGTTACAAAAGACGATCCTTGAAGTGGTGGAGAACCAACTTAGAGAAAATAATCCACCGGAGACAAAAAAGACACTTGATAGGCTCTTGAAAAAGGGCTATTCAAGGGACGATGCGATGAAATTAATTGGAAGCGTTGTTGCTGCCGAGATATACAGAATCTTGAAGAACCATGAGCCTTTCAATGAGGAAAGATACGTCAAGGCTTTGAGAGAGCTGTCATAGATTTTTTACTCTTCCTCGTAGGCGAACAAAACTTTTGATGGCTACTTACCCCTTCTGCGTTTATTACAAGGCGTGTCTTTTTATGATCTCTTTTGCCTCCTTCTTAAAATCTTCCGAACTCTTTTTTTCCTTTTCTTTTTCTACCTCGTCAATTTTGCTAAGCAATCTTTCCTTCTTTTCTCTTTTCATTTTTCATTTAAAACGCCTTTTCTCTTTCCTTCTCCAACACATCGATTATCTCCTCATAAACTACTTTCAGCTCCTCTTTCCTGACCTTTACCAGAAGCTTCTTTATCACCAACTCCGGTGTGCTCGACCCGATATGATTGAACATCGGCTGTCTATCAACGATAATGTTTCCAGCGGCATCCAATCCCTCTGACTCTATTCCATCCACTCGCACCTTCTCCATACTTATATGCGGCAATATCTCATGAATCAAATGCGTTATCACCACCGCCAACGTATCTTTCGGCAGGTTATTCAATATGGAAGCCATTATCCTGCCCATGGCGCCTGGTTCGGTAAGCGCCTCCAATTCGTCTATTAAAACCACCTTCGCTCCCGCACGCATGAATATCCGGCTCAACGCCCGCATCGAATATTCAAAAGACCCCGTCTTCTTTATCATCTTCCTACGGTATAAATACAAAGGCATCAGCGGTATTTCCGCTCTCTCCGCAGGCGCAGGCAGACCAAGCTCCGTGAGGATAATCGAGGTTGCAAGCGTAATCAGCAAACAAGTTTTACCGCCACTATTCGCACCTGTAAGGATGGCTACCGGATGCGGTGTAGCGCCAAAAATACCTAAATTCGCTTTTCCTATGGAATAAGAAACCGGCACCACCTTCTCACCACCTCTTAGCTCTTCATCAAGTAAAAACATATTCCTGCCCATAACCACGCCTAACCCCTCTTCGCTTATTTCCGGTATATTCAACCCGAAATCCATGCTAAATTGCAGCACACCCAGCATAAAATCGAAATAGAAAAGCATTTTAATGGCGTTGCTCACCTCTTCTCTACGTTTCTCCAGTTGCTTTGCAAATTCTCTTGATTTGTAATACCTCACCTCGCCCATTTTCCTGTTATACCGCTGCCGCAACCGCTCTGTCTTTTCCCTCGAAAATTCAAACGGCAGTCCCCTCTCCAGGTTCTCATACGCACTTTCCCACAAAACATTTTTATCCTCTCCTGTAAGCATCAATTCATCCGCCATGTTCACCAAAACCTCTTCTAAGTAACCTTTGAACTCTTCCACACCTCCACCGCCTCTCATAATCCTGCTCACTTCCTTGTTTAGCTCCTCCTCACGCCTGTAAATCACATCGTCGAAGTTGGGTTCACCTTTGCTCCTCGCCGCTTCTATTTTTTCTATAACCGCCACAACCTCTTCTAAATCCCCTACCGCGATACCTTTGAACAGATGCGAATCCTTGAGCCCCTCAAATTCGGTTAATATGCTCATTATTGCTTCTATTGCCTTCTTCCTTGCCATGAAAGAATTAGCAACGAACTCAGGATAAATCTCGCATGACTCCGACAAATCATCAATATTTATGTTTATGACGCCCGGTTCATCAAATCCCGCCTCTTCTCCTTCGCCAATTAACAGAATGATATTTTCCTTTCGCAAAAGCTCCTCTGCTTTATCCACGGAATCAACAAAATCTACACGCACGAAATCGCCATAAAAATCCTTTATTTCCGCTTCTATTCCGCTTCTACGAATAGCGATAAGAGGCGATTGCCCAAAGCTCATTTTCTCTATCTCCGATTTAGAAATTATTTCCCGCACCCTCGCTATATTCTCCTCACCCATTCGCTCTTTTAATTTCTCGCTCTCACGTACATCCTTAAGCCTCTTTTGCAGTTCCTCCCTGTCGATGGAAGGGGTACGTGTAAGAACCATGTCCCTACCATTTTTCGTTGCCGCATAGGAGGCGAGGATTTCCAGAGTCTCTTTCTCTAATTCTCTCGTTTCTTTAGTGCAGAAAACCTCTCTCACTTTATATCCCGCTAAATCCTCGTTGTTTCTTATCACTATCTTCTCTGCTTCCTTTCTTTTTATTCCGAGAATTGAAGATAAGGTTTCGATGTCCGGAAACTCTACTGCATCCTTCAAATAGGGCTTTATGAACTGCGGGATATGAGAATGCGATTTATTAAGCATACAGATTCTCCTTATATGCCTCTACTGTCCTTTTTATATCCGCATCGTTATGTGTAAAACTGATGAAATTCGTTTCAAACTGCGAAGGAGGCAAGAATATGCCAGAAGAAAGCATTTTATGGAAAAACCGCATGTATCTATCCTTGTCGCATTTTAAAGCATCAGCATAGTTTTTCACCTCGGCACCGTTAGGACTGAAGAACACCTTGAACATCGAGCCTACACCGGAAACATAACCCTCAACTCCTGAATCACGCAATATTTCGCTTAACGCCGTTCGCATCCGCTCACCAAGTTTGTTTATTCTTCCGGGCACTTCCTCTCGCTCTAATATTTCTATAGTTTTCAACCCTGCGGTAATGGAAACAGGGTTGCCACTAAACGTCCCTGCCTGATATACCGCTCCGGAAGGCGCAATCAACTCCATGATCTCTCGTTTACCGCCGAACATGCCGATAGGGAAACCGCCACCTACAATCTTACCTAAAATCGTTAAGTCCGCATCCACGCCGTAAAATTCCTGCGCACCGCCCAAAGCGAGCCTGAAACCAGTAATTACCTCGTCAAGAATGAGTGAAACGTCGTTTTCCGCCGTTATTTTACGCACATCGCTCAAATAGTTATTTTGAGGCGGGATAGGTCCCACATTACCCATCACCGGCTCTATTATAACTGCGGCAACCTCACCCGAATTCTTCTCCAGCATAGTGGTAAGTGCCGCCGCATCATTAAACGGAACTTGAAGTGTGTTTTTCACTGAATCCTTTGGAATTCCTTTAGAGTCCGGAATACCAAATGTCGTGGCACCAGAACCGGCTTTGACAAGGACACCATCATGCGCACCGTGAAACCCGCCCTCTATTTTCACTATTTTATCACGTTCCTTAAACCCCCTTGCAAGCCTTATCCCAGCCATCGTTGCTTCGCTCCCCGTATTGACAAACCTGACCATCTCAACCGAAGGATAATGGGTTGTTATCTTCTTCGCAAGATCTATCTCCTTCTCATGCGGCGTGCCGTAAAGCCACCCTTTTTCAAGCTGTTCTCTAACTGCATCCTTCACCTCCTCGTTGCCATGCCCTAAAACGAGCGGTCCATACGCTAAGCAGTAGTCAATGTATTCTCTACCATCTACGTCGTATATCCTCGAGCCTTTCGCATGCACCGTAAAAAACGGATACGGCTTATATGCACGCACCGGACTGCTAACCCCGCCGGGCATGTATCTCGACGTGAGTTCAAAAAGCTTCTCGGATTTCATTTTTCCTGTAGATATTTATAAGTATCAAGTATCTAACCATATTATTAAAACAAAGGATAAGATAAAGGAGGTGATAGCAATGTGTAGCGTTGGCGGTGGGGATTTCAGCCTAGAGGTCTCGAAGTTAGAAGTGGTGAAATACAAGTGCAATGGCTGTGGAAACAGGTTTGAAGGGATGGGTGATGATGTGGTCTGTCCTTCATGCCAGTCGGAAAATGTAGCGAAATTGTGAAGAACAGGGTTTACATGACCGGACATGACATGATACCCCTACGCAGTAACGAGATGCTGCTGGTGCATGGAAATAGCGGTACGTTAGCGATAGTTAAGGTAGGTGCTCAAAGGCAATTTTTCGTTGATACCCCAGAAGGCGAGATTGTATTGGCGATGGGACCTGAGGAGTTACTTGTAGCTTCTGGCTTTGGCACTGACGAACGAATAGTAAATGGACTACGGTGCGTGCTCTATATGCTCCGGGAAGTCAATTCACCGCTGATTGTGCTGCCAAAAAACCATCCCGCATCGGCTCGCCTTAAAATGGTGGTATCTGCGGGCAAGAGAATTGTCTTGAGCTGTGATATTACCCCGGGGACGCATCCTGAGCAGCATTTGCTCTGCGGCATGGATGAGTTCGATGGTGCAGAGATTCTGGGCGTAGAGGGCGGCGTGGAGCTAAAGAAACTGGAAGGGGTAAAATGTGAGAAAAGACACTTTTTCTTTTTTAACAAAAAAGAAAACCTGTGCTAAAAGAAAAATAATAGTTTCTTTGGTAAAGCTTTCTTTTTAAGTAAAGGTCTGTGCTAAAAAATGATAGGCAGGATAAGGATATGGTAGGCGAAGAGGGAGTAAAAAACACAGAAAGCGAAGTTAGGGAGTTCTCAGAAGCAAAAAGAATCGTAATAAAGATAGGAACCAGTAACCTCACCGATAAGAGCTACCGGCTTGAGCCACGAAAAGTTGAAAAACTCGTTAAAGAGATAGTTGAATTGAAAAAGCAGGGTAAGGAAGTCATTGTGGTGACATCAGGCGCTATTGGTGCTGGTATTGGTAAACTCGACCTGAAGCAAAGACCACGCGACATTAAGGTATTGCAAGCAACGGCTGCCGTTGGTCAGAACGTCCTGATGAGCACGTATGATAGATACTTCGCAAAGTACGAGCAGACCATCGCTCAGGTCTTAATAACACATGAGGACTTCTTTGATAGACAGAGGTATCTTAACCTCAGAAATACTCTGATTACTTTGCTTAAGTCTGACGTAATCCCGGTAATCAACGAGAATGACACCGTGGCAGTGGATGAAATAAAGTTGGGTGATAACGATAATTTATCGGCTCTCGTAGCAAGCAATCTCGGCGCTGATTTACTTATTATGCTTACCGACACTGATGGCTTGTTCACTTATGACCCGAAAAGGAGTAAGAAAGCGGAATTCATTTCGGTTGTGGATGCGATAACACCAGAGATTGAGCGTATTGCTTCTGCCGGCGGAAAAACGAGCAGCGTGGGTGGTATGAAGACGAAAATTCAAGCCGCTAAGGTCACCATGAAAGCAGGCATTCCTATGGTCATCGTAAACGGCGGTGAAGAAAATATCTTCATGCGGATTATAGACGGCGAACCTGTTGGAACTTTATTCATGCCGAAAAAGAGAAAGATGAACGATAGAGAGCACTGGATTCTATTCGCATCATCGCCAAAGGGCAAGATTAAAGTGGATGAAGGTGCAAAAACGGCATTGGTAAAAAGAGGCGGTAGCTTGCTTCCTTCCGGAATCACCGGTGTTGAAAATGAGTTCGTGAGTGGCGACCCTGTAAGCATTGTTGATGCCGAAGGTGTAGAATTCGCTAAGGGCATCTCTAACTACTCAAGCAGCGATATTGAAAAGATAAAAGGCGTGCAATCAAAAGCAATCGAACAAATTTTGGGGCGTAAAGAATACGATGAGGTGGTTTATAGGAGTAATCTTGTCTTGTGTTAGTGTGAAAGACTATTCAAACAGCAACTTTGCAAACATGCTTCTCCTTCCCTCCTCTTCACTTGCATTCCACTCTTTCTTCTCGGATTCCGCATCTATATTCTCTTTTTTCGACACCTCTTCAATTTCTACTGCTCTACCGCCGTGTTCGCTTCTTCGCACACGCACGTCAACCAGAATAGGCATTTCTATGCTTGGACTCGAGAGTAATGCAACACCCTGAGGTATTCTTTTGATTTCCTCCTCCATCTCACTGCTCATGAACTCCAGACCGCGGCTCAACGCTCTGATGTCGTTTGGATTCGACACACGGAGGATTATCTGCGTATTACACTGAGAAATAACGTTTTTATCCACACGAGCAGGTCTTTGCGAGATAACTAACAATCCAAGCCCGAATTTCCTGCCCTCTGAAGCGATAGTTCTCAAAATATTAGAACTGACGGCTTTTTCAAATCCCTTTTCAGGGCAAAAGTTGTGTGCCTCCTCGATAACGAGCATAAAAGGCGGTATCTTACCCATCTTCCTTGCTTCAAATACTTCTTTACAGATACGATAAACAATCAATTGCTGTAACTTCGGCTCCGCTCCTTTCATGTCTATTATAGACGCCTTCCCCACCTTTACGAGGTCTTCTATGCGTGTGGGGCTGTCGGATAATATACCCGTCTCACGGATTCTCTCCAGAAAGTGAATAATTCTCCACTTAGCATTACTTTTGCTCTCTGACACCGTCTTAATGATGTCTTCGATTGTATAAAACTCCTTCTCCGCCTTTATTCCGTTTATAGACTGGTATAAAACACCCAATTGCGCATCAGACAACGGAAAAAGGTCATATAATTCTTTCACGCTCAAATTTATACCATCTATGCGGAATAGTTTATCGGCGGCGGGATTTATCGAAAAATTGGCAGGTGTATAGACAACAACTTTAGACGCATACCCTTCTGGCGTGATGCCGAATTTTTCCATCTGTTTGCGCTCTTCTTCACTCTTGTTTTCGTATTTCAATGAAATATATTCGCCATGAGGGTCAATTATAAGCAAAGGGACATCTTTTTCAAGCAGTTCCTCTATTAACACGCCGGCGGTGTATGATTTCCCGCTGCCCGTCTTCGCTAATATGCTACAATGTTTCTGGATAAGTTCCTCTTTCCTCAGATACACCGGTATATTGCGCCCATCCAGCAGACCTAAGTAGATTCCACCCGATTTGAGCCCCAGCGTGTCCATGATGAAAGTCTGGTCTGCCTTGAACACCTTCTCATCGCGCGAGAAAGTGTTCTTTGGCTGCATTAAAAACCCTCTTTCGTCTTTATAGCCTATGAGTTCCACAGTAGCGGTTTTTTTCTCCGCTTCCACTATTGATACCACTATTCCCAGTATCCATCCACCTAATTCGTTCCATACTTTTACATACTCATTCCTTCTTACCTCTCCAGTGACGATAAAATCGAACTCATGCAGTCCAACTTCACCCGAAATCGTGCCTACTAATTTATACATATCAAATTAACTTCGCATTCACAATCCCATCCTGACCAGGTCTGCTTGTTACTATCGCATCTCCAATTTCAGTCTCTATTACTGCACCTTTTGTCGTTACATTCCGCCTTGCGAAGAAAGGATTGGCGGGATTACTTTTCACGGCTATTATCTTAGCCGTTCTCGTAGTTCCGCTTCTCGGGTCTGCGACATTTGCAAATTCGCATCTGAGCAACCGCATCTTCTCGCCGCCGCCACTCGTTCTGATTTTTTTTCTTCGCGTCTCTCCAATAGTAGTATCTGCAGCGGGTCTGCCTGCCTCATGCTTCCTCTTCCTACGGTGAAAGTGGAGTCTTCCCCCCGTGTATTTCCGCCTTGACCTACCTTGCCATCTCATTTTTTACGAACCTACAAAACCACATTCTTCACACTTATATAAATTACTTTGCTTCCGGCACTTCGCACATCTACCTATCTCGACCTTTCCGCAGTTAGGGCATGGGAAAACCGTGAAGCCCTTTTCCAGCAGCTTTACTCCGCAGGACGTGCAATACTCTATCATAACATGCTCCTCTTCTTTTTATTTCTATTTTTATGTTCGCCTTTTCTTCATTCGCCGTCGCCCTCGTCTTCGTCATATCCACCACGGTGGACGGCATACCATATTTACTCTTACCACCATTTATAATAATATCAGCTTTTATTTCCACTTCTTCTACGCAAGTCGGTGGATTTCTACCCGATACATTCGCACTTGTTGAGGTTATAGGTCCCGTTTCTTTTATTATGCGGGTTGCGATTTCATTATCCGGGAATCGCACGCCAACGACCTCAGATGCCGCAGTTAAGAGATCAGGCACAACTTTTTTTTTTCTTAACAACACCGTGACAGGTCCTGGTAGCAGCTCGGTTATGAGTTCTAAGGATTCCGAATCTACGGACGCAACTTCGTGCAGCATCTCAAATGAAGAAATGGCTACGGAGAGCGGTTGTGATAAATATTTCCTTTTTATTCCATATACTTTCCGCACTGCTTCTTCGGAAAACGCATCGGCTCCTAATCCATATACCGTTTCCGTAGGGTAAACTACCGTGCCACCGCTTTTTATTGTGTCTATGGCATTTCTTATCCGGTCTTTTTCCTCAGTATGCATTCTATTTTTATTTGAATACATTAAATGGTGCATATAAAAATTTGATAAGATGAGCGTTATTATAACTTCGCCGAGCAGGCTTCACTTCTCACTTATAGACCTGAACGGAGAGCTTGGAAGAGTAGATGGTGGAATAGGTGTGGCATTAAACGAGCCTTCATTGAAAATAGAAGTGGCGACGGTTGATAAAGAGGTTGAGGAGAAAGAGAATCCAAAAGAAGTTGTTCCTGTATTGGAACGGATAAGAAGTAGAATAGAGCCGGGGTTAAGTGCGAATTACAGGGTGGAGATATTGAATAAATTGCCATCGCATGTGGGCTTGGGCTCCCGGACACAATTGTCGTTATCTGTGGCAAAAGCGATAAGCGTGTTGGAAAACAGGAACTATGGTGTGGTGGAATTAGCAAAACTGGTGGGTAGAGGAGGCACTTCCGGGATTGGCACGGCTGCTTTTGATAACGGGGGTTTCATCTTAGATGGAGGGCATGTGTTTCGGAAGGGAGAGGATGAGAGCAAGGTCGAGAATGGAATGGAGAATGAGGAGATAAAGACAAGTTTCCTTCCTTCTTCGGCATCGAAGGTTTCTCCGCCGCCGGTTCTCTTTCAGCATGCGCTCCCCGAAGATTGGTTCTTTGTCGTTGCAATACCCAGGGTGAAAAGAGGAGCGTATGGTGCTGAAGAGATAGGAATTTTCAAGCGGCATTGTCCGATAGAACGTGAAGAAGTGGAAAAAATATGCAGGATAGTGCTTATGCGGATACTGCCCTCAGTGCTTGAGAAAGACATAGCTACATTTGCTAAATGTTTAACCATGTTACAGGGGGTGGGGTTCAAGAAGATAGAGATAGCGCTTCAGCATGATATAATAAAGGAGCTTTTTAGCTTCTTCGAAGTCCATGCGTTAGGGTATGGTATGTCCTCGTTTGGTCCTGCAACGTATGCAATAGTAGAAGGAGAGAAAAGAGCAAAGGAGCTTGCTGATTCGACAACCGATTTTTTCGTCGAGCGGCATATACGAGCTTTGGTGTGTTATTCTAATGCAAATAATAGAGGTAGCGAAGTGAAATATTAAAAGTTTCGGTTTTTGCAAAAAGTGAAATTGATTTATATACTACTGAGCATATAATTTCAATATCGAGCAGGAATTGAATTAGCGGATTCGAGTTTAAAACAAGTAAAAGAGGTGAAAAAAGAATTGAAAAAGATAAAATTAGCAATTGCTGGCGTTGGGAACTGCGCAAGTTCTCTTCTCCAGGGTATTGAATATTATAAACACATGGATGAGAAGAATTGCATCGGGTTGATGCACTATGAGGTCGATGAATACAGACCAGGGGATATAGAGGTTGTAGCGGCATTTGACGTAGATAAGAGGAAAGTGGGGAAGGATTTAAGAGAAGCGGTTTTTGCAGAGCCTAACTGCACTGCGGTTTTTCATCGAGTGCCTTATTACGGTGTGGAAGTGAAGATGGGACCGGTTCTGGACGGTGTGGCATCACACATGCAGAGGTATCCAGAGGATAAAACCTTCCAGGTTGCGGATGAAGAGCCTTGCGACGTGGTGAAGGAGCTTGAAGATAGCGATGCCGAGATTTTGGTGAATTACATGCCCGTGGGCTCGGAGCAGGCTGCGAGGTTCTATGCGAAAGCAGCTCTGGATGCAGGTGCGGCGTTTATCAACTGCATGCCAGTGTTTATCGCATCCGACCCTGAATGGGGGAGGAAATTCGAGGAGAAGAAATTACCTGTGGTCGGCGATGACGTGAAATCGCAGATTGGTGCGACGATTGTTCACAGAACGCTTGCAAAGTTGTTCAACGACCGCGGATGTAAGCTCGACCGGACGTATCAGCTTAACACAGGTGGAAATACCGACTTTTTAAATATGCTGAACCGTGAGCGATTGAAATCAAAGAGGATATCAAAGACCGAGGCGGTGCAATCAGTTCTGGATGAGCCGTTGAGGCCAGATGACATCCATATAGGACCTTCTGATTACGTCTCATGGCAGCGCGACAACAAGATATGTTTCCTGCGGATGGAAGGACGAATATTTGGAGATATTCCGATAGACCTCGAACTCAGACTTTCAGTGGAGGACTCGCCTAACAGTGGAGGAAGCACAATTGATGCGATACGAGTATGCAAGCTTGCGCTGGATAGAGGAATTGCAGGACCGTTAATAGAAATATCTGCATATACGATGAAGCATCCGCCGATACAGTATCCCGACGAAATGGCGAGAGAACTTCTGGAAAGATTTATAAGAGGGAAAGTAATTGAAGACAGTTGGGGAGAAAGAAGAAGGGTTGTTACAGCCTAAATCCCCACACCCATTTTTTTTCTCTTTGGGGTTCATAACTCATGATTTGTGCGAGAATAAGAAAATAATCGGTGGTGCTTCGGCATATTCAGCAATATTGGCAAGGAATTTTGGGCTCGCTTCTACAATTGCCACGAGCATAGGTAAGGATTTTGAAGAATGCGATTTCTTTAAAGGCATTCGGTTAGCGTATCAAATAGGGGAACGGACAACGACATTCATAAATAAACCTTTCAAAGAAAGAAGCGAGGATATAAGTGGAAGGAGGATTCAATACGTCACGAGTGTTGCGGATAGGATAAAGGAAGAAACGATACCGGAGGAGTGGTTTACCGCCGAAATCGTTTATATATGCCCGGTATTGAACGAGTTAGAAGAAGAGATAATCAAAAGATTTAAGCGCTCTATGATTGGTGTAGCACCACAGGGTTGGATGAGAAACGTTGGCGAAGGAGGGATAATAGAGAAGAAGAAGTGGGAAGAAGCGAATGAGGTTTTGTCAAAGGTGGATTTTGTGATAGTCAGCGAAGAGGACGTTTTTGAGGAGGATGTTCCGAAATATGTGGAATTTTCAAATATTTTTGTGTTGACAAAGGGAAGAAAAGGTGCGGAATTGCATTTGGATGGAGGAAAGCGACATGAACATATACCTGCGTATGAAAGAGAAGAGGTAGATGCTACTGGTGCCGGGGATGTTTTTGGTGCTGCGTTCTTGTTGAGGTATTATGAGACAAAAGATGCGGTTGAATCTGCGCTATTTGCATCTTGCGCTGCTTCTTTTGTTGTTGAAAAGGAGGGTGTAGAGGGCGTTCCTTGCAGGGAAGCGGTGATTGAGAGGATGGAGAAAGAGCGAGGAGTTTTCGGAAGTTTTTAAAGCAAAGCAAGAATAAAATGGTGTTAAATGGAAGAATATCAACGTTATCTAACTTCGGGTTTTGAACCTTTTGACCCTTTAGAACTCGCAAGGGAAACAGAGAAAATTGTAACCAGAATGGGTGAAGAGGGGTTGGAAAGGAAGTACGCGGGCATATATTCAGCTCCAGTGTATGGAGGTATTGCCACGGGCTATGCTGTGGGTTGTTGTTTGCGATGCATTTATTGCTGGTCCAACTGGTCGAGAGATTTTCCTGAAAGGTTTGGGAAATTTTATTCACCGAAAGAGGTTGCTCAAAAACTTTTTAAAGCGGCTGAAGAGGGCATAACCGCTCCCGGCTGGGAAAGGTTTAGACACCTAAGGGTGAATAAGCTTCGCTTGTCTGGATGCGAACCTACACTTGGAAAAGAGCATTTAATCTCGGTTTTGAGGCATGTGATGGGATCAAAATACCCACTTTTTATCCTGGAGACGAACGGCATACTTTTAGGTGCAGATAGAGATTATGTAACGCAGTTATCGGAATTTAAAGAAAGACTTTATGTCCGCGTTTCGTTTAAAGCTGCCATGCCTGAAGAATTTACTCAGCGAACAGGGGCTTTAGGAGAGTATTATGAACTCCCTTTCAAAGCGCTAAAATATCTTCTGGATGAAGGGATATATGCGAGAGCAGCTGCTATGACCGATTCGAAGGTTATGCCAGAGGAAGAGAAAAAAACTCTGATAGAGAAGTTAAATGAGATTGACCCATCTGCAAATTATTCTGCAGCACTGGAAGAGGAGCAAATTGACGCTTACGATACCACGATCAAACGTTTAAAGGCGTTTACTGATTCTGAATTTGCGAAGAAGCTAGAGAAAGAAATAGAAGGTATTGTGTGAAAATTAGCAAAAACCTCTCAGTAGAGATGACTATTAATTAGCAACAAGTCTAATAATAAAAAAGGCTGTAAAGAGGTTCGCCAGGATAAGAGTAAAGGAATGACAATCAGGTCAAGAGTCATCGTCGTGAAAGGAAGCGACCGAGAAATAATGGTTGAAAATGGTCTTAAGGCATTAGAAATCAACCCCTACAAAGAAAAAGTGGTGATAAAACCGAATTTAATTACAAATCGCCCTTATCCAGTTACAACACCACCAAAAACCGTTGAATGCATCGTGAATTATTTCAAAGGCAAAGCAAAAGAGATATTTATTGCGGAAGGTGCAGGAATGTGCCGTGGAGGGACGAATAAAGCATTTCTTGATTTGGGCTATTCTGAACTTGCGGAAAAGAGTGGGATAAAATTGGTTGACTTAAATGATGATGATTATGAGATAAGAAAGAATCCTGATGCATTGAAATTAAAGGAATTTAAATTTCCTCTCACTTTGAAAAACTCTTTTCTGATTTCCGCAGCGGTTCTGAAGCGGCATTCTATGGCTAAGGTTACACTATCACTCAAAAACATGCTGGGTGCGTCCATTGGAATGAAAGCGAAATTTCATCTACTTGGTATAAACAAGAGCATAGTTGACATAAATCTTTACAAGAAACCTGATTTGGCTTTGATAGATGGTATAGAAAGCAGCAGTCTTGAATTAGGCGGTGAAGTAACAAGATATGACTTGATGATATTTTCCGAAGACCCCGTTGCTGCTGATGCCGTAGGTGCGAATATCCTGGGATTGAACCCGCTGTCGGTGCCACATATAAAATTAGCGCAAGAAAAAGGGTTGGGAATGGCAAGACTTGAAGAAATAGAGAGGGAAGAAATAAAATGAAAGCGGTGATATTAGCAGCGGGAAAAGGAGAGCGACTCTCACAGGGCAAAGATAAAAGTAAGCCAAAACCTCTAATTCCTTTGCTTGGGCTTTCGCTTATCGAAAGAGCGATTCTTTCCGCAAAAGAAAGCGGGATATACGATTTCGTGATTGTCGTCGGGTATAGAAGCGAAGAAGTTGTAAAATATGTGGAAGAGAAGCAGAAGCGTTCAGGTCTGAATATAGATTTCGTGGAAAACGCGGAATGGGAAAAAGGGAACGGGTTGTCGGTGTTGAAGGCGCGCGATGCGCTACAAGAGCAAGAAGATTTCGTTCTTTTGATGTGCGACCATGTATTTGATTCGAGCATCTTAAAGGAGCTTCTGGCAAAGGTAATGCTAAATAAAGGAGGTAAATCTGTTTTATGCGTGGACAAGCCAGAAAACGTGTTTGATTTGGATGACGCTACAAAAATATTGCTGGAAAGGAATAAGCCAAAGGCAATAGGAAAAGGGATAGAGAATTACGATGCTGTTGATTGTGGCATGTTCTACTGCACCCCCGCAATGTTCAATATGTTGGAAGAGGAAATGGGAAAGGGTAAGTATGAGTTATCAGATGCGGTTCAATGCTTGATTGAATGCGATAAACTTGAGGTTTTTGACATCAGCGGCAGGTTCTGGTGTGATATAGATACACCCGATAGTTTAGAATATGCGAAGAATAAAATGCTGAAGTCACTTGAAAAACCAACCGACGGCATCATTTCGAAATGTATAAACCGAAAGATATCAAAGCGAATAACCGCAAAGATTGTGAACACAAATTTGACTCCAACACAAATAACCATTATGAGTTTTATCATAGCTCTGGCGTCTGCGGCTTTCTTCTTACTCGGTGAACACAAATATCTCATCATTGGTGGGCTATTAGCACAGGCTTCTTCGATTATTGATGGATGTGATGGCGAGGTAGCGAGGTTGAAGTTCTTAACTACCGATTATGGCGCTTTTGTTGATTCTATCTTAGATAGGTATGCGGATGGAACAATGATTTTAGGATTGATTATTGGTTATTGGATGCTGTATGGTGGTATATCAGTGTGGATTATTATTATAGGTTTATTTGCACTTATTGGCTCATTTATGATAAGTTATACGAATTCACGGTTTGAAAACATTTTTGAGAACTCAGTTAAAGGTGGAGGTAGAGGAATACCAATAAGAAGAGACATGCGGTTGTTTATAATAATGATAGGTGCAATTCTGAATCAGGTCTTGGTTATGCTGTTATTATTGGCAATACTTACGAATTTAGAGGTGGTAAGGCGGGTTTTCTCGATAAGAAGAATTTTCAAACTGCCCACGGTTCCACCGACATGATCCTCATGGCTTGCTTAGGGTAATTTGCAATGAACTTCATCTCGTCCTCGGTCACGGGCAGTTGTGTGTGAACATTAGCATACCTCACGAGTTCTAATATCTTTCGGGCTTCTTCGTCATCTTTAAATTCCAGTTCGTATTTCCCTGCCACGTTCCTGAAGCCTTTTATTCCTGAATATTCTCCGGTTGTTATAAGCCTGCCAGTCTCAATCTGCTCGATATGCCCCCTACCGACCTCGGTATAATGATACAGTTCATAATTTCTGCTGTCCTTCAGTGTACCATCGGCGTGTATTCCGGATTCATGAGCGAAGGCGTTATCGCCTACTGCCGGCTGGTTGACCGGAATAGGAACTCTGAAAGAACGAGAAGCGTAATTGCATATCTTCCACGCATGGATTAAAATAATATGCTCATCCAGGTGGTATTTGTGCTCAAAACCGCTTGCTTTCTGTATCGCAAGGATTGTAGAGACCAGGTCTGCATTGCCGGCTCGCTCTCCCAATCCATTCACTGTCGTGGTGATGTATGCATCAACACCAGCATCTATTGCTGCTTTTGCTCCTGCAACTGAACAGGCAACTGCCATGCCCAAATCATTATGACAGTGCAGTTCGATGGGTATCTTCACCGCTTTTGCAAGCGTTTTTACTCGCTCATACATGGTGAACGGGTCGTCGTATCCCAGCGTGTCACAGTATCTTATCCGGTCTGCACCATGCTGTTTAGCGGCTTTGGCAAATTCAACCAGCTTTTCGAGTTCCGTCCTCGAGGCGTCTTCTGCATTGACTCCAATACTCTCTGCGCCGCGTTCCCATGCAGCGTCAACAGCCTCGCACATCATATTTATTATATCATCCAAACTGTATTTGCCCAGGAATTTGCCACTAAGCATCTGCTCGGAGGTTGATATACTCAAATTAACGTGCTTCAGCTTTGGCACCAGTCGAAAAGCTTCTTCTACATCCCTCTTCATGGCTCTCAACCACCCGCCGAGCCGTATGCGCTTCATAGCCCCCAGCTCTGCCAATTCCAGATTGGCATTCAAATAATTTGTCTCGTGCCTCGTGACTGGAAAACCAAACTCACTCTGGAAAACGCCCATTTCATCCAGGTAAAGGTTCAGCATGGTCTTCTCTAACTTCGCCAAGCCCAATCTCGATGTCTGCACACCGTCCCTATTCGTGACATCAATGATGTATATCGTATTCTCGACCATTTTTGATACCGTCTCTCTTCCTTCACCACTCAAAATATATAGATTTTAGACCTATATAGTCTTTACGCTTTTTTTCTATACAACCCGATTACTTTTTATCCTTTGCTCTACTCTATGATATTAAAAACGGAGGTTGTCAAATAAATGCGAATCTCTGAACTTCCCGAGATAGGCACGAAGTATGAGATAGAAAGTCCCAAAGGTGATAAAGTAGCGGTTATATTTTTGGCGACTGGTGAAATAGAGTTATATGTATTAGAAGCCGGTGCTGAGAAGCCTTCGGTTACAAGGTTGACCTCGGAAGAAGCACGACGGGTCGGAAGCGTTCTGACCGGAGCGTTACTCACAATAGAGCGCGAGGACGTTGAAGTGTCGTTTTCTGAAATCTCTGACCTCAGAATAAACATCCATATATGTCCGGTAACAAAGTATGTGGTAGGAAAGAGCATCGAGGATTTGGCGATTAGAAAAAAAACGGGCGTCACGATAATAGCAATATCGAGAAAGGGACGGAGCATCATCAGCCCGCCACCGGAAACGGTCTTAGAAGAGGGGGACATGATAGTGGTGATAGGCGAGCATGAGCAAATAAAAGCATGTGAGAGGCAGATTCTGCAACCGGGTTAGATGGACTTTCTACTGGTTTTGGGCATTGTAACGGTCTCTTGCTTAGCCCTCGGGCTGATATCGAAATATCTAAGGCAAGCCTCGATTCCTGCATACATAATTGCTGGAATACTCTTCAAATACTCCTCGGAAAGACTTGGGTTCGACTTAATATCCTCAGACGACTTCACCCAGGTTGTCCAGGGGTTGGGTAAGATCGGTATAATCCTCCTGATGTTCTACATAGGACATGAGTTCAACTTCAGAGGCATAAAAGAGCCTGGAAGATTCTTTGCAGGTTCCACGGACTTCTTCGTGAATTTCATCGCAGGATTTTCGCTGGGGCTCCTCATTGGCTTGAGCCTGTTAGAAGCTTTTATACTTGCATCGGCAGTTTACATCAGCAGTTCTGCAATAGTCATATCCTCGCTGATAGAGAACAAGCGGCTAATCTACCCGGAAGCAGAGACCGTTGTGTGGCTGATGGTCTTCGAGGACATAATACTGGCAATCCTGCTCGTGGTTCTGACTTCCATTATGTCTGGCGGCAGCCTCGCCATGATTATGATTCCCGTGTCCTTAGCAAAAACTTTACTGCTCATTGTATTCATCCTGGTCCTCATAAGAGGATTGAACAACTTCATCTCGCCTCTGTTCAAGCGTGATGATGAAATACCTATACTGCTTATTTTCGCACTCATATTCGGATTCTCAGCACTCGCACACCTTCTGAGTGTTTCTGAGGTGATAGTTGCATTTTTCCTCGGTTCTGCACTTTCTGGAGTCAAGTCCTTCAAGAGGCTCCTCGGAGACACTATCTCATTTAAGAACTTATTCCTCACTATCTTCTTCTTCTCATTCGGAATGATGTTCTCATTCGAATTTGCAGGATTGCCCCTGACAGAATTTGTTCTCGCACTCCTTGCACTCATAATTCTATCCATCTTAGGAAAGTTCGCCAGTGGCGCACTTATCGGGAAGAAACAGCACGGCTCGCTTGAAACAGGATTGAGGGTCGGCGCATACACAACGCCAAGGGGCGAGTTTTCAGTTGTGCTGCTGGCTGTTGTAATCGGAATGGAAATGGGTATTTCTGAGCTATTATTTTCGCTTGTCGTTGCTTACGTAATCTCTCTTTCGCTCATTGGCTCTTTCATCGCCAAACACGGCGATATGATTGGCAAAGCAATGATGATTGGCATTAATAAATTGATGACGCTGAAGCGTTAAATATTTTAGAAATTACCTATCCGGGTTTAAAATTTATCGGAAGTGAGCTGAGCGTTGCGAAGATTTATTTACTGGAAATGTGAAGGAATAAAAAGGAAAAGAGGAGATGGAGAAAGAGGGTTTTCTACTGGATATTGATTATATAACGGAAAAAGACGAAGATGGGAATGATAAGCCTGTGATAAGACTATGGTGCAAGAGTGAAGAAGGTGCGGATTTTATTGTGTTAGACAAAAATTTCGAGCCTTATTTTTACGCTTTTCCTTATTCTTACTCTCATTCTCATCCTCATTCCTATGGTCACGAGTGGGACGTGGAAGAAAAAAAGGGGCAGATAGAAAAGATTTGTGTGAATAAAGAAGGAGGAGAAATAAGAGTTAAGCGAGTGGAATTTTGCCAGAAGAAATTACTTGGTGTTAATCGAAGGGGGTTAAAAATTTTCGCCGAGCATCCGAGACATGTTCCACTGCTGCGAGAAGAGGTCAGAAAAGTGGGTATTACCGTGTTAGAAGCTGACATTCTATTTGCATTTCGATACTTGATAGACAAACAGCTCAGACCTTTTGACGGTGTAAAAGCGGAAGGAGAAGAAATAGAAGTGGGCTATGCAGATACGGCTATTCTTGCTTCAAAAGTATCATACAACAAGATGAACGGAGGCGGCGGGTTGTCAGAGCTTAAAATTATCGCTTTTGATTGCGAGATGGCTACTCTGGGTGGGTATGGAATGCCATCGGCGAAAAAAGACCCGATAATAATCATTGCTGTGGCATACAACGAAGAGAACGAAGTAAAAACAAAGTTATTTGTGATGAATGCGGAAGAATACGAAAGCAGGGATGACGAAAAGGTATTAAGAGATTTTTTGGACTTTGTGGAGCATTTCCAGCCGGACGTCATCGTGGGCTATAATTCTGACGGTTTTGATTGGCAATATATAAAAGAGCGGGCGAGGTTGCATGGAATTCGTTTGAGCGTGGGTGCAGATGGCAGCACGGTTCAATATGAAAAAGGAGGGGCATTGCCGGGCGTAAATATCACAGGTAGGTTGAACGTTGACCTTTTTAAGCTCGCAAAGCGCGACTTAGACAGCGTGAAGGTGAAAACATTGGAAAACGTAGCGGAATTTCTTGGCGTGATGCGGAAAAACGAACGGGTGAATTTATCGCCGAGAGAGATTAACGACTGCTGGATTGACTCTTCACCTTCTTCTTCCGCACGAGAGCGGCTATACGAGTACGCAAGGGCGGATGCGGTTAGCACGTTGGGCGTCGCGGAAAAGATGCTACCACTGCAAATTGAGCTTTCTAAGATGATTGGCTATCCATTGGACGAGTTAGCAAAAATGGGAAGAGGTCGTCAGGTGGAAGCATTTTTAACCGCAGAAGCATTTAAAAAAGACGAACTGGTACCACCGAAGAAAGGAGCTGAAAAGACATTCGAAGGCGGTTTCGTGCTGCCACCGGAAAAGGGCTTGCATGAAGACGTCATCTCCCTCGACTTCTCTTCCATGTATCCTACCATCATGATTTCCTTCAATATCTCCCCCGATACTTTTGTAGAATCGAAGGAAACCGAAGAGGAATTGTATATCGCACCTGAAGTGGGACATGCATTCAAGAAGGCGCCGGATGGGTTCTTTAAAAGGATAATGAGCGATTTGATAACGAGAAGAAAGGCGATAAAGGCGGAAATGAAGAGCTATGACAAAACGAGTAACGAATATCGGTTGTTGGACATACAACAGCAGAGCGTCAAAATCCTCACGAATAGCTTTTACGGATACACAGGCTGGAGTGCGGCGAAGTTCTACAAACGAGAATGTGCCGAGGCGACAACGGCTTGGGGGCGTTATTTCATAAAGCGTGCGATAAGAATGGCGGAAGAGCTTGGATTTGAAGTTATTTACGGTGATACTGACAGCATTTTCGCTAAACTTCCCGAAGGAGACGTCGAAGACAGAAGAGAAGCGATATTGAAGAAGGCGAAGGAGGTTTCAGAGCGAATATCAAAAGAGCTCCCGCTTGAACTTGAGATACAGGACTTCTTCAAAGCTGTTTTCTTTACGGGTAAGAAGAAGAGGTATGCAGCGCTTACCGATGAAGGTGAAATCATGGTTCGGGGGCTGGAAGTGCGTCGTGGTGACTGGTGCGAGTTGGCGAAGGAAGTGCAGACGGAGGTGATAGACCTCATTTTAAGGGAAAAAGACCCTGATGCCGCTATGAAATATACAAAAAGCGTCATACAGGACTTAAAAGAGGGAAAAGTACGCTTAGATAAGCTGATAATCTACAAGACACTCACCAGAAAGATAAGCGATTATGAAACAAAGCAAGCGCATGTTATAGCGGCTGAAAGGGCTTTAGCCTCTCGTATCGTATATGAAGTGGGCTCGAAAATCCCTTATGTGATACTAAAAGGCGTGGGAAAGACGAGCGACCGTGCTTTTCCCGTAGATGTTACAGAGAGTAGCGAAGGGAATGAAATAACCGCAGAGGGTAGAAAATACCTGATTGACGTCGCTTATTACGTCCAGCATCAGGTAATACCTGTTGCCCATAGGGTGTTGCAACTTTTTGGTTATGACATCTCATCTTTTGAAGAAGGGGGGCAGAAGACATTAGGGCAGTGGTTTTAATGAAGTTCCAGGGGTCAGGCAACCGAAAAGCTTATATATACCCTCCCATTACTTAATCATGGTGATGAAAATGGCTGAACTGCCTATTGCACCTATAACCAGGATAGTGAGAAACGCAGGAGCAGAGAGAGTAAGCGAAGACGCAAGTGAGGCATTAGTAAGGTTGTTAGAGAAAGAAGGCGAGAAAATAGCAAGAAAAGCCGTAAGCCTCGCTAAACATGCCGGAAGAAAAACAGTGAAAAGGGAAGACATCTTAGAAGCCGCAGACTGAAATAAAAGGGTTAAATAAAGGGGAAAAAATAGTAAATTGCAAAATTTACCCCTTTTTATTTTTTTTACTCCGTATCGTTTCTACCCAGGTCCTTCATCCTTTTTATCCCTTCTATCTCCTTTATTACCTCTGCAACCGCTTTAGGCACCAAATCCTGCCAGCTTTCGTTGTTCAACATTCGTCTTCTTATTTCGCTACCCGAATATTCTTTCCGGTTGAATAGTAAAGGAGCACGCACTTTGTAGTCCCGTTCCTTAAATAACCGCTCTATTAACGGATTATTTGTATATACTGCATCCACAGGAGGTATTAATGACTCGACATGCGATACCCAGACTGCATTCCAGTTCACATCCAGGATAGGGACGATGTAAAAGTTGAAAACGCCATCGTCTCTTAAAGATTTGGAAATCATCAGATAGCGCTCTCCAGCAGTAAAAGGGTTCTCCAACTCGTGGCTTCTCTGCGCTGACCCGATGCATATAATAACCTCATCCGCTTCAGAAGCCATCTCTTCTATTGCTGCATGATGTCCGAGATGGTAGGGCTGAAACCGACCTATGTATAACGCTCTCATTTCAGTTCATTTCTCCTTTATAATTACCGCTCTCAGAAAATATACAACGACAGCGATGATGCAAGCTGCGAAGCCTGCTTGTACCAAAGGACGGTATTCATACTTGAACAGCATGGAGATAGCATCCATAGCGAAGAAATAGAATTGGAATGTGGCAACCAGAAGTAAAAGCATAAGGATTATGAAAACACCGAGCCTGAAATACCTGAGAATATCCTCGGCTGCAAATCTACCTTCCTCTTCCTCCTTTATAGCATCATCCTTTTTTTCCATTCTTACACACCTCCTCTCCTTTTCTTTAGCAGTAAAACAAAGACAATAAAGAGCGCAAAAGCTGCGGATAAAGTCTCAAAGCCCGGTGCCGCCGGTGGTGGGGTAGGATAAGGCATAGGCTCAGGGACTGGTGCGCCTGGAGGGATAAAATCAGTGATTTCTACCCTGGGTGAAATTTCTACCGTCTTCTCTTTCGCTTCTATTACTACCGTTCTATTCACAAAAGGGCTTAACATAACCATCCCACTGCTTTCTTTTATTATCCTCTCTGATTGCCATATTTGAATTTCAAATATATAATCCCTGCCATTGAGCACTCTTAGCTCTGCATAATGTAGCGATGTAGTGCCTTCTTTTAGAACACCGAGGTCTTCCCATCGCTTGTCTGCTATTAATCTCGTTTCGTTGTCCCTCGCCTTAATCAAAGCTCTCAGACCGCTGACGTCTTTCCCGAGATTGTCAACGTAGATGGTAGTATTGATGATTGCATACTCTCTGTTTCTTCCGCTCTCTACTTCCACAGCTCCCACGAAGAAATCAAGTTCTCGTATGGAAATTTTTGCGACCGAAGGAGGCTCCAAGCGTGATAATCCATAAATCTCCCTTTCGCCCCGCAGTATGCCTTTGCCGTCTTCAAAAACAACTACTTGCAGTCTATAGCCGCCTTCCTTCGGAAGCTTCAAGTACGTGCTTGCGGCTTTTGTCTCCCTTCCGCCTATTTTCCACACTTTCGTCTTGTTAGAAGCAACGAGCAAATTCGTATCCACATTGTATGCCTTTATCAAAACATCCACATCGCCCGATTTGGCATCCCCGCTGTTGTCAAGATACGTGGTCACATTTAGCATCGCATCGGCAATGCCAAGCGCTTCCGCAGATATGTCAATATCGGCAATTTTTATTTCAGACCGCTCATACGATCTTAAACCACCGCCAATCGTTGCTACTAACGCAATAAGCACTAAGAATGCCAGAACTACCGCAACAGTTGCAATTGCCAGTTGTTTCCCCTCGGAGTTCGAGTCCATATCCTCTCGTTATCTTTCTACCTTTATAATATTTATAATTGTATTTCCCATACTATTATTAGCGGGGCATATTGGAGGTTAGAAAAAATGGCTGATTTGAGTGAGAAGAAAGTTTTAATGGTTGTAGCACCGGAAAATTTTCGCGATGAGGAGCTAAAGGAACCAATGGATATTCTTACACGCTCGGGAGCAGAGGTAACAATAGCTTCAAAGGGTGTTAATCGAGTGACGGGAATGTTTGGCGCGGAAGTAAAAGTGGATAAAGATCTGGCGGAGGTTAATGCCGGGGATTATGATGCGGTGATTTTCGTGGGTGGGTCTGGAGCGAACGTGTACTTTAACGATTCAAGAGCGCATGCATTAGCTACCAATGCGTTTAAAGGGGGAAAGATTGTAGGTGCGATTTGCATAGCTCCCTCCACTCTGGCAAACGCGGGATTGCTAAAAGGTAAGAAGGCAACTTCTTTTAGCTCGGAAAAGCGTAATCTGGTGAAAAAAGGTGCAAAATATACTGGAGCGGCCGTTGAGCGCGATGGGCGGATAATTACAGGAAGAGGACCGGAAGCAGCCGAAGAATTTGGCAATGAAGTAGCATCTGCTCTTGAATGAAAAAAACGAGATGTAAAAGTGAACATAACCAAGTGGGTGGGTGTCGTGGTATTTCTCGCCGGGGTGGTAATTATGGGTGTGTATAGCATGTATCTCGTCTTCAACCCAAGCGTGGGGGAATCTGCGATACTGTCAGGGATAAGAGTTAGCATAGCAATGATGGGCATCGGCGCTGCTATTTTAATAATAACGGTAGGTCTTGAAAGATACAAAGACTGGAAGAAAATGAAAGAGGAGATAAGTGAGGAGGATTTGAGACCATGAGTAGGAGCATAATAGTTGTAAATACTGATTTTGTCCCGGGTAAGGAAATAGTAGAGATTTTAGGGCTTGTGAAAGGAAATGTGATTCAGGCGAAACATATCGGCAAAGATATAGTGGCGGGATTTCGGCATATCGTTGGCGGCGAGATAAAAGAATACACGGAGATGATGAGCGAGGCGCGCGAAATCGCTTTGAAGAGGATGACGGAGAAGGCAGAGGAGATGGGTGCGGATGCAATCGTAAATGTGCGGTTTATGACTTCTCTGGTGATTAGTGGCGCTGCGGAGATACTTGCATACGGAACTGCGGTGAAGTTGAGGTGAAGTAAAAATATTTTTGCATGTGCGAAAAAAAATAGAAAAGCTTTTATATACCTTATGATGAACGCATAATATTGAAACTCCTCTGAATAAAAAGATAACCGATAAATGATAGAACTTCTTGATACGTGGTTATGGGCTGCATTTGTGGTTGTCGGACTCCTGATGATTCTTTTAGAGTTGTTCATAGGAGTGGAGACAGGTTTTGATCTTGTGATGCTTGGCTCGGCGCTAATATTGGGAGGTCTGCTGACGAGTTTTCTCGATTCGTGGCTTATAACTGCCATCTGTGCAAGTGCCTTCTGCGCGCTGTACGTGGGCATTGGACGGAAATACGTTAAGGCGAAGATGAAAGTGAGCGATACAAAGACGAACGTTGATGCAATAATCGGTAAGACGGGAACCGTCAAAAGCAGTATTGGCAAAGATACGAGCGGTCTGGTAAAAGTCGGAAACGAGGAATGGCGGGCAATATCTGAGGAGGGTATTAACATAGAAGAGGGTGAGGATATTACGGTGGTTGACGTGACTGGAGTCACGTTAATCGTAAAAAAGAGTGGATAAATAAAAAAGGAGGGTGATAAAAAATGGTAGGAGAAGTAGGATTTGCAATAGCTGTAATCATTTTCGTTATTGCAGTGGTTACGTTGTTGAAGGCAGTGACTACGGTGAAACAGTATGAGAAGGGTATTGTGGAAAGATTTGGGCAATATAAGGAGACTCTGGACCCGGGCTTGAGGTTCATCGTCCCTTTTGTTGATAATATCGCAGAACGGATAGACATGCGAGAGACGGTCATTGACGTCGCACCTCAGGCGGTTATTACAAAGGATAACGTAGCAGTAACCGTTGATGCGGTCATCTACTACGCTGTGACAGACCCAAAGGCGGTTAGATATGAGATCGCAAACTTCAGGTTTGCAATAAGCAAATTGGCGCAGACGAACCTGAGAAACCTCGTCGGTGACATGACGCTCGACCAGACGCTTACCGCAAGGGATAGAATCAATACCGCGCTTCGTGATACATTGGACGAGGCAACCGATAAATGGGGTGTAAAGGTGGTTCGTGTAGAGGTTCAGAAGATTGACCCGCCTGCGGACATCGCAGACGCAATGAGTAAGCAGATGAAGGCAGAACGTGAGAAGAGAGCTACTATTTTGAGTGCAGAGGCGTACAAAGAAAAGCAGATTCTTGAGGCTGAAGGTGATAAGCAAAATGCGGTTCTAACGGCAGAGGGTGATCGTGCGGCGGCTATACTTCGTGCAGAGGGTGAAGCAAAGGCTATTGAAAACGTCTCGAGAGCGGCAGAGGAGTTCTTCGTTGGAAATGCGCAGGTTTTGAAACAGCTTGAAGTGACACAGGCATCTCTGCAGGATAATACTAAAATTGTCGTATCGGATCAGTCAAAGCTGATTAACATTCTCGATATGCTACAAGAGGGGGATAAAAGGAGGATTGTTCCGATAGAGAAGTAGTTTTTTACGCCGGATAATTGCGGTTTGGAGGCTGCCCCAGATATGGGACAGTCTCTTAAGTGCGGGGTATGTGACTTATTAAAGAGAGGCGAACAAAATGTCTATGCCATGGAGAACGTTAAAGAGCAAGGAAGGAGAGATTGAGGTTGGAGCAAAACTGGGGGATTTTGGACCCACGAAATGGTATCTGAAAGTATCAAATAATGAAGATTCTCTGATCCTTAAACCAACTCCGGATGGTGAGATTCCTTCACTATCAGAAAAGATTAGAGGTGTTGAAAATTATTGGAATATCATTTGGGCAAAGAATAAGGGCACAAGGTTGCCAGACTTTGAAACAATTTCCAGACTTTGGGTCGACATAGTAAAGTCCGCATATATAAATGACTTACCTATATCTTCAGACGTAGCCTTGATTTCATCTCTACATTTTAAAGTGAAGGGTATGGAGATTATACCAAAAGAATGGGGGGAGCCTATTGAAGATGAGATTGTAGTATCATTCTGTAACTTTTGGGTAAGTTTCTATAGCACAGGAGAATATCCTGATAAATCGATTTTTCGTCTTTCTTCATATGATAGAGAAAAATTTGGACAAATGTCTGCAAAATCCGCAACAGAATACGTTGATCTCCATCCAATAGACGATAGAGATCTGATTTTGGAAATATTAAAGAACGCAAAAATTATCTACTTACCTGATCTGAGGACAATAGCAAATCTTAGAGCTATACCAAAATAATAAACGAAATGCGCTATGTAGGACGGTAATGAAATTATGGACGTGATACACAAAAACCTTGATTATTTTTGGAAATTCATGCCACATGAAGAGGGGAAGGATGCCAGCCCCAAGCAAATTACTGAGGTGGGTGACATTCTTACTCAAATAGAAACAATTGTTGAGTATCTCAATGTAAATTATGCTGAATTAAAAGATGAAAAAGTTATGCACCACTATTACAGAAATAAGAAGAAATTTTTGGGTTTGGAAATTATATTAGATAATCCCGAGAGTGACCTAATAGGAACGATAAGAATTTACCATCGAGAATGTGAAAATACCTTTTATTATACTTTTGAAACTGGCATAGAGATACCAGATGGTGACTTAAAGAATGTCCAATTCCAATTGAGACAAATACTTAAATCTCTTGGGTTACGGAAATTAACTCATTCGGGGACGGCTTCCCCTATTATTTATCATAGATTTAAAAATATAGATTTGAACTCATTTAAGATATTCTTTGAAAAGTTAAAACAATTATCTCAAAGAATATGCCTTATAACGTGGTAATATGCTTCGAGAGAGATCATAATTTAAGCGATGCTGAACTGCTCTGTCACTTAGTTTTTAGGTTACTTCTCACAACGCTAAACCAACTCACAGAACCAAAAAACCGAAGCAAATGTGATTGTGCCGGGCAAAGTTCATACTATCCTGTTAGTGAAAATCCAACCTTCGGAACTGAACCTTGCATCCCGCGGGTAACAGGCTGTGATGAAGCCAGAAGGGTGGGCTATGAGTCCTATGCGACAATATGCTTAGCCTGCTATTAACATTATCCTCAACAATTATTTCGCATAAAGAGGAACTTTATATATCCTCTTGACCATAATACTAACATGGGAGGATTCTGTAAATGGGATGTCCAATTTGTTCAGGTTCACTTCTCTCTGATAATTTCTCCGTGATTGAAAGACAGGGGAGAAAGGTCATTATACAAGGGATTATCCGCGCTATAATGAGCCCTGACGAGTCTCACGTTCCCCCCTTCTCAGACTTATTCACAGTTACAATTTATCCTAGCAAAGGTAAAGTGAAATATCTCAAATTTAGGACACGAGAAGAATTAGAGAGGTGGGGTTTTATCCCAGAGAAGCGAATAAGATGTGAAGGATGCCTACATAAGACAGATGAAAAAGAGATTGTGTTTGATGTTACAACAGTAGAGTTCCTATGATATGAGTCAAAATGAGAGCTAAAATTTATGGTATCATAAAACAGGAGTTACTTTCGGAACTACTGTAAACAGCACTAATATTATTTCTCTTCTACTAACCCTGTTTCTTATTTTAAAGGTAGAAAGCGGAGCATTTTTTGAAAGCACATCGTAGCTTAACATGACAACTGCGAGAGAGTATGCCGAATACTTAACGGTTTTGATAAAATAACATTTGTAGATTAAAGCCTGCTCCGCAACCCCGCACGCATGCCAAAAGTCAATAATGTTTACTTAGAATGGGCACCGTTCATCTAAGTCAACTTAAAACACCTTTCAGCAAGATTCTCAAAAAGCGTTCAACGACCACGATTATAATATTAACGAAAGTTAGAACTGCTAAAACTACCAAAGAAATAGTAAACTTATTAAGCCGTTTTTGGGTCCAATAAATAGCATTTGCTAACTCTATTTGTGCTCTATCCGACAATGTAGGCATACCACCCGGTATAGCCCCAGCCCCTGAAACATAACCCGCCTCTCTAAACTGTTTAAAGATTTTGGTTAATTCATCTTCAGAGAACTTTTCACTCTTTGGTCTTGTAGGTCGTTTAGTATTTTCGTTTTTCACTTTTATCCAGTAAACAATCTTTTCTGGAATGTAATCCACTGCGAAAACACCCAGTCCAATAAAGAAGAATATCGCACCTGACACAACGAAAATTGCTGAAAGAAGGTCATCCTCGTAAATTTTCATAATAGATAGAGTGAACGCTGCAACTAATCCCGCTGTTACTCCAATCGATATTTCCCTAGCTGTCCTTGGTGTTGATTGTGGATTCTTGCTCTTAGCTATTTTAGCATCACACCAAAACCAAATAAAATTAAAAATGTCAACATTGGCAGCATGTACAACATTAGCAACACCTGTTTTTCATAAATGTTTTCTCACATATAAAGATTACTATTCGTACAATACCTGAAATAAGGGAGAAAGACATAGGATTTATCATAGGCTGGTATGGTTCAGGAACCTGGAAACGCACAAAATGCAATACTGTCCGCATTACCGCAGAACAGGCAGGGGAATATAAGCCTGAGCATGCGTGTTCGGTTAAGAAACCCACCGCTCCATCAACCGCTCTCGTTTGACGTTGGGATCGCATCCTTGACCAAGATAGATGTTGTACAAAGTAAGCATATCCAATTTTAGCCCCATGCATTCCAACACTTCGGTTAATA